>JBDLRS010000056.1:0-25111 GCA_039799965.1 Pseudomonadota bacterium
CATTGAAAAGACAATCCAACTCATGATACCTACCATACGTCGCTTCGCTCCGATCGGCTCATATCGGAATAAGTGATCGGTTCATTTCGGAATCGGTGATCGGCAGCGTCGGAATGCGCACCGATCAAAGAGAGGTAAGGAGGAGATTTCCCCTATGATGAATACGCAGCAACGACACGCGAGCTCCGCAGCGCCCGCGCCTCTCTCGGAGCTCCCTCCGAGAACCTTTGAGACCGAGCGGCTTACACTTCGAGCGATGGGAGTGAATGACGTGGAGCTCGTGTATAAGACCTACGCGAGTGATCCGGTGGTAACGAAGTATCTCTCCTTTCCTTGCGCGTCGCACCCAGTCGATTGTCGACCCTTCGTCCATGGAATCGCCGACAACTTCGATGGCAGGGAAGCGATTCATAAACAATATGCGTGGCTCGTATTCCGCGAGGATTCCGGTGAGTGTATCGGCTGCGTCGGTTTCGGTATCAAAGACCCATCCTCTCTGAGTGCTGGGTATGTGTTCTCGCGGTCCGCGTGGGGGCACGGTTTCGCCACAGAGGCATGGCGGCCCATTGTGGCGTGGGGACAAAGCCAGCCTAAGGTCCAACGCATCGAGGCGGAACATCATCCGGATAATCCGGCGTCGGGTAACGTTATGCGCAAACTCGGACTTATCTGCGAAGGCGTTCTCCCAGACTTTTGCGTGCTTCCGAATCTAGGCTCTCACAAGGTGGAGATGGTGATCTGGGCGTGGATGCGCCCCACACCGTAGTTCGAGATGTGGGGCCACGTCTCACTGTTAGTTAATCGGCGCGCTACGCGACAAGATCTCTTGAGGGCATAGCTCCAACAGCTTGCGCTGGAGACGGGGTGCCATGGCGCAGAAGGTCATGCCTGACGGCGGGATAGGGGAACGGGGCGGAGCTTGAATGAGCTTCGCGTATCTTCGCAGGAAGGAACGGGGGGAGGTTCTTGTCGGGCGCGCGGCTTCGGACCTTTTCAGTATCGACTCGTAGTAGTCCCTTGGAAGGCCGAACGAAATCTCTCGACCAACGGAGAAGATCAGGATCTCATCTTGAACGTCCTGGAGCTGGTAGCACCCAGACGGGATACAGCTAGCATTTTCCGAGAGTATCCAGACAGTGCCGGGAATATATGGGTAAGGCATCGGTAATCTCCTAAACGAGTAGTCGTAACGTGAGGCGCGTTACCTATATCGGAGACGGTGGTGAAAAGTTGTGGGACCCCGATGAGATTTGTAACGAGATGCCCGGATAGTCTGCGCCTTTGGGCGCGGGGCCGAAATGTTGAATGTCTACGGGCGCTCTTTCACAATCGCTTTTCGTCGCGGTTGAGCCCCGGCGAGCGCCTCATCGTCTCGTTTGCGAAGCTCCGCTAAAGCGGCCTCAATGAATCCGTATCCGATGGTGACAGGATTTCCAATGCCAACATTGACGATGATGATCTCGTTTGAGAATACTTCGTCCCAGTTCATCGTTTTTCGCGAGAGCCCGTGGAAGGATTCCTCGCCTCCCGAACGCCACTGTCGGAAATAGAAGTAAAGTTTGTGGACCTTCGCGAGGTTCCAATCGTAGAGGTGTTCAGAAAGCGCGAAGAGATAACTCGTCCCGACCAAGAGGGTGGTTGGCTGCTTAACGGGTTCAGGCTCAAGGTAGGTTATCGAAACGTACGGCGTTGGCTCATGAAAACGTTGCGGAAACAGGACGTTCGCGATCTGTAGGAGGTCACGATCTTTTCCGCGGGGTTGTGGCTCTACTGTATAGTTTTCGCACGAAAAGGCGCGGAACGATCGGCCTCCAAGCTCCTTGAGTTTATCGTTAATAGCGTGGAGTCCAATGCACGAGGCCACGTCATTCCAATGAGAACCGGAAGGGGTGAAAAATCGGAAAGGGAACTTACTCTGATCGCTCTTCAGAACATCCACCGTATCGACATACGCGATCCCCTTCTCATTCATCGCCTTTTCGACGAGCTCGTAGGGATGAGGTCGTTTATCTCTTGAAGTATCGAGATAGCCCGCTGGGATTAACTCCGGATAGAGGTGCGGCATATTCGGGGTAACCGCGATGACTAAGCTCGTTCCACGAGCTTTGAGTCGATCCTGAAGCTCTTTAATGTCGGCGACTCGTTGTTCGAGCTTATTGATGTTCTTCGGACGTCTGTGATTTAGTGCTGCAAGGTGTGCCGTTTGAAAGAGATGGTTCTCATGTCCAACCCGAACGGAGCCGGCGTCAAACGCCGAGATCTGACCAAATCCCCGAGAGTATATCTCGTTGGCCACGAGGGTTAAGGGGTACCAAAGACCAGATGAGCGTTTCGCTCGAATCTCAAGCGCTTTTTGCCACGACCGTCCCAAGAAAGCTTGGCGAGAGAATGGAGGCGCGGGCTTTGCCATTGGCATACCTGATGGGGCTCGCTCCATGATTACGGGGCGGAGGTCGTTCGCGATCGGAAACGCGAGGAATAGTCCTACGATAGCAAGGAAGGTCACCTTGATTCCTAGATATGATTTCGAGGATACGGCTTCCATGATCAGAACTGGAAATAGATAAACGGTGAGAAGTCAGTGCCGGCCATCGCCGCGGCGGAGAGCAGGAGCAGCAACGCCGCTTGAGAAGCTGTCGCCGCTAATCGAATCGCGGGGGGGCTCCACGATTGGACCTTATCCTTGAGCGCGAGCGCTCCCGGAATAAGTGGCCAGAGACAGAGCGCATAGGCAACTACGACCATGACGATCTCAAAATGAGAGGTCACGGAGTAGAGTGGCAGAACCTTCCTCACCCCGGCGTTGCTCACGAGATGTTGGAAGTACATGGTGGCGTGCGAGAGATCATCGGCCCTGAACAGAACTCGACTCAACATCACGAGGAAGAGGGTCAAGAAAACTTGAGCGGCGTGTGGTATCTTGAGGAGGTACTTTGCTAGGAAGAGTCGCTCAAGGGTCATGAAGACCCCGTGCCACACGCCCCACAAAACGAAGGTCCATTGAGCGCCATGCCACAATCCCGAGAAGAGGAATACGATCCAAAGGTTCAGGTATTGGCGCCGAACGCTGCACTTGTTTCCACCCAGTGGATAGTAGAGGTACTCACGCATCCAACGTCCGAAGGACATATGCCACCGACGCCAAAAGTCGGTGAAGGAGGAGGCGAGGTAGGGGTGATTGAAGTTCTCGGGGAATCGGAACCCAAACATTCGAGCGAGTCCTATCGCCATGTCCGAGTATCCCGAGAAGTCAAAGTAGATTTGAGCCGTGTATGCTAAGATGCCGAGCCACGCGAGGTCCGGTGAGAGGGAGACCGCTTTGAGGGCGAATATCTTGTCCGCCGTATGTCCAACGACGTCAGCAATAAGGACCTTTTTCCCGAGTCCGATTGAGAACCGAATGAGTCCCTCGAAGATATCATCAAGGCGGGTCGTTCGTTTGTGAAGCTGATCCTCAATCTCATGGTATCGAACGATCGGTCCGGCAATAAGTTGTGGGAAGAAGAGGATGTAGAGGAGGAAGGTGATCGGATTGCGGCACGGTGGACGAACCTTTCGGTATACGTCGACCACGTAGCTGATCTTATGAAAAGTGAAGAAGGAGATCCCGATAGGGAGCACAACCGTTTTCCACGCTATGGGCGGAGCACCGAACCACGAGCCAATTCGCGAGGCTTCCCCGACGAAGAAGTTCGCGTACTTGAAGTATCCTAGGGAGCACACGTTAATCACGATCGAGAGGGTGAGCCACACCTTGGACCAGCGGGGGACGGCTCGGTCAATAAGTTGCGAGAGTACGAAATCGACGGCGCACAGAGAGAGCAGCATCCCCACGAATCGGGGCTCTCCCCACGCGTAGAAGAAGAGGCTGGCAGAGATGAGAACAAAGTTCTTGAGCGCGCGGGGAACGACAAGGTACGCCCCCAGGACCAACGGAAAGAAGTAAAAAAGGAAGATGTACGAGCTAAACACCATACGCGCCCTGAGAGCATAGCAAATGTGACGCCGGAGGCAAAAACGCAAAGTAATCGAAACCTCTTTCCCTCTCTAAGATCCGGGAAGGTGAAGCTTCCTGTCGACTATCTCGGATCTAAAAACTAAGCGTCTCCTCAACCGCCGCCACCAGGTCTTCTGTCTGTGGCAGAACGATGTCCTCAAGGATCGGTGCGTGGGGCACCGCCGCAGCGTATTTCATCCCTACCCGTCTCACTGGTGCGTCTAAATTCGCGAAGCATTGCTCGGCGATCTGAGCCGCGATCTCTCCCCCGAATCCTCCAAAGAGGACGTCTTCGTGAGCGATTACCACCCGCCCCGTTTTGCGAACGCTTTCAAAGATGTGCTCGATGTCGAGCGGAACGATTGATCGTAGGTCGATCACCTCGATCGAGTACCCCTTCGATTCCATCATATGCGCGGTGAGAAGGCTCTTATGAACAAGGGCTCCCCACGTTACGATCGTCAGATCGGTGCCTCGTCGAACGGTCTTGGCCTTGCCGATAGGCACTACGAAATCCGCGTCCCCCTCTGGGCCCTTGGCGTACACCTGACGGTAGAGCCCTTTGTGTTCAAGGAAGAGAACGGGGTCTTGAGCGCGGATCGCCGCCTTCAGGAGTCCTTTGGCGTCAGTGGCGTTAGAAGGATAGAGCACAAAGAGTCCCGGGAAGTGAGCGAAGGTCGCTTCGATGTTCTGTGAATGGTAGGCACCGCCCCGAATATACCCTCCCACAGGAATTCGGATTACTGCGGGACATCCATAGTCCCCAGCGCATCGATAGTGAAGCATCGCGAGCTCGTTGCGAATCTGATTTGCGCCGGTCCACACGTAATCGCCGAATTGGATCTCGGCGATCGGCTTAATTCCTCGAGACGCCAGTCCGATTGCGGCTCCGACGATCGAGCTCTCAGCGAGTTGGCTATTAAAGACACGACTCTCGCCATGCTTCGAGGTGAGTCCCGCTGTCACAGTGAATACGCCACCTTTTCCGTGCGCCACATCCTCACCGAAGATGCAGCTGTCCGGATTGCGCGCCAGCTCCTCATCGAGAGCATGATTAAGCGCGTCAACGATGAAGACCTCCCCTCCGATTGCCTCTCGCTCGACAATCCCCTCCCATGGAGTCGGATTCTTGAATGTGTGAGATGTCGCATCCTCAACTGATGGATCCGGTGTTTTTTCAGCGACCTCCGCCGCCCTATCCACGAGTTGTTTAAGCTCGGTATGGAGATCCTCAATCTGAGACTGCGTAAGCACCTTACGATCTAGAAGGGTCGCTCTCGTAAGCCGAAGCGGACACCGTAGTTGCTCTTTGGCGAGATCCTCAGAGGTTCGGTATTTAAGGTGGTTGTCGGAGATGGAATGGCTTTGCAAGCGTGGGACGTGCGCTTCGATGAGTGATGGTCCCTCGCCACGACGAGCACGGTCGTGGGCGAAGGTGAGCGCGGCGGTCGACGCCTGAACATCTGAACCATTCACCTGTGCAGTATGAAGGTTCTCGTAGTTCTGCGCGATCGTCGCTATGCTGGACCCGGCGAGCTGTTCAGAGATGTGTACCGAAATTGCGTAGTCGTTGTTCTGAATGACGAAGACCAACGGAAGCTTATCACGAGCGGCCCAGTTAATAGCTTCATGGAAGTCGCCCTGTGAGCACGTTCCCTCACCGGCCGAGACATACACCACCTCATCGAGGTGCTTCATCTTCGCTCCGAGCGCGCAGCCGACCGCTTGTAGGAACTGACTTCCGGTAGGTGAGCTTTGCGGCGGAATGCGGAGAGGCACAGAACAGTAGTGCATCGGCATCATTCGACCGTGCGAGTTCGGATCGTTGACCTTGTTCATGGCGTTCATCATGATCTCCTCGGCTGTCATGCCGAGGCCTACCACGAGGGCCATATCGCGGTAGTACGGGTAGAACCAATCGTGTCCCGATCGGAACACATGCGCGGTCGCCACCTGAATGCCCTCATGGCCGGCGCAGCTTATTTGAAAGTGGCACTTATTCTGTTTATAGAGGGTGATCGTTTTTTCGTCGAGAAGGCGCGAAAGGAGGATCGTCTTATAGGACCATACCATCTGTTCATCTGTGAGGTGCACGATATCGCGCGTTGATGAAGGTTTGAGGGATGATCTCTTGTTCTCGCTACCCGTTTTGCTTGCTCGCTGCATGATTATCTCTTTGGTGGTGGGAGGGCTTAACGTGTACCCCTACATCATCAAGCGACCTCAATTCCCTGTCATATGCGGCTTCCTTGTATTGTGAACCGCTTGCTTCAAAAGGTGTAGGATATTCCGCACGGCCTACGGTTACTTCGCATCAGTTGACCCTACTATGTCTCGCATTGGAAGAGCCAGAGCGCAAAAAGATATGTTTTGGTAGTAAGTTACGGGAAAAAGATAAGGATTTTTACTCGGCTCGTGAGGCACCCATGGGCCGTTATTCATGACCTACTCTGACAACGGCAGCGGGCAACTCTGGCCTCAATCGAAAAACCGCTCATCTTGTGACAAGTGGCATCACCATAATGAGGCATGGATTATCTGGCCACACCCCCTGTAACTCCTCCACGGGGAGGAATCCCGCCTTCAGGTAAAATGTGCGCGTTTTTTCGAAGAATGGATCCGAGCGGCCCGGTCCTAACGTTTTAACCTCAAGAAGCTCAAATCCCTGTTCGCGAGAACGTTGTTCCGCGCACGATACGAGCATACTTCCAACGCCACGACCATGGTGCTCTGGAAGAACGGCCATAACATGAATCTCGTTGGTAAACTGGTTGTGACTCTTGAGCGTCACGAATCCAACGAGTGCGCGATTGGTGTCGTATGCGCCGAAGGTTTCATATCTTTCCGTATCGACGACATATGACTCGATATATGACTCTAACGCAAACCACTGGGGCAGGGCCTGTAATATCTTCCTACACGCGTCCGCGCGGGGCATCCCCATCTCAAATATCCTATATTCGCCCATCGTAAAGAGATCCCTCTAACAGTTCTCGCGCGGGTCAGTGCTCTGCCCTGAAATACTATTCCTCGGACTTACCGGTCCTGCATGCCTCGTGCGGTTGTCGGCACTCTTCTATTTAATGCGGTTCCGTTGTGCCAGCAAGGTGGTAAAAAAGATGTCGACGTGAGCAAGAGGTGTTTTTCAGCTCACAACGCGACTCGTGGGAGTGCACTTATTTCTAAATCTGAAACTGTCTTGTATCAGGGCTCTAATCCAATCTGGCAACGCCCCCAATGCGCTCCGAATCCCGCTGCTCACAGCCTGTCGCTTTACACCCTCTTCCTCTGCGATCTTGCTTTGCATTTTATCTCCTCTCAAGATAGCGATGAAACGATTGGCACTTACTGCTCCAAGTAAGAATTGGAAGGGAGATTCATTTAAGAGATTCCCCAATTCTTTAGGATTAAGAGTGGGAGACATTCCCGTTAATGAACGGACATTTTCATCAAAGTCTTGGCGTATCGCTGCGCATACCCGTTGCTTCCATACAGGCAGGACCATTCCGGTATTTTTAAACACCAATTCGTTAATGGCTCCATCTGTTTTTAATGGTCGCCCGTTACCGGCTATCGCTACTTTGGCAAGGAGATCGTCAGGTGAGGAGGATAACGAAAAGGCTGCTTGAGAAGCTAATGCCCTTCTTAGGGTAGCGATCGCATCTCCCGGAGTTGTTACTTTAAGGGACGGATCGCCAATCAGATCATCACGTTTTATTTTATAAAGGGTGCTGTCTGGTCGTGTGATTAGGCGCTGGTCAGCGACCATATCTTGAGCGATTTTAATGCACTCTTCACATGAAATATGCGGAAAATTGGATTTAATCGCCACATGAAGTTTTTCAATTGAAAATCGCTCAGTGCCTAGTGTGTCTAGAACTGGTAGCAGAGAAAAACCTTGCTTGGCTAACGGGACATTTAGAGTATCTTCGGTTAGGTCGTGAAATGCGCGTGGTGATACTGACTGGCCTACCTCGTGTGTCGCGCGCCCTTTTTGTGTCTGTTGTTGCATATCAGTTCTTGGTAGTCCGTTATGCCGTTATCCTTGGAGCGGGTTGCAGATCTCTGGTGCTCTAACAGGGTGGTGAAAAATGATTTCCTGTTGCGCATTTCGATAGTTTGACTGCAACTTCGTTGGAGCTGCCGAAAAAATCCTCAACGTATCTCAGTGGATACGCCTCCGGTTTTTTCGTCGTCTCCGCCTCGTTTCGTCACAACTCTCAAAATGCTCACGACGGAACCATTTTTCACCACCCTGCTAATCTTCTTTTCCATACATATAATCCATCTTACCGGTAAAGTTGCATCATGATGTGCCCTGATAAACCGCCTCAAGCGGTCTATTGGGTATAACTTCGCACCTTTTGGAACTATAACGTCACGCTGACGGTCATCTTTTTGACAACATCGACTAGGGTAACTGGCCGGGCAACAGTGGTGGTGGTGGTGGTGACCGAATAGTCCAGTCCGTCAAAAGATCGTCAGGAACATCTTGAAAGCGACATCTGGGGATCTCAACATTATAATCACCACGATCGTTCATCGACAGTCTCGATAACTGCGGAGCTATCTCATGAATTCGACGATTTTCAGAGGTACATGTTGCCACTCCCACAAGATGGAGAAACATCGCCGCCATTTCGTCGCTGGTCGCGGGGTGTGTGGGGACTATCCTACACCTCGTAATTGAATACCCGAATAAAGTGCGCAATCAGCTTGTGTGTCACTTCAGCCACTGAAACGGGCTGAGGCGAGATAAGTTCAGAGATGGAGGCGATCTTAATTTTGCCCAGCCCGCATGGATTAATGCTCGCGAAACGGTCTGAGCAGGGGAGAACGTTGAGCGAGAATCCGTGCAGGGTGCACCAGCGAGAGATTCGGACCCCGCAAAACGCGATCTTTGAGTGCTCGTCTATCCAGACGCCGGTCTTGCCGGGAACGCGTATGCCGGTAATGCTGTACTCTTGGAGGGTGCTTAGCACGACCTCTTCGAGGGAGCGCATATACCATCCAACATCCGTTTTGTGATTGTACAAATTTATGAGGGGATAACACACTGCCTGTTCGGGGCCGTGGTAGGTTACGCTTCCACCACGCTCGATCGAAACGACCGGCGTCCCGCTCGCCTCAAGTTCCGAAGAAGGTGTGTAGAAATGAGCGTCCTCGGTAGAGGTGCCGCAGGTGATAACAGGGTGATGTGAGCACGTGAGCAACACATCACCCTGCGCACCATCTCTGAGCTTACGATGGTACGTCCTCTGAAGCTCTAAGCACTTGGCGTAGTCGATCACGCCGAGGTCATAGACCTCGAGCTTGATCGGGTCGCCGTTAGCTTCGTTAAAAATTGACTGGCCGTCCGAGTGCAAGTGCCATCGCCTCCATAGTCGCCTCTGAGAGCGTCGGGTGAGGGTGGATGGTATCAACCACGCTCGCCGCGATCCCCTCGTGAGATCGGATGATAGCAGCTTCCGAGATAAGCTCGGTAGCCTCGGCGTGAAGAATGTGCACACCGAGTACCTCGCCAACCTCATCATCGATGATGACCTTGACGAAACCGTCCTGCTCGCCGATGGCGATAGCTTTTCCAACGGCCGAGAACGGCATCTTACCAACACGGTACTTGATGCCCTTCGCCTTAGCGGCTTTCTCAGTGAGTCCTACCGACGCTACCTGAGGCTGGCAGTAGGTACATCCTGGAATGTTGTCATATCTCATCGCGTGTTTCGCCTTCCCAGCGACAACCTCCGCGGCGACGATACCCTCATGGCTCGCCTTGTGCGCCAATGCGGCTCCACCAGCGACGTCTCCGATGGCGTAGTGGTGAGCGACGTTAGTCTGAAGGTATTCGTTGACCTTGATGAATCCACGGTTCGTGTCGATACCAACCTTCTCAAGTCCGATATTCTCGGTGTTCGGCACAATACCGATAGCGACGAGGCAGGCGTCTCCGCTCCACTCCTCAGTCGTATCCTTACCCTTGAGGGTCGCGGTAACGTTGGCTCCGGAGCGCTTGAGGTTCTCTACACCGGTTGAGGTGCGGATCGTCATGCCATTCTTAGTGAACACCTTCTCAAGGCTCTGCGCCACCTCTGTGTCCTCAACAGGGAGGATTTGGTCCGCCATCTCCACCACGGTAACCTGGGTTCCGAGTGTGTTGAAGAAGTAGGCGAACTCGATACCGATAGCTCCCGCTCCGATGATGAGAAGCTTCTTTGGAAGACGCTTGTTCTCGAGGATCGTGCGAGCGGTATGCACCACCTCACCGTCAACATCAACGCCAGGGAACGGACGCGCGCGAGCGCCGGTCGCGATGATGATATCCTTGAACTCGTACGTGGTCGACCTCTTAGAGGAGTCCGTCACTACGAGCTTGTTGCCCTTCTCAAGGACTCCGTTTCCGGAGATTACCTCGATCTTGTTCTTCTTCATCAGGTAGTTCACGCCACCTGAGAGCTTGTTCGCTACCTCACGTGAGCGCTCGATGATACGCTTGAAATCCACGGATACATCACCAGTGGTGAATCCGAATGAGCTCGCGTGCTTGATATCATTGAAAACTTGAGCCGAGCGAAGGAGCGCTTTCGAAGGGATACATCCCCAGTTGAGGCACACGCCACCAAGGGCTTCGCGCTCAACGATAGCGACTTGTCGTCCGAGTTGCGCGGCGCGAATAGCCGCTACATATCCACCAGGTCCTGAACCTAATACGATGAGGTCACGAGATTGACTCGCCATACGAATAAACTCCTAGCGATAAAAGTGCGTCGGCTCATACAACACAGCCGCGAGGGCCAACGAGGTCCTCGACAGCCGATGTATCACAGAATGAGGAGGGTTGGAACGGTTTACCGGGGATTTAATACCCTGTTATCTCAATAAGAATGAGGGGTTAGCGGAATCCGGCTCCTCGCTGGTGGGTTAGTTGGTACAAACGGCATGAAACTGCAACTCTTGAGATTTTCGAACTCTTCCCAGGGTGCTCCCCTAACCATCCTCAAGCGTTGAGGTCGCGCTTGTGGTACCGTACCCCGGTATGAATGGTTCCTCTCCACGCGCACCAGCTCCTCGAGGCGCTGCTTCGATAACGATCCCTGACCACGAGCTGCGGTTCTCATTTGCTCGCTCGGGAGGTCCTGGAGGGCAGAACGTGAATAAGGTTGAGACGAAGGTAACCCTCACCTTCGATTTCACCAATTCCTCTGTTCTCACATGGGAGCAGAAGGGACGCCTCGTGAACCATCCTACCATCGTACAGCACCTCAACGCCGACGGCGTCATTAGCGTCACGAGTCAGGTCCATCGAAGTCAGGTCCTCAACAGGGAGGACGCGATTGACCGTCTGCATGAGCTGATTCGAAACGCGCTACGCCCTAGACGCAAGCGGATTCCGACGAAGAAGACACGGGCTAGCCAGAGAAGACGTGTAGACGAGAAAAAGGTCCGTGGGCGCTCAAAAGCGGGGCGCCGACGGGTCGATCCCTACAAGGAGGATTGAGCGATATTCTCTTGTGAGGGCTTTTCTCGACCCTTTAAGATGAGCTCTACGAGCAAGGACTCTTTTTCGGGGGAGGGGACGTTGTCGATCCGGTCCAAGATCTCATCGAGATGAGTGAGATGGGCCCGGAGATCCTCTTTGTTTTGAGAGGAGAGAGAAGAGAGAACGCGTTCGACGTAATTTTCTTGTGCCATACTTAACCCCACGTACGTTTAACTTATTTAAACGATCGTAGCAGGGCTTTGCGTAAAGCACGAGGAGCGCGTGCGCTCCTCGTGAGGGCCATCATGGATCGCTCGGTTACTCAGCCACGTTTTTCAATTGATCGAGTGAGAGGATCTTGATCACGCCGGGCTTCGTCAGATCAAGAAGTCCCTCGCGCTCAAGATTCTTCGTTACTCGAATGGCGGTCTCAGGAGTTGTCCCGGTCAAATCCGCCAACTCTTTTCTTGTGAGAAATATTCGAGTTTGATCAACGGAACTCGTTGGCCGCCCGAATCGAGGGGCGAGCGCGAGAAGCGCGGCGACAATTCGACTCTCTACTCGTGAGTGCGCCAAGCCGAGCGCGAGATCATTGGACCGTCGATTGCGGTTCATAAGCTCGACAGCGACCCGTCGGTACACGATCGGATTCTTCTCTATAACGGCCCGAAGGCTGGCGGTCGGGATGGCGAGAACCCGAGCGTCGACCTGTCCGCGAATCGAGGTATCGGTCTCAAGGGGATCAAGGGCTCGAAGAATTCCCGTGCAATCGCCTGGAATGAGGAGGTCGATCGTGAGCTCTTTCCCTTGTGTCGTTGATTTGATAACCGCCAACCTGCCGGAGAGCACCATGAAGCCGAAGTTTGGGCGCTCACCATCCATAGAGATAAATTCACCAGCGGCGATGTCTTGGATCACCGCGCAATTAGTGAGATCTTGAAGATCCTTCTGAGGGAGGCCCTCGAAAACCGCCACGGACTTGATAGCCTCATACTTGAACTCGTCCACTCCACTTGGAAGAGTTACCCCCTCTTGGGCGTGAATCACCAGCG
Organism: Pseudomonadota bacterium; assembly: GCA_039799965.1. Lineage (GTDB taxonomy): Bacteria > Bdellovibrionota_C > UBA2361 > UBA2361 > OMII01 > OMII01. The sequence goes on from JBDLRS010000056.1 coordinate 12,527, forward strand.
CCTCTGGCTCCTCCTCAATATGAGGGGTCGCTTTGTATCGGTGGAGCGCAATCTCGATATTTGCGCGGAGCTCGTTAGGCTCAAACGGTTTGATGACATACCCATATGGCCGGGTTAGCTTGGCCCGTTGGAGCGTTGCCTCATCGGCGTGAGCGGTCACAAAGATGATCGGTATGTTGTAGCGAGTCGAGATCTGCTCAGCCGCCGCGATGCCGTCCAGTTCGCCTTGCAGATGGATGTCCATCAAGATGACATCTGGTCGTAGCTCTCCAGATTTGGCGACGGCAGCCTCTCCGCTGATAACATGCCCCACAACGGAGTAGCCAGCGGATTCAAGTTCCTGGGTGATATCTAACGCTACAACACCTTCATCTTCTACTACCAACACCTTAGTGGTCATACCTACTCTCCTTGAAGTGAACCAGAAACGGTGGTGTCAACTGGTGAATTGTCATGCGACACCGACGTTCTGACGGCGCTCACGATAATGAATAACAGCCAGAAACTAAACAACAACTTTCTCGTTAATGGTAATGATCGTTCGAGCTATGACCTTGATCACTCGCGAGAGAATAGAGCAAAACAGGTCAGGCTCCTCGGGATTTTTAGACCGCGCGTACCCAAGTCGGAGCGAGTCTCGATGGAAGCTCGAACTCAAGACGCGCTCCTGTCAGGGGATGCGGCAGGGAGAGTTCACAACTCACGAGGTGAAGATAGTCGGCCGGAGCTCCACCGTAAAAATTATCACCAAGAAGTGGAAGCTCACTGGCGGCGGCATGGACCCGTATCTGATGGGTTCGCCCGGTGATTGGGTGGGCTGTGTAGATGTGGCGCATGGCGCCGTTAATTGCGGCCCCGTGAGCGTAGCGAATATCAGTACGGGCCGATTGCCCTGCGTTGAGGGTGGCGACTCGCAACACGGGATGCTCTCGGGATATGGCGATAGAGAAGGTTACCCCCTTTTCATCCCACGCGCTCCGTGCGTGAGACGCGAAGCGGTAGGTTTTGTGTACCGTCCTCGTTTCAAAGGCCCGTTGTAGACCGGCGTGCGCGGACCTCTCGGTGCTGACGACCACAAGTCCCTGCGCTGATACGTCGAGACGGGACGGCATATGAATGGTACGACTAAGCTCTTGTTCAAGCGCCGCTTTGAGACTGAAGTGACGTTGCTCCTTGGCTGGCATACTCGAGAGATGCGGTGGTTTGTACACGACCGCGATGGCGTCGTCGTGAAAGAGGATGTATTCAGAGAGAAACGGGGAGAACTGCGAACGCGCCTCCGCGATAGGAAATTTCGGTTCGTAGTACTCAACCTTCACGGGGAGGGGAAGGGGCATATCGCGAAGAGCTTCGAGACCGTTGACGTATACTCCACCAAAATCAAACCGTTCATCCCATGATGTTGGATCGATGTGAGGGAGTCGATGATGCAGGAGTTCACGTAGCGACCTCGGGCCGTCGTCAGCAGATCTAAGAATGAAGCTCCAGTGCTGGGTCCGTAGAGTGGAATTGACCCGCTCAAGATCGAGGGGAGGCATCTTCGCGATTGCGGGGTGTTGGTCGTTTGTCACGAGCTCTCCCGATGGCGATACGCGCTATTGCGAGGGCGTTGGTGTGGGCGCTCTCTTAAACATACGGTACTTTTTGACCGCATGCGCGATGCGAGAGAGTCTGTCTACAAGCACTTCAGGTGGAAGGCTCGCGTTGAGCTCCTCTGACTTGTCTAATCCGAACGCGTCCTCAAAGCGCTGAAGCTTGGCGAGGAAATCCTCATCGAGCAATCGAGATATCTTTAACCGAGCTATTTCAGCTCGCTCAGAACGAACATCAACGAGCTGCTGAAGTGGACCCTGCTGATCTAATTTAACGACTGCGGAGGGATCCTCAGCGGGACAGTCCGGTATTCGCGAGATCAGGGTCTTGCTCTCAGAGAGGAGTTCCGGGCTCACGTTAGCGAAGGTCACGGCTCCGTTTTCGTCAAATGCCATCGCAGTAGCGACGCTATCCTTACGTACGATATTTCGGTCTACCACGAAGCTGATGAGGTAGAGCTTTTCCCCGATCTTGTTGATCGTCGTCTCCGTTATCTCCACTGTTCTTCCCGCTGAGAGTACCATTCCGATCGCTTTCTTCGGCTCCGGCTTCGCCTCGACACGCACATTAACGGTGAGGGGCTCGGTAATTGGCAACGCCTGCGCGTGGCTTTCATGAAGGGTGGTCACGCAGGCCACCGCTCCACTCAGGAACCGAACGAGATGGGACGGGAGGGAGCGTTGAGCGTTCATGCGATGTACTACTCCGGAATATCTTTCTTCAACGCGTCGAGTAACTTGATGGCTGTCTCAAGGTTTCGAGTGTCTCTCTCAAGGGTGCGAGCTTTAGCTACGAGGGTGGCGGCCTCCTTGCGGTATTCCGCTGACGGAATCGTATCAGGCACTTCGACCTTAAAGTTTTGAACGCAGTTGCGCTTGATGAGGTACTTGTCGGTCAGTGTGAGATCGCCTGACTTTTGATGGACAACAAACTGATAGGTCATGGCCGCTACCGGCGCTGGGATGTTGATGGTGTATGTTGGTCGGTCCGTCTCGTTCAGCACCCCCATCGGAAACGCTATGTCCATAAACCGACCATCTCGGGACCCAACGAGGCGGATCTTAACATCGACGTCGGAGGAGTTTGTGATGGATACTACAAGGGGCATCAGAGTTCCAGCTGGAGGAAGTTGATGTGTCTCAGTTGGTTTATGTTGCAGGATGACCGCGGTGGTAGTGTCATCGGCGGATACCCACGCAATAGTTGATGTGAGGGCCAGAGCGCCTACGAGGACCCCAAGAGCGGTAGCTCTGACATTTCGTATTGGTTGTCGCCATGCGGCCATGAGCCCACCGATCATGAAAGCTTCTTAACGCTCCATACCCCGGTTTCGCCGGTGATTGCGTTGGTAAATGTACCTTCTACTTCGCTTGGAGAGCCCGAGCCAGTCATGTTTAAGAGCACGCTGTTGGAGCGAATCACTATTGTTGATGAGGAGTTCTCGCCAAGTTTTGTTGATACCGTCGTTGGCGTCCATCCTTCGACTCCAATCACAACGGTGATCTCATTGTGCTCTGGACGAGAGATAAGAGCCAGAGGGGATGTGACGCCAGGCAGTATTCCGTAGATCGTACCGGCGAATGTGCCGGCGGAAAGGTTCGGGAAAAGGGTGTCTCCCGCGGCGGGTTCGCGTTCCTCTGGGAGGTTCTCTGTTGGTTCGGTTGATGAGGTTACGCTCGCCAGGATAGCGGTCGGTTTGACATGAGAAGCCACCACGAGCCCGATGGTGATCAGAGCGGCTACCCCACCAACAAGAAGGGTGCGAATCAGCGGGTGCATGGTGAGGAGCGTTGAAAGGAGCCCAGGGCTCCTCATGGTTATACCGGGCAGCCCCTCCGCCTCGTTCGGACCGGAGTGAGGCGTAGGGGCCGGCCTGCCCTTCACAGACCAGGATGGCGCTGGATCAACATTTTCAGATGATGTTGGCGTTACACCGACCGAATTACGGAGGGCGGCGGTCGCTCGTTTTTTGGAGTCCTGATCGATGAGTTGCTGCACCCTTTGAGCGCTCATCTCCTGCGTATCCTCGGCCTTCGGCTCCGGTGACGGTTTGTCGCTTGAGATCCCTGGTTTTACGGTGGAGCTATAATCGGTGTCCTCCAACAAGTCATCTACATCGTTCGTATAGGGGTCAATCGGCTCGTCTCCATTGACCGGGGTATAGGCTGGAGTGGTCGCGGTGACGTTTTCGTTCGTAGCGACATCTGCCGACGGCGTTCCATTGAAGGTGGTATTGGCGAGCGCTCTGAGCGCCTCCATGGCGGTCTGAAATCGGTGGTCGACGGAGTGGCGCATGAGTGACGCCACGACCGCTGATACATGAGGTGGAATAAGAGGGTTGACCTCATGGAGCGGTTTGATATTGCGGTCGAGTCGGGCGCTTTCCTGTTCGCTCAACGGAGCGTTTTCAAAGGGATGAAATCCCGCCATCGCCTCATAGAAGCACACGCCTAGGGAGTAGAGGTCGGACCGCGAGTCGTAAAACTGTCCCTGAAGCATCTCAGGAGGGAGGTAAGAAAGTGATCCCACGCCGTTCTGCAACTCCTCAAGGTCGAGTTCGTCGCCAGGTAAGAGCGCAAGGCCGAAGTCGGCCAACCGGATCTCATTTTCATTGATAACGAGTATGTTGTCTGGCTTCACATCGCGGTGAAGCACCCCAGTGGCGTGAATGAACTCCATCGCCTCGAGACCTTGGCGAAGGAACTCGGCGCCAAGTTCTGGTGAAAGGGCCGCGCCGCGAGCGGTCATGTACTTTCTGAGGTCTCCGAGGGCAGCGTACTCCATAGAGAGGTAGCAAAGTTCGGCTACGGAGTGGAAATCATCGAGACGTACGACGTATTTGTGTCGACAGGAGACGAGCGTCAGCGCTTCCTTTCGGAGACGCTCCGTCATTGAACTCTTCGGTTTATTATTAACGAGGACTTTAAGAGCGACCTCTTGCTGAGCTCCACTGAGGTGACGAGCATGGTAGACTACGCTATCGAGCCCACGTCCAACGATGGAGATGACCTCATAGCGACCGTCAAATATCTTCCGTTTTTTCGCGCTCGGAAGCGACATGCTTTTGCCTACCTCATAAGTAACGTGAACCGCACCTTCGTGATGGTGATACGAGGCGCGCTCCTCAGAAAAGGAGCGCGCATCATACCTCAACTCATGAGGAAGGTAATTCCCTTCTCACGAATCAGTACTTTGATCACCGGAGGATGTGCTAACGGTCCTCCAACGGTCTGATGCTGTTCTATACTATAATCTTCAGTTTTGGGAGCTTTGCTTCACGGTATGTGGTATCTTGCTAAGCTATTGAAAACAGGACGCTTAATTCGACCTCCGGAGCCGTTTTTGAGCGTTTTGGGCTCCCGTACCCTAGGAAGGGAGGGGGGTAGGCTGAAAACCCCCTCCCGCCCGCTCCGTCCACTTCCCCTGTAAACGGGAGCTCTTCTGATTGGTTTGGTGTTGAACCTAGATGCGCCATTTTCAGACCCGCAACTGCCGAATGTAGGTTGAATGTCTCTTCTCCATGCAATACATTCGACCGGTTGAGCAGTGCATTGTACAAAAGCTGCGCTACTCTGACGCAGCTACTCTATGAGCTGTGTGACTTGGGCACCCGTAGCTCAGCTGGATAGAGCACCCGCCTTCTAAGTGGGTGGTCAGAGGTTCGAATCCTCTCGGGTGCGTTTTTTTGATTCCTTCTCGGAGGAATTGGAGAGCGTTATAGGTAGGAATGCATGAGTGAATTGAACCCGTACTTGGGAATCTTACTTCTCACCGTCGCAGCCGGAGGTTTTCTCCTGACTATGGTGGTACTCGCGTCAGTTCTCGGTCCGAAGAAGGTCACCAAAACCAAACAGATGCCGTGGGAGTGTGGAGCTATTCCGGTTGGTTCCGTGCGTGAGCAGCGGTTTAGCATTCGCTTCTATCTCGTCGCGATGCTCTTCATCCTCTTCGATATCGAGGTCATATTCATGTATCCGTGGGCGGTTGTCTTGGAGCAGATGGGGATGTTCGCCCTTCTGCAGATGCTCTCCTTCATGGCTGTGCTCGTCGTCGGGCTTATCTACGTGTGGAAAAAGGGCGTTCTGAATTGGAACGAGTAATACGTTCCCCAAGGATAAACATGGAGCGATACGACGAAGATTTGTTTCGGTTACGTTACGAGCGCGTGGCGTAGGGCCGATATCCCTCTCTCTTGTTCGTAGTCCTTGCCGATATCCACATGATACGGCTTCCTGTAGGTTCTCTCTCCTATCGTTTGACCGAACTTGATGAATCGCACCTTCCTCAACAACATCTTCGTAAGGCTCCGACTCCTCGTCACGGCGTTTGTCACCCTCGCTATCTTCAATTATCCACGCACGTGGTGGCAGGAGATTCTGTGTGCGACCTCGTTTGTGTGGTGTGGCTTCTTTTTCGTTTTGCTCTGCGTTGATATCGTTCGCGCTCGCCAGATATCGTGGACATTGGCGCGTGTCGTGATTGTGGCGCTTCAAGCGCTGTGCGTCGCGCGAACCGGTCAGATAGTCACACCCTACCTCTATGCCACACAAAGATCGTACCCCAATCTTGTCTATTCCAACCCAGTTCGCTTCCTTTTTATCGATATCTCGGATCGCTCCGGAAACGCTCACGCGGCTGCACTTCAAGCTTTCGTGAGAGTGGAGGATCCTTCGATAATTATCCTGACCCGTTATGCGGACACCCCTATACTCGCCGCAGTGGCAGAACGGTTCACCGCTCACTACATTTCCCGCTCCTCACATGATCGAGTAGTTGAGGTGCTCTCAAAGCTTCAACCACTTGAGCCCCCGCGATTAGACTACGGATACGCCGCGCTGCCGGCGGTTGCGGGTGAGTTCCAAACTGTGGAGGGTACGCCGTTCGTTGTCGGTGCTTTTGATCTGCTTTCACCTTTCAAGCAAGAGGATTTTCTTCGTAGCCGCTTAACCTCACGACGCCTCGCCAGCTTTCTCAAATATATGTCTAAACCCCGTATGGTGTTTGGCGCGTTTAGAACCTCTCGGACCTCTCAGGTTGTTGATATGTATTCGGACCAGTTGCGGTTGCGGGAGCTCTCTTTTGATTCGGGTATCTCTATCCTGCCTGAGCTTGTGAGGGGGGCGTTCGATTTCGAGAGGGGTGAGCGGGTGTTTACAGCTCGCAATGTCGTTGTCTCTCGAATCGTCCAATCGAAAGCTGATGGTGCGGGATTTTCGGGGGTTTCATTTGACGCGCGAATACCTCTCGAACTAGCTCGGTAGTGCTTGGGATGTCTCCCCGAGAGAACGCCTTCTACTGAGCGGGCGGCATCCGGAACACCGACACATGAGCCTTTTTCGTTCGCTTAGCTTGCGGCGGGTGAGGTGGTTGCTTGGTGGTCGGCGGTGACTTCTGAGCAGGTGATGGCTTTGTCACTACCTGAGCCTTTTTCTCCTGAGGTGGTTGAGCTGGCTTGGCTTGGATCGGTTTCGCTCCAGGAGCAGCGTTCAGGGCTTGCGAGATCTTAGCCGTAATGAACTCCTCGTACGCCCCGTCATCATCAGCGAGCTTGATATCGGCCACAACCTTAACCTGAGGCTTTCCCTCCACGAGGACGGTGTCCCAATAGAGGAGAGAACCGCGCCGCGTGGTTGATGGGATCGTCTCAACAGGGGTGCCAAGTTCTTTGAGCTGAGATAGTCGTTGCTCCTCTGTTGCACCCCGAACCTTGCTCTCCACCTGGTCGGCGCTTAAGCCACTTCGTGTGAGAGCGCGTCGAAGAGCGATCGTAGTGGCGTTTCTGTGACAGGATCTTCTTTGCCAGAAGAGATACTCTGCAAGTCGCTCTGTGGACGGGAGCTCGCTCACCTTGGCGTCGAACATCGCGGCCAAACCGGTTGCTTTTAAAAAGTGAATAGCTGCGGTTGATGTGAACGCAGAGATTATCTTGCTTCGACGGAGTGGATTGATGTTCTCCGTTGGATCAAGCACGAGTGAGATCTCATCTCCGTGGATGTATGCCAAAACGACTCGAAAGGAGGCTGACATGAGGGCCCGGGCCGTGATGAGTAACCCCTTCGTTGTGGTTGGGCCGGTCGGATACTCGTCCGGAAGTGTACTCCAATCGCCATATCGGTGTGCGTCGAGTCGAACCACGATGAGGGTATCGGGGAGGATAAAGCCGTCGTTGTAGGTCTCGTAACGCTCAATCGAACGCTCAAGCTCCCCGATGCCTCGTTGTGAAAGTTTGGTAGGTTTAGCCATATATAAAGTCGTCAAGGATATGAAACGAATCGCTTTCAGTGTGCCCTATCGGCGATTGCAGCCGCGATATGCGGCGGCGATAACACTACAAAAACCAGTTGTGTCCTCGCGATACGGTTCTGACCTCAAGCGCCAAAATGTTCTGTCCGGGATACCGTAGAAGAGGGATAAACCGCCGGATATTCAGAGAGATACGGGGCTTTTTACTAGAACGGCCTTTTACTTTTGCGATTTTGACCGGTAATTTTGTGCATATCTTTTCAGTGACTTGAGTCGGTAAAAGAAACTTCCGATAGAGTGGATGAGATGGTTTCGATTCACGACCTACAACTATCAGAAGTTACCCTCCTGATAACCTTTATCTTGCCGTTCGCCTACTACGGCTATCACGCCAAGTACTGGTACGACGGGGATAAGATCCGCCTGGGAGACTTTCTTCTTCAATTGGGCTCCTTTGTTTTTGGGATTTTCGTCGCCTTTAAAGTATACCACATCGTCCGGGAGGGCGAGGTGTCGGCGTTACCTATGGCGCTGCTTCACTTCTGTCCCCTCGTTCTGGTGTTTCTCGCGGTCGCCCGGGGCAAAGGACTGGGAGCCGGTGCTGGTGTGGACCTGGGAAGTCCCGCTCCATCCGCGGATGATACAGGCTACGATCCCCAAGTTCGAAATGATGAGATCGAGACCGTTGCTTGGGATGATCTTATTATCGGACAGGAGACGAAGGATGAATTGGTATCGGTTATCAACCTTCTGAAGAATCCAGAGAACGCTACGCAGTACGGTATCGCTCTTCCTAAAGGTATCCTATTTAACGGACCTCCCGGGACCGGCAAAACGACTATCGCCAAAGCGGTCGCAACTATGGCTGGTCTTAACTTCTTCGTACTTCGAGCGAACGAGATCGTTTCCAAGTGGGTTGGTGAGTCGGAGAAAAATCTCACCAAACTATTTGAAAGCGCGCAGAAGCACGCCCCGGCTGTTATCTTTGTCGATGAGATCGACTCTCTGGGCAAGAAGCGGTCGGCGTCGACCGCGAGCCACTCGGACAACCTTCTCAATCAGCTTTTGCAACTCATCGATGGTGTTCTCAAAGCGGATGGTGTCTATGTAATCGGTGCTACGAATCGCGCTGACCTGGTTGACGAGGCTCTTCGGCGAGCTGGTCGTCTTAACAGAGTGATTGAGATTCCACTACCTGATTACGATGCTCGAATGAGGCTATTTCAGGTCTATTCTCGCAAGCTTCACCTGGCGGATGATATCGATATCGAATCGCTCGCTCGCGCCACAGAGGGTAATTCCGGAGCTGATATTAAAGCGATCTGCAATCAAGCGGGATTGCAAGCGTATCAACGAGAGCAGGTTCTTCCCCCAAATCGTCGCAGCCAAAAAGTTATCTCAGCCGATATTGAGGCCGCCCTCGATATGTTCGCTATCGATGAGGAGAAAGCGGAGATGCTGCTTGAGGGGCAAGCCAACACAACGCCACAAGTTCTCAACGGCAAAGTTGAGAAGGTTTCATGGGATGACATCATCATCGATGATGAGCTTAAGCGAGAGATGCAGAGCATCATAACTCTTTTGCGAGATCCAAGCACTGCCCTGAAGTACGGAATTACGGTCCCCAAAGGAATTCTACTGAATGGGCCTCCAGGCACTGGAAAAACGACGCTCGCCAAGGTGATCGCGAACGAGGCTAACCTATCATTTTTTGTGCTTCAAACGGACGAGATAATCTCGAAGTGGGTCGGTGAATCGGAGAAGAACTTAACCCGACTCTTTAAGACCGCCGCGAAAAATTCCCCCTCAATCATCTTTATCGATGAGATCGATTCTATCGCTAAAAATCGCGCCGAGGGCAACGCACAACACGCTGACAACCTTCTCAACCACCTTCTTCAGCTCATCGACGGTATTGTGAAGCGAGAGGGGGTGTACATTATTGGCGCGACGAATCGCGCGGATCTCGTTGACCCGGCGCTCAAGCGAGGTGGACGACTTAACAAGGTTCTCATGGTGCCTCTTCCGGGTCCCCAAGCTCGCGCGGCGCTCTTCTCCATGTATCTCAGCAAGCTTCCACTCGATGGTGGTGTGGACATTAGTAGATTAGTCGCCGCGACCGAAGGTAGGTGCGCCGCTGATATCCGAGAGATCTGCAACCAAGCGGGATTGAACGCCTTTAAGCGCGAGTCTGGAGTGGGCAGGCGGGAATATCAGGTGTCGTTGAAGGATCTGGAACTCGCTGTACGGGAATGGGTGGGGCAATCAGCACCCCAGTTCTAAGCCCCCATTACGACGGTGTCGTTAGAATCGAGGACTGGTCGCTGGCATACCACCAGAACGTCGCAGTGGCTGAGATTGACTGTTCATTGAGTTCCGAAGCGCGGACTCTGACCAGTTATTGCCACGCCAGCCACGGTAGAGGCGACGGTAGTAGTTCATCGTCTCCTGGTGAGAAAAAAGTTCGCTTGCGCTAATTGGACGTGAATTCCCATAGTAGTCGGGCAGCACTTCGTTCTTTGAGTCTCCGAAGGACTCAAGGCTCGCCTCGTTCGCGCGGGATACACCGCAACCGAACGCCTCAGCGGCGTCCCCATAGCACTGAGCAAAAGCGGGTGATGCAACGACAACTGAAAAAGAGAGAGCGCAGAGAAGAGCTTTCATAATAATACTCCCCAAAAACGTGGGTGTTTGCCCTGTTATGGTACACCTTCTGTAGTAGGTAACAAAGAGCGATAGGAAGCTGGTCGTTTAAGGTCGTTTGGGATGTTTTGGCGCTCCCAGAGGGTCTTGGCCGTGCGCAACGCGGCGGTTGAGGCCCCCCTCTGCTCGGTTACCGCGGGTAAGCTGACCGCCTGTCGATGGTCTGACCCGGCACATGGTCGATCGTCCGCGATCGCCGAAATGCTATCCCAAAGCGTCCCTTGCCCTCCGAGATACATGGCTCTGCGCATCGGAGGCAAAAACAGCTCCGCATCACCTCCGTAACTACTCGGTTTCATGCCCATCCGTGATGGCCGACCTTTTGCACTCTGATCTTCAGGTTGGGGAGTAGGCAGGGATTGCCTATCTCCTCAACCTGCTAGGAAGCGCGAACAAGGTGAACAGGAAGCCATGAGAATTGAATCCGCACTGAATACAGGCCGGGAGGGTATCACCGCTCATGGACAGGCTATCGCCGTTGTCGGCGATAACATATCGAATGCCAACACCGTTGGCTTCAAGAATCAAAGAGCGATCTTCGGCGATATGCTCGGAGAGATTCCTGGTGACAGGGTTGCTGATGTAGTTTCAGGCGCTGGCGATGGTGTCACGGTCCGAAGCATTCAGTCGAATTTTGAGGTGGGTCCTATTCAGGGTACCGGTCGCGAGCTTGATGTCGCTCTCAGTGGTAATGGATTTTTCCAGGTCGGCGATATCGCAAATCCTCAACTGACCCGCGCCGGCTCATTCCAACTTGATCAGGACGGATTCCTCACGACTATGGATGGTCTTCGTGTTCTCGGGTACACCGGAGGTGACGCGGTGAACCTTGGACCGATCGATATGCGGAAGGTAGATCTCGAAATCGTGCCTACCACACAGGCCCAATTATTCGGAAATCTAAACAGCTCCGGTAATTCCTCAACACCGCCGGTCAATCCCCTCTCGTTTCAGGAGATAAATACAACGGCCGCGTCGACCACCATGGTTTCGGTGTATGACTCTCTTGGTACACGCCATGAGGTCGTTTTCGGGTACTACCGAACCGGAATAAACTCATGGACCGTGCAAGCTTATGCTAACGGAGCTGAGGTTGGGCAGGCCGCTGACAAACCGGTGCTGGTCGGATCTACGCAGCTTACCTTCAACACGAACGGTCGGCTCACGCAACAGGGCGGGGCGACCGGTACGATGAACATCAACGCGCAGTGGTCGAATGGCGCCGCCCCCTCAACTATCGCGGCCGATTTTGGTGCGTTCTCTCAATTCGCGGGCGCGACCTTGGTGACCAATTACTCCCAAAACGGGCAGGGAATCGGTGAGATTACCGGATATGAGATTACCGGTGGAGGAGTGATAAACGCTCGACTGACCAACGGGCAGAGCGCTCGGATAGGAACGCTCTCTATCGCTACCGTTACCAATCGGGATGGACTGGTTCGGAGTGGACCCTCTACATTCGCGACAACCGATAAGGCGGGAGTTGTTACCTCCGGTCTTGCGGCTACTGGAGCAAGAAGCAAGATCATCTCGGAGTCACTCGAGTACTCTAACGTGGACCTCGCTGGACAGTTCGTTGAGCTTGTCGTTTTACAGCGGGCTTATGGGGCAAACTCAAAGGTTATCTCAACCGCAAGCGAAATCATCAAAGACACCATCGCCCTCGTTCGGTAGAGTCTGACTACAAGTACTGGGTCTTCGTGAAATCGAGTGGGTAGGGCCCAGTGCTATCCCGACGTTTACGTGCTCGTGCTCGTGCTCGTGCACGTAAACGTACCCGAAACAGGCATCATGCGGGCTGAAGGCATAGCTTGGAAAGCATGGCTGCAATCCTTGTAAGCAAACGCTTTCCAGCGCGATACTCATCGGGGGAGATATAGTTTAGAGCGTTTAACAGATCAAAGAGTGCGCCACACTCCATTACGGAACCCCGTGCTATTGAGAAATAGCGCTGTTTGTCTGCTTGTTTGACCTTGCCGGAACCTTCCGCAATGTTGAGCACTATCGAGAAAGATGCGCGCTTGAACTGATCCACGAGTTCCCCGC
>JBDLRS010000057.1:0-33690 GCA_039799965.1 Pseudomonadota bacterium
GTGGATACGCCTCCGGTTTTTTCGTCGTCTCCGCCTCGTTTCGTCAAAACTCTCAAAATGCTCACGACGGAACCATTTTTCACCACCCTGCTAGTTCGGCAGCGAAGAGATAAAGTTACTCGTTCGGGTACGTTCACGTTTACGTGCACGAGCACGTTCACGTGGAAAGGGCGCTATGTATGAGCCAAAACAGGGGCTTACGTTACCTCTGTGCTCGTTGGCACCCACTCCATTCCACGATGAGCCAAAATAATCAGCATTGCCTGTCAAGTTCCGCACCTCCGCAGCACCCCGAGGTATCAGGAGCACCGATGCCCTCTCCTTCTGGTCGACGGTAGTTATCTCTTGGATCAGGGCAGGAGCTACCGTCGGATAGACCGTCCGCACCCCCGTTCGAACTCACACCAGTATCTTTATCATCGTCTCTGTTCGATGCACCGAGAGAGACACCGATCCCGATAGAGCCTCGGGCATCGGGGGCTCGCTTTGGGGGGCTCGCTTTGGGGGGGGGCTCGCTCGACACCCATTGGTTTTATGACGCAAGAAATAGGCAATTTACTAAGGGAAATTTGAGCAAATAAAACGCGGCCTCGGTTTTAGAAATTTTTTTGCATGAGAAGGTTGACTGCAGACCAACCGCGCTGTATTCCTTGTGCATGTTGCTCAGAATGACGCTGCGGCGTACTTGTGAGCAACTGAATATAGGTAGAAGGTTATATGCAGCAGCATCTTTTCAATCGCTCCGCGTGTGGGAGCGGTTTGAAAGGTGTTGCTGCGGTGCAAGCAATCCCTGTTTCCCTGCCGCGTGGCAAGGGAACTCTCACGTACTGGGGTACGTGAGGAGAAAGCGCCAAGGAGATGTAAAATGTTGAATGTTTGGAAGATCAGTTCAAAGTCTGCATCAGCGTCAGTTTGTGAATGTGCAATTTCCAAGAAGTGAAGACGGGGTAGGTGTGTTTAAAAACCACACCTGAACGCATGGTCTCACCGAGGTTAATACCCAAAGTGAGACCATGCCCCCCTTTTGTTGAGGTTCATATTCACCCTTTTGTTGAGGTTCATATTCAGTTGCATTCCTTTCCTCCTCGCAAAAAGCGAGCCCCTCTCATCCCCAATCGTTGTTATCGCGTCAAGCGTAGCGCGCACTCAACCTCGGGTAGCTGTAAGGATACAAGACCTTCTCAGTACTCTAGCAGGGTGGTGAAAAATGGTTCCGTCGTGAGCATTTTGAGAGTTTTGACGAAACGAGGCGGAGACGATGAAAAAACCGGAGGCGTATCCACTCAGATACGTTGAGGATTTTTTCGGCGGCTCCAACGAAGTTGCAGTCAAACTATGGAAATGCGCAACAGGAAATCATTTTTCACCACCCTGCTAGACCGAGGAGCGCGTTGAACCGCATGGTGTCTACTACGCGTAGGGTCGACCGAACGGCTGAGAGCGTACGACGTTGGCATGGATCTCAGGTATCCCCTGTGCAGAGAGGGGCGAGATACCCGAGAGCCCCCTCCCCCTGGTCACGCACGGGTCACGCACGGGTCACGCACGGAACAAAGGGTACAGTTGCTATGTACGTCCTCGCGCCGTCCGCGATGCGGAAGCACACCTCTACAACCTTTCCAAACGTGAGTAATCCTACACGTGCACAATCCTACAAAGGGCAGTTGCGGGCCCTCACATGGCGCATCTGGTTAAAGTAACTGCGGCGTGAGCTCAGTCGAACGCTCACCCTGCCGGTGCCAGGGTTGCGCCTCTCAAGAAGTTCAACTTGGCGGGAAGAACCGTACCAATAACCTCACCAAACCCCACCCGATATCCATCACCCTGACACCATCCACGCATACGAACGGAATCCCCATCAGCGAGGTAGCGGCGTTCCTCGCCGGTTGGAAGCTTTATTGGCTCCTTTCCACCCTTTGTGATCTCGAGGAGACAACCGAGTGAGTCTGGGGTCGGTCCACTGATCGTGCCTGTGGCGTAGAGGTCACCCGCGGCGACGGGACATCCGTTAACGGTGTGATGCGCGAGCTGTTGAGTGTGATCCCAATAGAGATATTTCGCGTTCGAGTTCGTAGTCAGGTATGCCTCGTTGGGAGACATCTTCGTCGTACGAAGTGCAACCTCAAGGTGCATATCGAACACCTGCCGTGCGGATCGGAGATACTCAAGTGGCTGCGGATCCTGCGGCTGCGCCTCAACCGCAAAGGGCGCAAGCGCGTCGAGGGGCACAACCCACGGCGAGATTGAGGTGCCGAAGTTCTTTCCAAGGAACGGGCCTAGTGGTTGATACTCCCACTTCTGGATATCGCGCGCGCTCCAATCGTTAAGGAGCACAGCGCCAAATACATGTTCATCTACCTGATCGCATGAGATCGAATCGCCGAGGCTTGAGCCTTTGCCCACCACAAAGGCGAGCTCTAACTCAAAGTCGAGCGCCTGAGAGGCGCCGAACAACGGCGGAGCGTCATCTGAGGATTTCGTCTGCCCCGCGGGGCGATGGATAGTTGTACCCGAGACTACGATCGACCCAGCTCGCCCATCATACGCTATCGGGATGTGACGCCAATTTGGATTAAGCGCATTGGCGGGATCACGAAGGAGCGCCCCAACATTTCGTGCGTGATCAAGTGAGGAATAAAAATCGGTATATCCCCCCACCCGAATCGGCATCGAGAGCGTTACGCGCTCTTGCAGATAGAGCGCGCGAGCACAGAGCTCCCCGTTGTCACGAAGGATAGGACAATCCTTACTCAAGATCTCGGTAATCCGCTGGCGTGTAGAGCGCCACACCGGGCGACCTCGCTCCATAAAGCGATTCAGCACCGCGTCAGAGAGATACCGCTGCTCGCGCGCCTCATCTCCAAGAAGACCGGCGTCGGCCAGCACCGAGAGGTCGAGCACATACTCTCCAATAGCCACGCCGATCCGAGCGGTGGTCGCATGCGGAGGGGTAAAGGATCCATAGGGCAGGTTTTGTATCGGGAAATCACTATCGGAGCGCACATCGATGAAGGAGCGAAGGTGGGGAGGAGTGACACCAATAGTGGGATACAGAGAGGGATATGTCATACGGCTCGTAGAGATGCACAGGGGCTCACGGTAGACCCCTTGAAGCTACCATGGGGTGCCGTGACGAACACCATGAATTACTGAGGGTTAGATTCTTTGCTTACGGGGGAGGATGCGCTGAAGCGATACTCGGTGCCTCAATCGTGGTGGCGACCTTGGCTCCCTCAGGATGAGCGTTCGACCGCGCTCACGCCGAATTCACCGAAAGGTCAAAAGACAAAGTGATCTTAGTCAGATGCGCCATTTACAGACCCGCAACTGCCGTTTGGGGTTGCATGATCGGTGTTTGATCTGGCGGGGACCCGCCCCTCCTGGGCAGGTACATCTGAATTCAGGAGGACCCCTATTTTTTCTCTCGACCTCTCCAAAGTGTGCTATAGCTCGATCACTCCGGCTTTTTGAATCACATCTCGCGAGGGCATGATGCGTAAAGAAAGACCGCACACCACAGCGAGCGACACCCCTTCGGAGGACGGAAATGCTTCCCGGAGAGGTCGCTCTCAAGCCAGTCGGCTTATCCGATCCTCCGGGCGCGGCTCTCAGTGTTTGCAGTCCTCCGGCAACGACGATGCCACCCTTTCAGACTTTCGCAACCTGCTCCACCATAGCTCCGCCGAGATATGTCTCCTCTCATTCTCAACCCCGATTCCCTGTGACATAAACAAATGGAGCTTCATCGATGCTCTCTACGCGACCCCCTCGAAATGCCTACAGACCAACGTAACCTTCGCCCGCGCTCGCTCTGCGGGAGAGCCAGAGGAGCTTCTCGGACACGATCTCAAAACCCTCTTCCCGGAGCCACTCGGGTATCGGGAGATGTTTCAGGCCTGGCACAATCATCACCTCTCCCGTGATGGTTTTGAGTGTCACCTCAACGACCGCACGGGTACGTCCAGACATCTTCAGGTGGCCTGCTACGGAACGATAGTTGGCAAGGGCCTCGAACGGGTATGGATCGTGACGAGAGAGATAACCAAGAAGCCTCACCCTAGTCGCGCCTCAACGACAACCGACCACCATCTACGGGACCTCCTCAATCAACCGGGAGTAATGTTTATGAGAGCGTATCCGGATGGAACGGTATCCCTCCTCACCGAGGAGGCGGGTCGGGGACTGGGGATCGATCCTCATGCGGCACACACCGTCGATACGATCCTCTCACCTCGATGCCATCCACGTGATCGGGCGGATCTTGATGCCCTCTCCTTTCAACGTCACGCGCGCGCCATCACACCAGCTCGCGCATCCGTTCGACTCATAACGGAGCATCGAGGGCTCCGCACCTACTCCATCTATCAACTCCCTCACCACACCGGAGATGTCGTCACTTTTTACGACATTATCGCGGTCGAGTCTCCGGTCGTGGGAGCGAATCCCCCCCCGTTTTTGGCCTCCGGTTTCGCTCACGATGCGAACAACCACCTTCTGATCGCCTCGGCTAATGTGGAATCAGCCGAACGACTTCTCGGAGAGGGGCATACGGCGCTTGCACCTCTCAAAGCGGCCCTCGCAGCAATAATCCAGAGCTCTGAGATATACTCCCAGGCCCGTCACGTTGCGTATGGAATTACCCCGCACCCAACGGTGATAGACATGGCACAGGAGTTCAACGAGATAATCGCTCAGTGCGCGCCCCTACTCTCTCATACGATAACCCTCTCCACCGCCCTTTCTCGTGGAGAGATCTTCGTACACGTCGACCCAACGCACCTCCGGCAGATCCTCACCAATCTCATTCTCAACGCTCGCGAGGCGATGCGAGATCATGGAACCATTACGCTCTCTGCCACCCGTAAGGGGAAGGATCCGGCGCAGCGGTGTCCGATACACGGGCACGAGATCGTGTGTGTATCGGTATCAGATAACGGCCCCGGGATAGACCCTTCCCTTCTGGAAAGGATATGTACCCCCTTCGTGTCGACGAAAACTTCCTCGACCCCGCGAGGCCTCGGGCTCGCCATGGTAAAGACCCTTGTTGAACGAAACAACGGAGAGGTTTCGGCGACCAGTGCTCACGGTATCGGCACGACCTTTACCGTGTGCTTGCCCTCCGCCTCACAAGGGGCGAACACACGCACCGAGGGGACACCTCTATCATCGCCCCCTTCTCGACCGCTCAGACTCCTCGTCGCTGATGATGACGCGGATGTCCGAGATATCTTTCAAGGCGCTCTCACCGCGCGGGGGCATCACCCGAGCATCTGTGACAGCGGATCCTCTCTCCTGCACACCCTCAAAAAAACACGCGCGCGATTCGACGCGGCGATCGTAGACGACGGAATGCCAGGAACGACGGGCGGCGAACTTATTCGAGCGATCCGAGAGGCAGATCCTGAGATCCCGATCCTAGTGGTAAGTGGAGACCCCATGGCGATCCATCGCCTGAACCGGAAAGATGCGCGAACCTCATTTCTCGCCAAGCCATTCACCTTGGAAAGGCTGTATTCCCAGGTCGAGGCAGCGGTGCGCTACAACCTCTCCAACGGGCCGATCGTTGCATTACGGCAGCGCACGATCGTGCCTACCGAATAACCTCGATCTGATCCTCTCTCACAACGGGAGCGGCTCCCTTATGTGGCGCAGGAACTGAGTTGGGCTTACCGCCACGAGCGCGCTGACTTTGCTCAACGGTGCGTCGAACGCGCTCAAGCTCACGCTTTTTAGCGTCTATCTGACGTTGACGTTCCCGTGCTTCGCGCTCCTTGCGATTCTGAAGCTCCCGTCGCTGACGCGCGTCAAGAACCGGCGTGGGAGTTGGAGGTACAAGCTGCTCGCGGTACTGGCGGGGTACATCTGAGAGGGAATCGACGAAGTTGATATTCCCGGAGGAATCCATGTACCGATAGTGTTGAGCGTGAGCGTCCGACGCTCCCAGAGATGATACCACCACGATGAAGAGCGAGAGTGAGAGGAAGCGTTTCATACTGCTTACTCTACCCACTCCATCGCCGGCGGTCATCACGAAAAATCCGCGAAACCAGAGCGGCATAACTACCTCATTCCATTCGTGTGAGGCGAGACGATAGTGGAGCCCCTAACGGGGCACGCAACGAAAAGATACCGGTGAGCCCAGCGAGAGGAACGCCGCCGCGCCTCGTTGACGCTACTCTTTACCAATAGCGTCTACGAGCTTTTTCGCCAACGACAGCGGCATCCGCCCAGCCCGAGCGACCTCAGCGGGATCCGCTCTCCCGATCGTGTCGACCGTCTTGAAGTGCCGTATGAGCCGATTTCGATGCTCGGGGGAGACCCCCGCTACCGTATCCATAATCGACTGGAACACCCGACGAGATCGTTTCTGACGGTGGAAGGTAATGACGAACCGGTGGACCTCGTCACGCAAGCGCGAAAGGAACCGTGTGACGGTCGCCCCTTCATCAAGTCCTATCGATTCCGACGCACCCGGCAGGTAAACCCGCTCCGGCTTACGGGCCACATCACGTGCCTCGACGTTGCTCTCCGTGCGCATCTTTGCGAGCGAGATAATATCAACGTTCAGCTTCAGATCCTCTCGGGCTTCAACGGCTTTCTGCAGTTGCGCCGCGCCACCATCAATGACAAGGAGGTCAGGGAGGTTCCCCTCCTCCATCCCACGCTTGAGTCTGCGGTAGACAACCTCGTAGATCGCGGCGAAGTCGTCTGGCTTCCCTTGCTGACTGATGTTGTACTTACGATAGGAGCCCTTATCAGGAACACCGTCGAAGAAGACCACCACAGCGCCTACGATATCCGAGCCCTGGAAATTTGAGATATCGACGCATTCAACCCGACGCGGTAGCTGCGTCAGCCCGGCTAACGATGCGAGCCCCTGAGCCACCCCTGACCACCCCGCGTCCTGATCGTACGACCCAGCGAAGGCGTGACGAGCGTTTAACTCAGCGATCGCAATTAAGCGTGCCTTCGATCCACGCTGCGGCGCGTGAACGGTAACCTTCGCGCCACGCTTTGCGCTCAAGCCGGCCTCCAACATCGAGGCGTTCTCAAGCTCCTTCTGCGTCACGATCTCCGGGGGGACCTCGCGTTGCCCCTCATAGAACTGCTGAATACCGCTCTCAAGAAGCTCCTCATCAGAGACACCAACATCCTCAAATGTGAAGGTCTTCGTTTCAGCGAGCCGTCCCCCACGCACGAGGATAACGCACAGCACCGCGACATCTCCCTCGCGCACAAGCGCGAAGACATCACGGTCCTCATCTCGAAACGATACCAGGGAGTACCCCGCTTGGTAGGCCTTGAGCACGTCAACTCGGTCGCGCCACGCCGCGGCCTCCTCGAATCGAAGCTCCTCAGCGGCCTGCTCCATCTTGTCGGAGAGCTCTTTCATCGTGTTCGTTGTCTTTCCTTCAAGGATCGCTATCGCCTGACGAACGAGTCCTCGATACTCCTCATGGGAGATCTTCAAACAACAGGGACCGGAGCATCGCTTAATCTGATACTCAAGGCAGGGACGTTGGCGATTGTAGAGAACCGTGTCGGCGCACGACCGGAGCGGCACCACCTTCTTGATAACCTCAAGGAGATTACGAAGCTCGCTGCTAAAGGCGTAGGGACCAAAATATCGGGCCCCGTCGTCGGTTCGCTTGCGGATAAGCTCGATGCGAGGCCACTCGGCGTTTTCATCAACACGCAGGGATAGGTACGCCCTATCATCTTTCAACCTGATGTTGTAGCGGGGCTTATACTTCGTGATCAGATCGCGCTCTAAGAGGAACGCCTGCTCCTCGGTCTGGGTGACGATCGTCTCAAAACTTACCACTCGGCTTAGGAGATACTCGATCTGATAGCGGCCATCACCTCCGGTGAAGTAGGTACGTACGCGCGCTTTGAGATCCTTTGCCTTACCAACGTAGATAACCTCGTTGTGCTCGTCGCGCATCAGGTACACCCCCGGCATAGTCGCCACCTGCGACACCTGCCGACGAAGCGAGTCTAACCGCTCTGTATCTGATCGAGTTGCCATACCAACTTATACGCGAACGCGCTCACGGATGGTTCGCTCAACGAGGTCGATAAAAGAATCGGCCGGTTCCACCTTGAGCCGTACACGAAATTCAGCGAAGGCGCTTCGCACCCGCTCGCCCATCGCCTGTAGTTTAACACTATCCTTCTCGGTGCACACGAAAAGGACGCCCGGATTGGCATCGATCAGCTTCGTAAGTTCGTGCTCGGTAAAGGGGTGATGGTCGGGGAACGCATGGGTCCGCTCAACCGTGTAGCCAACCCGCCGCAACGAGTCGAAGAACCCCTGAGGATTCGCGATACCGGCAAAGGCGTGTACCACACGGGGCTCTATCGTGCGCTCTCCCACCAAGGAGCGAATATGCACGAATTCGTAAGAGGCTCGAAAAACGGGGAGGTTGGAAGGTACGACCCGTTTCAGCCTCTCATCTAGTGCGCCAAGAACGGTACCTAAAGGAAGCACACTTCGATAGGAGGCTACTACCATAGAAGCCCGACGAAGCCCGGCGTCTCTGTCCTCACGGAAACGTCCGAGAGGGAGGAGGTCTCCCCGAGAGAAATCCTCAAGCGCCTCATCGGTACCGGCGAACACGGCGATGATATCAACGTCGCGCTTAAGTTTGCGATGTTGAAATCCATCATCCAGGATGATCAGGTCGCCGAGATGCTCCCGCTCGATCATGCGCGCTCCCTCCGCGCGGGCGCGCGCGATCACAACGGGCACTCCACTTGAGCGCGCCATGAGAAGTGGTTCATCACCGACGGCGCTCGGGGAATCGTTCTTACTCACGAGGTGAGGATCGGTCACATTGCCGCCGTATCCCCGAGACAGGATCACGGGCGTATATCCTCGCGCTCTTAATCGCTCCACAAGATAGAGACAGAGCGGAGTCTTACCGTTTCCACCAACGGTAAGATTTCCAACGCTGATGACGGGAAGAGAGCTTTTGTACGGGGCGAGATACCCCCTATCATAGAGATAGTTTCGCGTTTGGGTAATACTCCGAAAGAGCGCGGCAAGGGGAGCAAGAAATGGTCGCGCGAGTGGATGAGCCTTACTCATGTTCGATCACCGACGCCACACGATGCGCCGCTCCACGATGGTGAGACCACACTCGATGTCCCCGCTCACCTGCTTCACGCAACACCGGATCACCGCTTACCACTCTCTCGAGGAGTGGTAGGACGTTTTCGCCAACCTGAAGCTCAGTCAACGACTGCGCGCTTCGCATATCATCGAGAACATCTGAGATGACCGAGGTGTAGGGACCAACAACGACCGGAACTCGATACATCGCCGCCTCAAGGGGATTATGCCCACCGATATCAACGAGGGTTCCACCGATAAAGGCGAGGCTGGCGACGGCGTATCCCTCTTCGAGTTTACCCATCACATCCAGGAGGAGAAGATCGCATGAAGCACCATGCTGGTGTTCAGACCACCGTGCCCATGAGAGTCCGCTCTTTCGTAACACATCGGTGAAATAACTAACCTTCTCCATGTGCCGCGGCGCAAGGATCACCTTGAGGCGCTTCCCTTGCCGGTGAAGCGCGTGCAGGGCTTCGAGCCAGCTCGACTCCTCACCAGGCCGCACACTTCCCAGTGTAACGATTGGGGTATCGGTATCGATCGCACCGAAAAATCGCAGACGGAGCTCGCCGCGAGATACCTCCTCACCCACCTTTGGCGCTGCGTCGTATTTTGTATGCCCCGTTACGTAGATGGCATCTGGCCGCACACCGAGAGCTCGGTACCGGTCGCGCTGCGTCTCAGAGGCTACACACACACTCGTTACACGTTCAAGAAGTGGAGAGAACACCTTCCGCAACATCTGATACCGCCGAAGGGTATAATCTGATACCCGACCGTTCACGATGTGGCACGGAATTCCTCGCACGAGGAGCTCACGCAACAAAACCGGCCAGAGCTCCGTCTCTGCGAGGACAAATCGCTTCGTCTCCACTGAGGAGATCGCGCGCCGCACGCACCACGGAACGTCGATCGGAAGGAGTCGCTTCGTATGCACGGAGTCCCCTGCTCTATCGAGCCCGGTTGGGGATGTGGAGGTAAGGAGGATAGATTCCTGGGGGTATCGACCACGAACCTCACCGATAAGTGAAATGAGCCCCTGCACCTCGCCGACCGATGCGCCGTGCATCCACCATTCACTCCGTGGGACCTCTCCCCATGCGCCAAACCGCTCAGCATACCGGCGACGCCCCCGCGCGCTGCACGCCAGTCCAGCCGCCACTAACGGAGCGGCCGCCGTCACGCTCAAGGCGTACGCCCTACTGAGCATCCCAGTAGGTATCTGCTTGTTCCGTGATTTCATTGAGCGCGTCCTGAATTCTGATCCGAGCGTTGTTACGATCCTCGTCGGCCTGTATGGTGATCGGATCCGCTAAGACTATCACCCCCCGAGAGAAGGGTCTCGGCACGATCATCCGATCCCACGAGGGGATCACAAACCGCTCTTCAACCGAATAGGTCACCGGTTGTACTGTGATACCCGCTTGCTGGGCTAACGTCACCACACCTTTTTTGCACACACACCGAGGCCCCTTGGGACCATCGGGGGTGATACCGATACTAGCCCCCTCCTCAAGCCGCCGCATCAGCTCAAGGGTAGCAGCCACCCCCCGTCGAGAGGATGAGCCAGCGACAGATCTGATACCGAGCAACTTTATGGCGAAGGCGATAATGCGACCATCTCCGTGTTGGCTGATCAGCATATAGAGCGGTCGCTTTCGCAGTTTGGTGTACCAACGGGGCAACATCAACATCCGACCGTGCCAGAAGGCGTAGATACGCTGATCAGAGAGTGAGACCCCACTCGGCATCACGCACTCCCACCGGATCGTGGCGTAGATAAGCCGAATCAACCCGGCAGCGAGCCCGCCAAAGAGATAGATCTGTACCGTTTTAAGAAACCCAACCCGTGCCATCGAGGGGTAGTCTACCCGCGCAAAGGATGGGAGGTCAAAACCTACCTTCTACAGTTTGAACAGGCAGTTAGAGCGTGACCTCGAAGCGTTACACCGGATGGAACCCGAACGGTCGAAACATACACAGCGCTCGTGCGAGGAGCGAGCTTTTTAGGGCCTCGTAGGGGGAACGAAAGCCCCTGCGCCGCCGGCAGTGCAACAACGATATCCTTTGCCGCGACATCCCCGATATTGGTCACCGGAACCGAGACGTACCGAACCTCCCGCTGTCCACTTTTACCAGCGGCGACGTATGAGGGAACCCCTGCTCGGAGGGTCGTGACCTCACGGCGTGGGCTCTGCTCGTTAGCAGGAGGCTTCTTCTTGGCGGCAGCGGCCTCGTGGACAACACACAGGACGAGAGAGATTGAGATGAGATGATAGAGAGCCATGCGCTCTTATCGAAGTGCGGACAAAAAAGGTGCCCTCCCTTCTGGTACCCTCGCCCCCCATTTTTTGCATTACATACCTCCTCAAGGTAGGCGTGGAGGGACGGGCTACGACCGTCCGTAAGGCTGAACGACCTTGGTGAAATTACGGTGTTCATCGAGGTAGGCGACCCTTGCGTGGAGGGACGTATATGGACCCCTGCGGTAGCGCAAGAGAGGTAAGCAAGAGATCGAGTAAGGACGAAAGCGGACATAGGGACAGATGCTGGCGTATATTCGGCTTAGTCGCACGTAGGCGATAGCCATGATGGAATGTGCTCGTTTGGACCTCTACGGGCGTCTCGGCTTTTTGGGAGCCATGCCCCTCCTCAGGTTTTCCAAGCGATAGTCTGTTCATGACCGCTTTTGCCATCGATTTTGCTATTTCTCTCGCACGTTTATTGGCTCACTGGATTACGCGGTGGCTCCGGCAAGTTCATGGAACGGTTGCGGTTGTTTACCAGCCAAGACTCCCCACAGGTGTCGAGCGGTCTTGTTGGCTAATGCAACGGCGACATGGTTAGCTCCATGTTTGTCGTATAGCCTGCGAATCCAGAGAGAGAGGGGGTCGGTCTTCTGTCGTTTGACAGCGTGAAAAATCACAGAGCGAGCCCCATGCACGAGGAGTTTCCGTAGGTATCCATCCCCGCATTTGGTGATGCTTCCGAGCTTGTGCTTGCCTCCGGTTGAGTGTTGTCTTGGGACAAGCCCCAGAGAGGCGGCAAAGTTCCTTCCATTTTTGTAATCGTGAGGGTTTGCAACGGCGCTAGCTATAGCGCTTGATATGAGAACTCCTACAGAGCGTATCTTCCTAAGCTCTTTGCATACGGGATTACTTTTTGCTGAGCGCTCAATCTCCTGATTAACGTCCTCTATCAGTTGATCTACCATGAGTAGCTCTGACATTAGTGTTTGAAGGAGCCGCGTCAGTATCTTTGTCTCCGGTGATTCAGCGAGCAGCTTTTTGACCCCCTTCATAAAGGCACTCACTCCTGTGGGAAACACTATTCCTACTTCGCTCAGGAACCCTCTTGTTTGATTGATTAGCGCAGTACGGCTCTTCATGTACCGCTCTCGAGTACGGTGAAGCATCTGTATCTCAAGCTGCTCTTGGCTTTTACGAGAGACGAATCGCATCCCTACCTGCTTAGCGGCAGTGCTGATAGCATCGGCATCGTTGTCATCGTTCTTTTGAGACATCCGGAACGGTGCCACAAACTGCGGTGATATCATCTTCGCCTCAAGCCCCAGCTCCTTGCACTCTCCGGCAAGGTGGTGCGACCCTCCGCATGCCTCCATCACTACCGTGCTACCTTTAGGAAGACTCCTTAAAAACAACGGTAAGCCTTCCCGTGATAAAGTCTTACGACACACAATCCCACCCGCGTGGTTTTCGCACCTTATAGAGAAAACATTCTTTGATGTATCTATGGCTGTTAGTGTGATGTTCTTCATCGGACCCTCCTTAAAAAAATTTCAACTGCTTCGTTATCACATCTCGTGGAAAAGGAGCAGGGGTCCATTCCATTGGGCTACGACCGTCCGTAAGGCTGAACGACCTTGGTGAAATTACGGTGTTCATCGAGGTAGGCGATCCTTGCGTGGAGGGACGGGCTACGACCGTCCGTAAGGCTGAACGACCTTGGTGAAATTACGGTGTTCATCGAGGTAGGCGAATCGTACGGGCGGTCAGAGCCCGCCCCTCCATGTCCTTACTTCAAAGCCTTTGAACTGGCACCCGCACTACGCAACCGACGTAGCAACCGACGTAGCAACCACCGCTTCCTCATTCTCCCGGAACTGCAACGCATGTAGCCGCGAAAACTCGCCACCCTTCTCCAGAAGTTCCGCGTGCGTACCCTGCTCGACGATTCGCCCCTTATTCATCACGACGATGAGGTCTGCGTCTTGAATAGTAGAAAGTCTGTGCGCGATCACAACGGTAGTGCGCCCCTGCTCTAACGCCTGAATAGCGGACTGCACCTCACGCTCCGCTCGGTTATCAAGGGAAGCTGTCGCCTCATCGAGAACCAGAATAGGTGCGTCCTTTAGGATGGCCCGAGCGATAGCGAGTCGTTGCCGCTCACCACCTGAGAGGGTCATACCCCCCTCGCCCACCAAGCTCTCAAACCCGGAGGGAAGTTGCATAATGAAGTCATAGGCGAAGGCTGCCTTAGCCGCCGCTTCAACCTCAGCGCGTGTAGCGTACGGGTTGCCGTACGCGATATTGTTGTAGATCGTGTCGTTAAAGAGGAATGTATGCTGCCCCACCATCGCTATCCGTCGTCGAAGACCGGTAAGCGAAAGCTCGCGAAGGTCAACACCGCCAAGCAACACGGAGCCCCTTGAGGGATCAATAAACCGGGGGATGAGATCAACCAGCGTGCTCTTTCCGGACCCTGAGAACCCAACGAGCGCGACCTTCTTCCCTTCAGGAATGACTAGCGAGATCTGATCAAGGGCGAGGCTCATCTCATCCCCACCGTTACGAGCGGGATATTCGTACGACACGTTCTTTAATTCGACGTCGTAGCGGGTCGGAAGGGGGTTGCATACCGTCGGTTCAGTAACTGATGGCTTCGTGTCCACGATCTCAAAAATTCGCTGTGCGCCTGCGATACCTTGCTGAATCGTAGCGTTCACACGGGTGAGCTTCTTGAACGGTTCATACATTAGAAACACAGAGACGAGAAACGCCATGAACTCACCGGATGAACGCACACCGGAGATAACGGTATACCCTCCGTACATGAGAACTCCCGAGATGGCGAAGCTTGCGAGCACCTCGTTGATCGGGCCGGCGGCAGCCCGCATCCTCTCGGATTTGATGAAGGTGCGGGTGAGATCGTGATTTCCCCTCTCAAAACGGGCCTGCTCGTAATCCTCACGACAGAAGATCTTCACCACCCGATGCCCCTGCATACTCTCTTGAAAGAGCGCCGAGAGCTGCCCAATCGCGTCCTGACCACGTTTGGAGAGCCGGCGAATCTTCTTACCGATCTTCGCGATCGGAACGCCCGCCATCGGGAAGAAGATGATAGCGATAGCTGACAACGTTGGATCGAGGTAGAAGCACGACCCCATCAGAGCTAGCAGTCGGATAAGGTCTCGAATGATCGTAGCCGATGAATCAGTGAGAAGTGTTCGAATCAAGAGCACATCGCTCGTGACACGAGAGAGGAGCTCTCCCGTCGAGTGACGGACGAAGAAATCGGGGGACAACGAGAGCACATGTCGATTGACATCGTTTCGAATGTCCTCGGTAACCTGATGCCCCACGCGAGCCATCAAGAACTGCTGCCCGAAATCGCTTGCGGC
This sequence comes from Pseudomonadota bacterium, assembly GCA_039799965.1. Taxonomy (GTDB): domain Bacteria; phylum Bdellovibrionota_C; class UBA2361; order UBA2361; family OMII01; genus OMII01. The sequence continues at coordinate 14,760 of JBDLRS010000057.1, forward strand.
GCGAATAATCGCAAAGCCCATCAGGACACCGGGAAGGATCCAGAGAAGCTTCTCATCCCGATTGGTGAAGACACCATCGAGGATGTACTTCACAAGAAAGGGCACCACTCCGTCGGTCGCTCCGAAGATCACCATGCAGAGAAGCGCGCTGATAAAGCCAGCTTTGTGAGCTTTGAGATACTGTAAAACCCTTCTGTACATTACCCGTTTTCCGCTCCTCGCTCTTCGCTCACTTGAGCGTTCTGTTCACCCTGCGCGACCGACCCAATGACATGAGCTAAACGCTCCGCCGCGGTGCCCGAATGGTTCATTCCCGGTGGAACATCGAAACTCGTGAGCATCGCGCGAACCTCACCAAGAGCCGCAATCATCGTCTCTCGTCGCGGGCCATCATCGAGGATCTCGACCACAGCTTGCTCAAGCACACCCTCGTCGATCGTAACACCAAACACCTCGCGAGCGGTGCCAGACCGCATGATATTGACCGGCGAATACTCTTGTAATCGCACAAGAAACCAAGTGATCACCTTGCTCACCCACGAACCGCTGTAGACCGATACGAAGGGGAGACCGGCAACCGCTCCCTCAAGGTTACACGTACCGGACTTCAAGATGCCAGCGCGAGCCTTTCGCATCTCCTCAAGCGCATCGTCGTGAGTCCACGAGAGGTGCTCAAGGGTGCTCGCCGAGACTATATTTCGCGCCAAAGCCGAGAGAGCGTCGGCTTTCATGTTTGGAGCGACGACGACCCTACCCTTCAATGTCGGTCGCGTACGACGAAGTCGTTCGAACGTTCGAAGCATCGGTGGCAAGATAAGATCAACCTCAAACTTGCGGCTTCCGGGTAACATGAGCAAAGTATTATCACGCTCTGGCCACTCATTCGTGACCTTATCTCCGAGTGGATTCCCAACGTAGGTCAGGTGTGGATAGCCACGGTCCGCGTAGAACTTCTTCTCGAAGGGAAAGATACCGGCGACGTGGGTGACGAATTTTTTAATCAGCTCAACCCGTCCTGGCCGCCACGCCCACACCTTCGGGGGGATGAAATACACCACCTTGCAGCCAGCCTGGTGCGCGACCTTGGCGAGTCGCATATTGAAGTCTGGATAATCGGTAAGCACAACGACATCGGGCCTCCACGCTCGGATGAGCTTCGACATCGTCTTGAAGGAGGCGAAGATCTTCGTGATGGACTTCACGATCTCAGCGAACCCCATGGTGGCACCACTGCGGTAGCAATCGACAACCAATTCAGCCCCCGCCTGCTCACACTCACGCCCACCCATCCCGCGAATCTGGCAGTCAGGGTAGATCGCCCTAAGAGCGGCCACGCCCTTTGAGAGGTGCCGATCCCCTGAAACCTCTCCAGCGCTGATAACGATTCGTAATGACATCCGATTCTCAATCTCGTGTGGCGGATTGGTTGTACCCTATATAGGGGGGAAGGTATAGGTAGGGGAGATAGATATCTGGAATTACAGGGCTTGATTGAAGACGCTCTGGCCTATGGAGGGACCGGCCACATGAACGATCCCGAACAGGACCTCTCCGATGACGATCATATGGGGCGCCTCGTACGCGTGGAATGGCGAGAGCCCGCCTCCCTATCGAGAGCGGTGAATCTCAACCCCTGGAAGGATGAACTTCTCAACGACGAGGTGAATCTCCGTAATCAGAGAGAACGGCGCACTAGGGGCCCGTCTCTCCACCTTGCGGCCCACGCAACCACCCCCTATCATCCCCCCACTATGAAGAAAAAGATTATCGTTACCCTGCTCTCTCTCTTCATCCTCCTCGCCGCTGGCGCTGGGGTCGTGGTCTACAAGTTGAATGAGATCGTGTCGGGTTTCCGGCCACAGATCGAGCAGCAGCTCTCAGCAGCGCTCGGGGCAAAGGTTCACCTTGGAGAGATCTCAGCGTCCCTCTTTCCTTCGTGCCACCTCTCGGTCAAAGGGGTGAAGGTGCTCGCCGCTGACGGCAAAGCCGCGGCTCTCTCCCTTGGCGGGCTCACGGCGTCAGTTGCGTTACGCCCCCTACTCAGCAAGAAGCTCGATATCTCAAATCTTGAGATCGAGCGTCCACGTGTAACCCTGATCAAGGACGCAACAGGAACCACGGTTCAGGGGCTCCCGCAATCGACGCCAGGATCCCAACCAAATGAACCACGACAGAGCACCCCCGCGACATCCCAAGGTGGATCATCATCCGCTCCGATCGATGTCGCGGTATCTCGCGTGACGATCACCGATGGGGAGATCACCATCGACGATCGTATCGCTTCAACCCGCACCCCGATACGATCGATTAATCTCGATGCGGGGCTCTCACTACAAGGGAGGGATATTCAGATCCCGAGCCTCAAGCTCTCCTTCGCCGCGGCATCCCTTCCACCGATCCGTTTCACCGGTTCAAAGATCACGTTCGGGCAGGATTCCGGAGCGCTCTCGATCGGATCCTTTGACACGTCAACCGATATGGGAACCGTCCATACAGAGGGCTCCCTTGACACCAAGACGCAGAGCGGCGCCCTTACGGTATCCACGAGTGGGATCGACCTGCGCAAGGCAGCTACCATTCTCAAGACTTCGGCACCCGCCGTTGCGGCGATCAATCCAAGTGGCTTGATCGTCGCATCGATTGCGGTAACACTGGCTGGTGGACACCCCTCACTCAAGGGGCCTGTCACGTTGAAAGGTATCAACGCCGACCTACCCGGCACTCAAAAGGTTCGTGGACTCTCGGGAGAGATCGCTGTGCAGGGGGCGCTTACCGACCTTTCACTATCAGCCCCTGGACTTCAGCTCTCATTCCAGGACGCACCACTTCGTGTAGCAACAGCCGCTCGCCTGACCTCCTCAAATGTTACGATTCAATCTTTGACGATCAACGGCCTCGGTGGAGAGGCTCGACTCCCCGCAACTCTTCAACTCGCGCCACCAAAGAACTTCACTGCACAACCTAGCCTCTCCACGATCTCCATCGGCGAGCTCCTGAAGGTAACGAAGCCATCCCTCTCGAACATGATCTCCGGAACTATCGTATCATCCAAGGGGAGCTTCTCCGGCTCTACGATGGGTGACGTGGCTCACTCTGTAAACGGGCAGGGGGATATCCTCGTGAAGGATGCTGTGCTGAAGGGCGTTAATCTCCCCGCTCTTATCCTCTCGAAGGTCTCAAACATTCCACTCTTAGAGGGTTCACTTCGGTCAAACATCCCACCCGAGCATCAGAAGCACTTCAACGATCCGGACACAAAGATCTCTGATCTCAAGAGTGAGTACTCGCTCAGTAGCGGAGTCATCACTCTTAAGTCCCTGCGAGTCGCGAGCGTAGCGTTCACCCTTGAGAGTAACGGGACGATCTCCATGGATGGAGACCTCAACCTGGCTTCGAACTTCATCCTCGCGGCCGATATCTCCGCATCGATCGCTAAGCGTTCAAATACGGTCGAGAAGATGCTTAACAAGAATAAGCTTCTGGAGATACCCGTTGTTATCAAGGGACGGAGCCCGATGCTCGTGGTAGCACCCGATATCTCCAAGCTTCTTCAGGGCGCTGGTGGAAAGATGCTCGAAGAGAAGGCGGGAAGCCTCCTTGAGAAGGCGCTCGGTGGCAAGAAAGGTGCTGACGGCAAGCAGAAAAATCCCCTCGGGGGACTCTTCGGTATTAAATAAGATGACATCCCTTATGAGCTTGTTCTTCTGTGCTCAAAGTATCTAAGTTTGTACGCATCCGGTTTTTTCGTCGTCTCCGCCTCGTTTCGTCGAAACTTTCACAATGCTCACAACGAAACATTTTTTCACCACCCTGCTAGCTCAACCGCTTATGACCGACACTATCGACCATCACGACGAAGAGGAATCCCAAGCTCATTCCGAGGGTCCGGCCAAACAGGACCTCGTCGGCGGGTTCGCCTTCTTTCTCTCCCTTGCCGCTCTGCTGCCGACGGGGCTCATGTTTACTACCCTCACCTTCCTCCGACTCGAAACCGCGAACTCAACGACAACGGCAAACTTCATCTTCGCTGCGCTCGCCGGAGCCGCCATCGCGCAGATGTTTATTCGGGGGCACCTCTCGGTGTTTATCCATGAGTTTAAGCACTCGTTAATCTCAAACCTCGTGGGCAATCGTCACAAAGGGATGAAGATTGGAGAACGGTCGGGGCACTACCAGTACGCGTACACCAAGAGCACGGCTCACTATAACGCCTTCATCTCTCTGGCGCCTTACATCACGCCGGTTTTCACCTTCATCAGCGTTGTAATCGCTTTACTATCTCTTCGAGAGGATCGAGAGCTCGCAGCGATCGTCGTTGGAGTCGGTTATGGGATGGACATCCTTCTGAACATGCGGGACATCTCCCCTATTCAGACCGACATCTCCCTTATTCGCGGCGGCTACAATATGGGACTCGCCTACATCGCCGCATGGAATCTCTTACTGGCCGGGCTCGTGTTCGCATGGGCATTCCACGGGGTAACTGGGCTCTCAATGTTGCTCGAGGACATCTCCTCCTGCTTCATCCACCTTTACATCGCCCTTTTTGGGGACCCCCGCCAGTAAGGGGGCCTTGTCGTGGGACCCGCCGGAGAGGTGAAACCGAGTGGTAGGCAGGGCGATGGCGCGCAGGGGAACGGCGTCCAAAAGTGCGTTTTCCCAGGAATCAATAGCTTACGAACAAAAATATCTCCATCGGAGCGAAATATATCGACCTTTCCAATCGACGTACGCCCTCTATCGTGGGAATCTAGGGGGGCAGGACGATTCTCTAAGCTAATCAAAGCTTGATCGGTCCGTTCAGGAAACATATGGGAAATAAATTATACGTAGGAAATCTCTCCTACGACGTACAAGATAGCGATTTGCAACAACTCTTCGCTCAATACGGCACAGTATCATCCGCTCGGGTGGTCACTGATCGAGATACGGGACGATCCAAAGGATTTGCTTTTGTAGAGATGGGCACCGATGAAGAGGCCGAAGCCGCTATATCGGCTCTCAACGGTCATGAAGTTGCCGGTCGAGCATTGACCGTCAATGAAGCGCGTCCGAAGGAATCAGGCGGCGGAGGTCGTGGATTCGGTGGTGGCGGCGGAGGTCGTGGCTTCGGTGGCGGCGGCGGATATAGCGGCGGTGGCGGAAGCTACGGCGGCGGTCGCGGTGGAGATCGAGGTGGTCGCGGCGGAGGCGGAGGAAGCCGACGCGGTGGCAATGGTGGCGGAGGTCGCTACTAAATCCTAGAACCTCTTCACTCGTGAAGAGGTTCGGTTCCGTACACGGAAAGAGAGCACTAGCAGGGTGGTAAAAAATGATTTACTGTTGCGCATTTCGATAGTTTGGCTGCAACTTCGTTGGAGCCGCCGAAAAAATCCTCAACGTATCTCAGTGGGTACGCCTCCGGTTTTTTCGTCGTCTCCGCCTCGTTTCGTCACAACTCTCAAAATGCTCACGACGGAACCACTTTTCACCACCCTGCTAGTGCTGCTTTCGCTCGGGCGCTGCGCGCCTCGGGAGACGCACTAGGGCTTTTTTATGGGGCCTTTGGCGATACCAATCCGATTAAAATGAAAAGTTCCCCTCCACGGAGCCCCCACAGGTGACAAAACTTCAGAGACGGGTCCTTAGATAGCCGGGACCACCCCAAAACAGCCCCTTATTTAGGTGAGGTCATCATCAGATCGGACCCGCGCCAATAACCGCTCAGGAACGGGATCGTACGATACCCACTCCATACACAATCCATGCGGTGGCGCGGTCACACCGGCGAGGCGTCGGTTTTTAGACGCGAGTATCTGAGGCATCGCGTCACGCGCAAGATGTCCCCGACCGATGTCGACCAGCGTGCCAACGATGTTACGGACCATCTGCTTAAGAAAGCCAGACCCGATGATTGTAATCTCAATGAGATCCCCCGTTCGCTCAACCGAGAGGGAGTAGATCGTTTTAACGGGCGTCTTGGCGCAGCACTCGGAATCTCGAAAGGCGGAGAAATCATGTGTTCCGACGAGACACTGCGAGATCTCATGGAGGAAAGCCGCGTCGAGCGGTCGATGCATGTGCCATACGGATCGAGACTCAAGGATCGCCGGCGATGGGCGATTCATGATGCGGTAGGTGTATTGCTTGTGCGTGCTGTCGTGCCCGGGGTGAAACTTATCGGGTAGGAACTCCGCCGATATGACCGCTAACTCACCCTTCATCAGGTGGCTCACGCCGTTAACGATCTTGAGCAGTTCCGGGGGATTCGAGGCCCGAAAGGTCACCACCTGCCCACGCGCATGAACGCCGGAGTCGGTGCGCCCCGCAGCGTGCAAAGGTCCGATCGCCTCACGACACACAACTGAGAGAGCTTTCTCAAGCTCAGACTGTACCGTTTTTAGATTTGGCTGCTTTTGCCATCCGTGGAAACATCTCCCATCGTACTCCACTATGAGCTTTATGTGCTTCACGGTAGCGACATCCTATTCGCAGCAAATCCTCTCAGCGATCTGAACCGCATTGAGCGCGGCGCCTTTGCGCACATTATCAGCGACGATCCACATTGAAAGTCCATTCGGCACGGAGTGATCGGTTCGGAGACGACCCACGTGAATATCGTCGGTGCCTGCAACATCAAGTTGCATCGGATACTCCTCATGTGACGTGTGGACTACCACACCTGACATATTGGAGAGTTTCTCGCTGAGCGCCTCGGGAGTGATCGGTCGATCGGTCTCAACAAATACGCTCTCAGCATGGCTGTAGAATACAGGCACTCGAACAGCCGTCGCGGTGATACGAAGATCAGGGATGTCGAGAATCTTCCGACTCTCGTTAATTATCTTATACTCCTCCTTCGTAAAACCGTTCTCCATCAAGACATCGATCTGCGGGATGCAGTTGAAGGCGATCTGATGCTGGAACGCCTCATGAGTCATCTCGGATTGATTGAATAGAGCGATGCTCTGCCCCCATAACTCATCAAGCGCGGCTTTGCCTGCCCCTGACACGGATTGATAGGTCGACACAACAACGTGCTTTAATCCAGCGATCTCATGGATAGCCTTGAGCACTGGCACCAACTGAATCGTTGAGCAGTTCGGATTTGCGATGATCTTCTTTCCCCGAGCGGTCTCGAAGTTTACCTCCGGTACGACTAGGGGAACATCCGGACTCATTCTGAAGTGGCTTGAGTTGTCGATCGCGATAGCGCCTGCCTTCACCGCAAGCGGAACGAACTTCGCCGCCAACTCACCCGAGGTTGCGAAGAGCGCGATATCGACCCCCTCAAAGGAATCCTCTTCAAGGAGGCGAACGGCCACCTCGTCATCTCGAAATTTGTACACCTCGCCAACCGAATCCTGGGATGCGAAGAGGCGCACCTCAGCGACCGGAAGTTTTTTCTCCTCAAGAATTACGAGCATCTCATTTCCAACGAGCCCGGTGGCTCCGACGATGGCTATTACAGGGGTCTTTGTAGTTGTAGTCATAGGCCTCCAGTTGTACGACACATCGAGCCTTGAAGCCACTCCGGAGGCCGTATAACCACCACGTTTGCCTCCTCCCCTGGCGGATAACCCCCTGTCGGCTGGCAGGAGGGAAGCGCGACAAGCTCTGGGCACAGAAAAACCCCCTTAAGGGCTCTTGAGGGGCCCTTAAGGGGGTTTAGCTTCGATGCGTAGCCTTTCTATCTCGGCTACGCCTCTGAAATCTCGCGACGGCGCTTATCGCGGAGCAATTTTTCGATGGTCAGCGAGGCCAGAGCATACCCTTCCGCCTCGGTCTTTCCAGCCTGAAGAGCGATATCGGTCACCGCCTCAACCAACTCACCAAGTGTCGTTGTTATCGTTGATGTCTCTTCCTTGAGAGCCTGCTCGTTTCGGTTATCCATATCTCACTCCTAAAACCTGGGAAATTCAACCTGCGTTGCCCCAGTATACCTCACGCTCAAAGCGGGTCCGAAACAATTTGTTTCACACCTGCAACTTTCACCTATCTTTGAGATGCGAAGGGGGGTACGTGATGTTCAAATTATTGACACCCCCTAGGAAAGGTTACGATCTTGGTACAACTTGCCGGTCGTGAATAAGGCCGAAAAAACTTGACCGGCGCCCGTAACGCGAGGTCCCAGCCCCGACTTACAACGTGGCTACTCATGGATCTTAAAAAAGAAGAGCCGCCTCACAAGGGGCGGCTCTCACTCACATGAGCGCTCTTTCGAGCGTCCTTTTCGCCGAAACGGGGACTACCGTCCCTCGCCCTCGACCTTGTCGATACGCTCTTTGAGCTCCTTACCAACCTTAAAGAAGGGAAGTTTCTTTGGTGGTACTGGGATCTTCTCACCGGTCTTAGGGTTACGGCCTTCGTATGCTCCATACTCTTTGACTACAAAGCTGCCGAAGCCTCGGATCTCGATTCGGCCCCCGTTAACGAGTGCGTCCCGCATCTTGCGATACACCAAGTTAACAATCTCTTCTGCTTGAACAACGTTGATACCACACCGTTGAGCCAATTTTTCGATCAGTTCTGACTTGTTCACACGGACCCCTATAAACAAAGAGCTTTATGGCTAACTGAGCACTACGTGTCTGGCAAAGTTTACCGTTGAACTCTGCGGCACTGCTCAGCTAGATAACCTAACCCGCTAACAACACGAAGGAGGTTATAATCCCTATGATGAAGATCTGTCAAAAGTGATTGCAACTATTCACTAAAATTTCGGCAGATTACCTCACTTGTTATACCTCTTAGCACGCCGGTTGCTCAAAGGTCCGGTTTTGAGCCCTTTGACCACCCCACTGAAGTGATTTACCCTCGCCCCTTGTTGTAAAAAGGTCTCTTCAATCGATGTCAACCGCTAGCCCCTCAAACCCGCGCCGCCGTCCGAAGACCCTCGCTGTTAGTAAGAGGGACAACCTGTTCCAGAGAGCCGAAGTACTGAAACGCAATCGCGAGAAACGTCACCAGTACTGCGAACTCCTCGTTGAAGGGGTCGCTCAGATAAACCTCGCCGTGAAATACAAATGGAACATTCGCGTCCTCCTCTTTGCAGCCGACAAACCCCTCTCCTCGTGGGCCCAAGAGCTCGTATCCTCGGGGGTCGCAGGCGAGCATTGGGAGCTAGCACCGGAGTTGATGGCGGAGCTCAGCGACAAAGACGACACATCAGAGCTACTGGCTATCGTTGAACAAAAACGGCTCAATCCATCCGCCATACCAGCCCAAGCAGGTGGACTTGTGGTGGTGTTCGATCGACCGGCGAGCCCAGGAAACCTCGGCTCCTCAATCCGTTCAGCGGACGCTCTTGGGGCGCAAGGAATCATGATTTCCGGTCACGCCGTGGATATCTACGACCCCTTCGTTGTCAGGGGAAGTATGGGCGCTCTCTTCGCCCTCCCCGTTACAACGACCCCCTCGCACATCGGAGTGAAGGAGTGGGTCGATACCGCACGGGCGCAAGGCTTTGACTATCAGATCATCGGAAGCAGCGGCAAAGCGACGGACCTCGTATACGCGGTTGATTTCAAGAGGCCAACCGTCCTGATCCTCGGCAACGAAACCGTGGGGATGTCTCGGGGCTACTGGGATATCTGCGACGCGACGGTTAAGATCCCGATCGGAGGCGCGATATCCTCTATCAACGTAAGCTGCGCAGCTTCGATCCTGATGTATGAGATCTCAAGGCAGCGGGGGAGCTAGCCACATCGAGCACTCTCGGCAGCGTAGCCCTAGAAACACCTCTTATTCCTCCTCGTAATCCTGCTCATGCACCGGACTCCTGGCCCTACTTCTTGAGAAAGACGAGGATGCCGGTGCAAGTGCCGGAGGAAGATGATGATAAGGAGGAAGAAAAAGACGATGATGTCCTTGGAGGGCAAAAAGGCCACGCCCCACGCAACTCTCTCCTTGTCCCGCCCCCTTTTCAGTGTAATCTGCGGGGAGACATCACCACAGGAAATCCCATGAAAGCCACATCAATCCTCGACACCATCGGACACACCCCCCACGTTCGCGTTAACAAGCTCTTCCCCGGAGAGAGCTCCATTTACATCAAGCTTGAGAGAGCAAACCCAGGTGGAAGCATCAAAGACCGTATCGCGCTCGCGATGGTCACGGACGCGGAGAGTCGCGGTGCCTTGAAACCAGGCGGCACGATCATCGAGCCGACCTCAGGTAACACCGGTGTAGGATTGGCGATGGTCGCGGCTGTGAAGGGCTATCGTCTCATCCTTGTCATGCCGGAGTCGATGTCCATTGAGCGACGACGCCTCATGTTGGCTTACGGCGCTGAGTTCATACTTATCCCGCGGGAAAAGGGAATGAAGGGTGCAATTGAGAAAGCGAACGAACTGCTCGCCTCGATGCCCGATGCCTGGATGCCACAACAATTCGAGAACAAGGCGAACATCGAGGTTCACAGAACGACAACAGCTAAGGAGATCCTCGCAGATTTCCCGCAGGGGATCGATTACCTCATCACCGGCGTCGGAACCGGGGGGCACATCACAGCGTGCGCGGAGCTCCTCAAGGAGCGATTCCCAAAACTGAAGGTATTCGCAGTCGAGCCAGCCGCTTCTCCAGTCATAAGTGGTGGCTCGCCATCGCCTCACCCTATTCAAGGGATCGGCGCTGGATTTATCCCAAAGAACCTCAACAAAGAGTTACTCGATGGAGTCATTCAAGTGACGAATGAGGAAGCTTTCGAGTTCGCTCGTCGAGCGGCCCGCGAAGAGGGGCTCTTTATTGGCGCATCCTCCGGAGCCTCGCTCGCAGCGGTTGCCAAGAAGCTGCCGGAGATCCCGAAGGGCTCAACGGTTCTCACCTTCTGCTACGACACGGGAGAGCGGTATCTCTCGGTGGCAAACCTCTTTCCGACGGAGCAGGCGTAAGGCGGAGGTATCCCAGCCGGGGGCTCTGATACGGTGCAGACGGTACGATAGGTTACAAAAAACGACTGGTTTTCGGAGACCGACAGCCACAACACCCTGTTGCGTAAGACCTCTGAGTCTCTTACAATTTTGTCATCGAGATTAAGGTTTTTGATGCACCAGCCGATACTGCATTGTTACCGCAGATAGCCGGGGCCCCCTTCCTCTCGCGGTGGAGGTCTCGGTGACTAGACTGCCACAGCGCATACTTCGGGTATGCCTAAACGTGTTACCTAATAACTTTACTAGATAAGGTTCCTATGAAACCGATGCCTCATATCGACTCGATGATGACCCCATTTCCTCACTCCATTGAGGCATCGATTACGATTCATGACGCGCAAGCGATCATGGCATCCGAGGGAATTCGACACCTTCCAGTTACATCAGAGGGACGTCTTGTAGGAATTATCTCCGACCGCGATCTCAAGCTCGCGTACGCGCTCGCCGGGGCATCTCACTCAGATGAGACCCTTCACGTTGGCGATGTATGCAACCTTGAAGCGTACATCGTGGAGTACAACACTCCGGTGGATGATGTTGTGATGCACATGGCCGAGATCCGAGTCGGAACCGCGATGATTACCCGAAACGGAAAACTGGTAGGCATCTTCACGACGACCGACGTCTGCCGAAATTACGCTGAGCTTCTTAAGATTGCGTATCCGGACGCGTAGGTAGCCCTACCTACCCAATCAGCGTTCCCAACGTGACGTCTTAGGTCTGCGTGCCGTGCCCTCGTCACAGGACCACTCCACCTCAGTGCAGACCTCCCTTTAATTTGTAGATCGTCTCCTGCCCGCTACCAGTTGTGACCACGGTTCCCGCTGTAACCAGCTCTCGAAGCGCCTCAAGAACATCACTCTCTTCACCTCGCACGATAGGTCGCTCCTCCTCTTCGTGAACGATGATGAGGTTGTTGAAGTACAGCCCATCCTCGGCCTCGGGGTGACTAAGAGCCGCAAGAATCTCTCGTTTTGTATCGATGTTACTCATGAGCTCCTCACTCATATATCATTTCGCGCTTGCCGCGGAGGGCCTAGCAGGGTGGTGAAAAAAGGTTCCGTCGTGAGCATTTTGAAAGTTTTGACGTAACAAGGCGGAGATAACGAAAAAACCGGAGGCGTATCCACTGAGATACGTTGAGGATTTTTTCGGCAGCTCCTACGAAGTTGCAGTCAAACTATCGACATGCGCAACAGGAAATCATTTTTCACCACCCTGCTAGAGCCCCTGTGCCCCCTCAGGTTAGCGCACATCTGAGGGGGCCCGATAGTTCTTTTATGCTGCGAAACGGTGACTATCCCCCTAGCAGGGTGGTGAAAAATGGTTCCGTCGTGAGCATTTTCAGAGTTTTGACGAAACGAGGTGGAGCCGACGAAAAAACCGGAGGCGTATCCACTGAGATACGTTGAGGATTTTTTCGGCGGCTCCAACGAAGTCGCACTCGAACTATCGAAACGCGCAACAGGAAATCATTTTTCACCACCCTACTAGAGAAAGCGGGGAACTCGTGGATCAGTTCAAGCGCGCATCTTTCTCGATAGTGCTCAACATTGCGGAGTATCGCGCTGGAAAGCGTTTACTTACAAGAATTGCGGCCATGCTTTCCACGCTATGCCTTCAGCCCGCATGATGCCTGTTTCGGGTACGTTTACGTGCACGAGCACGTTCACGTCGGGATAACACCAAGCCCGACTCACTCGATTTCACGAAGACCCAGATGATTGAGATCCAACACGCCTATGACGTGTTGAGTCAGAAAGCTTCCGCCCGCTAACCGAGCATCGAATTATCAGTTCGGGAGAAAAATCGGTGCGAACGACCTTCATACCGAGAGTCTACCTACAACCAGGGTCCCAATCCCATATGTAATTTGAAACCCGAATGACAAGGGGTGACGGACCTGTGGAGGCGAGCCCCGCGAGGCCCGCCTCGATACGATTGTCGGTTATACCTTGATACCCTCAATCTCAAGGGTGATATCAACGTCCTCTCCCACGACAAGACCACCAGTTTCCAGCGCTTTGTTCCAGGTAAGCCCGAAATCCTTGCGGTTAATTCGAGTGGTAGCGAGAAAGGCCGCTCTCTCCTTGCCCCAGGGGTCGGTTGCCGAGCCACCGTAGGTGACATCAAGGGTCACTGGGCGTGTGACGCCGTGAAGAGAAAGATCGCCATGAGCTTTAAACCGCTCCTCTGAGACCTTCTCAACGCGCGTGGTTTTGAATGAGATCGCGTTGAATTTCGAGGTGTCGAGAAAGTCTCCGCTTTTGAGATGGTCGTCTCTTTTGGCCTCCCCCGTATTGATACTCCCTGCCGATATCTGCGCGTCGGCCTTGGAGGCGTCGATGTTTTTGGGGTCGAAGGAGAAGGTGCCCTTGAACTCCCCGAATTTTCCGGGGACTGAGGATATCGCGAGATGCTTCACCTTAAAGCTCACGCTACTGTGCGATGAATCGATCGCGTAATCCGCTGCGTGCCCAACGGTCGTGAACAACATCGAGACGGCGATAGCTACTATGTTTCTCATACGGCTTCTCCTTTCAGTATATAGTTTATATATGAACTATTAGCGTAAACATTTTTACCCGGCAACCCCTTCCTCCACCTTCTCCAGAAGGTGCCGAAGTTCATCGACCTCAGAGATCGCCAAAGCTTTAAGAAGACCGGCGACGAACTCGTCATGCGCGGGAAGAGCCACCTCAATCTTTCGGCGGCCGCTCGCCGTGAGGTAGACGCGGTTCGCTCGGGCATCCGTAACGTCCGCCCGTCTCTCTACCCACCCAACGCTCTCAAGACGGTCAAGAAGCCCGCACATGTTCCCCTTGGTGACCAGAAGACGCTCGGCTAGCTCCTGTTGGGTGAGCCCCTCTCCGTACTTCAACGATGCCATCACGTCGAACTGCGGCATCGTCATATCGTGCTCCGCGATAATCCCCGTGACCTGCCGTTGGAACACCAAGAATGTCCGAAGAAGCTGCACCCACGTTCGAACCCGAACAACGTCGGGGGCCTCTACTACGTTAAGCCGAGATGACCGTGAACGAGACCGTTTCCTCATATAGTTTATATATAAACCATCTCGCCGCACCGTGCAAGGTTATTCTTCAGAGAGAGAGAGAGAGAGAGAGAGAGAGAGAGAGACAGACAGACAGACAGACAGACAGACAGACAGACAGACAGACAGACAGACAGACAGACAGACAGACAGAACCAAGGGGCTATCCCAGCGAGACGAGGTGGCCGAGTCTGTCTGATCGAGCCCCGAGGGGTTCAGAGCAATCAGGATTCTTCTTTCGGACCTCCCCTCCCGTGCGGTATATCTCTGTAGTAGGCCTATCTTTCGATTCCTATGGCACACTCCGTCCTCGACCTCATCGGCAATACCCCTATTGTAAAGATCACTCGCTTCGACACCGGCCCATGCGAACTCTTCGTCAAGCTTGAGAGCCAGAATCCCACTGGCTCCATCAAGGATCGCATCGCCCTCGCTATGATCGAGGAGGCGGAGTGCAAGGGCCTACTTAAAGCTGGCTGCACGATCATAGAGGCGACCGCGGGGAATACCGGACTTGGATTAGCCCTTGTTGCCGCGCTAAAAGGATACAAACTTATCCTCGTCATTCCTGATAAGATGAGTCAGGAGAAGGTTCGAACGGTGCGCGCGCTCGGCGCGGAGGTGATCATCACCCGCTCCGATGTGGGCAAAGGACACCCCGCCTATTACCATGATATGGCGGAACGGATCGCTCGTGAAACGCCCGGATCGTTCTACACCAATCAATTCGGAAACCCCTCGAACCCCGCAGCTCACGAGGCAAGCACCGGACCGGAGATATGGGAGCAGATGAACCACAAGGTTGACGCTATCATCGCCGGTGTAGGGTCAGGTGGAACGATGGCCGGTCTCGCTCGATTCTTCGCGAGGGTCTCCCCTTCCACTGAGATGGTCCTTGCCGATCCCGTTGGGAGCATACTCGACCACTACATCAAAACGGGCGAGGTTCTCAAGGAATCGGGATCGTGGCTTGTTGAGGGGATGGGAGAGGACTTCATTCCCCCGGTGGCGGACCTCTCCCGAGTAAAGAAAAGCTACGCAGTGAGCGACGCGGAGAGCTTCGACATGGCCCGAGATCTCTTTCGCAAAGAGGGCATCCTTGCCGGAACCTCTTCCGGTCTCCTCGTCGCGACCGCGCTCCGGTACTGTCAGGAGCAAACAACACCCAAACGGGT
This sequence comes from Pseudomonadota bacterium, assembly GCA_039799965.1. Taxonomy (GTDB): domain Bacteria; phylum Bdellovibrionota_C; class UBA2361; order UBA2361; family OMII01; genus OMII01. Next base: position 29,903 of record JBDLRS010000057.1, read on the forward strand.
GCTCACCTTCATTTGCGACACCGGCGCTCGCTACATCTCAAAGATATTCGATGATACGTGGATGAGGGACCAGGGTCTCCTTGCAGGTGAGTATTACGGGGATCTCAGGGACTACATAACGCAGAAGGTCCCCATCACGGTTGAGCCTACAGAAACTCTTCTGATCGCCTACACCCGAATGCGAGCTCATGGAGTATCGCAACTACCGGTGCTCGACGGCGAGAGAATTATCGGCCTCCTCGATGAGTGGGATCTCTTGCAAGCTGTCACCCCGAATCGGGATCAGTTCGCTCGTGAGGTACAGGATTTCATGACCACGAATCTTGAGACATTACCGCCGAGTGCGCACCCATCGGAGCTTCTTTCGCTATTTGAGCGGGAGCGCGTCCCTATTATCGTTGATAACGGACGTTTCCTTGGGCTCATCACGAAGATCGACTACCTCAATTTCCTTCGGAGAAAAAATCATGGCTAAGGACAACTCAGGATTCTCAACCAAGGCGCTTCATGTTGGACAAGAGCCCGAGGGGATGACCGGCGCGATTATCCCACCGATCTTCGCCACATCAACCTACGTTCAAGAGAGCCCCGGCGTTCATAAGGGGTTCGATTACGCTCGCTCACACAACCCTACACGATATGCGTACGAGCGATGCGTCGCCGCGCTTGAAGGAGGTGTAGCGGGATTCGGATTCTCAAGTGGCTTGGCCGCCAGCTCAACCGTCCTCGAACTCCTTCCCGCACACTCACACATCATCGCCGGCGACGATCTCTATGGTGGCACCTATCGACTCTTTGAGCGCGTACGCAAGCAGTCGATGGGACTTGAGGTAACGTACGTCGATCTCTCAGATCCAAAGACGGTGCGGGGGAACCTCGAAGCGGCTCGCCGTCCGAACACCAAGATGGTGTGGGTGGAGACCCCAACAAATCCACTTCTGAAGGTTGTGGACCTCGCCCAGGTCGCTGACTTCGCGAGCAAGGAGAGATACATCTCGGTGTGCGACAACACCTTCGCCTCACCATATCTTCAGCAACCACTCCAGTACGGTTTCTCACTCGTCGTGCACTCAGCGACAAAGTACCTCAACGGTCACTCAGATGTCGTTGGGGGTATCGTGATTACCGGATCCAACAGGGAGATCACCGAGCGTATGGGCTTCCTCCAAAACGCTATTGGTAGCGTGCCGAGCCCCTTCGACTGCTTCCTGATCTTGCGCGGTGTAAAGACCCTTGCGGTTCGCATGGACCGGAGCTCTGCGAACGCGCTTGAGATAGCCTCGTTTCTGGAGAGCCACCCACAGGTAGAGCGGGTTATCTATCCCGGACTCAAGAGTCACCCCCAGTACGAGGTCGCGCATCGTCAGATGCGAGCAGGCGGTGGAATGATCTCCATGATCATCAAAGGCGGACTTGAGGCTTCGCGTACATTCCTCGAAACGGTTCGCGTATTCTCCCTCGCAGAGAGCCTTGGTGGCGTTGAGAGCCTTATCGAGCATCCAGCGATTATGACTCACGCCTCGATTCCTAAAGAGATACGGGAGAAAACCGGTATCGTGGATGGCTTTATAAGACTCTCGGTTGGTATTGAGGATCTTGCCGATCTGAGGGCCGATCTTGAAGCGGGGTTCAAAGCAGTCACTCGATAACATACCCTTCTCACGGGCGAAAACATTGCATCCACTATGCGGGACGGCTACCCTAGGAGATGTTTTTAGCCAGCACCTCCTCGATGAAGCGGATCGCAACTCATATCGTTATCACAGCCCTGGTGCTTGTTGCGGCGCTGGTTGGAGCAACGTACTTTGGCACACAGGCGCTCTTATGGAGGTACCGTCCCCAGCTCATGGCGGAGATCACCGATTCCCTTGGCTGCCCGGTCAGATACGGCAGAGCTACCCTCAGACTAAACCCAGGCCTTGAGGTCGTCCTCTACGACGTCGAGGTAATGGGGACCGATCTTGGATTCGAGGTCACCTCTCCGTATTTGAGTGCCGAAGTAAAGCTCAGAGCGCTTCTTAACCGTCACCTCGACTTTGAACAGGTCACCCTACGCTCACCCTCGATCGTGCTTATCACAGGCACCCGAACCGCCGCGCACTCTCAGCCAGCACAAGGTAATCCAGCTACGGTTTCAACCGGTCAGGCTTCAACCACCTCGGCATCACAGCGAACCACCCCTCTTACCGGGATCGATCTGATACGTATAGAATCCGGTCGTATCTCGAAGCGAAAGCCTGGGGGACCCGAGTCAGTTATTGTGGAGGATCTTCACATCACAAGCGGCGTGACAACTCAGGGATCCACCATCTCAATATCCCCCTCCGAGGCATCGTTCATCCTCCCCATCCGGATAAAAGGGGATAAGCGCCTCCCCTTCTCGGCCACCTTGGAGCAACTCAGTTACTCTATCGATCCCAAGACGGTCTCGATTACCCGTGCGCATCTGGTCAGCGGCTCGTCATCCCTATCCGTGTCAGTCTCTATGGATATCGACACCGGAGCAGTCACCGGTAACGTCAATGGAAGTAAGGTCGGCATCGGTATCATTCAGCAGATACTCGGCACCTCAGGGCTCGCTGGGACAGCGGATATTCAGGCAGCAGTTACCTTCGACGACCAAAGCTTTACGGCGACCGGCAACGCTGGAGTAACGAACGCGCAAGCCGGTGCCACAACAGGCGAGAAGTATGGAGTGGCGTCACTCTCCGGCCCTTTTTCGGTATCGATCGCCTCCGGACAGCAGACTACAATACAGAGCGATACGATCACCGTGCACGGGTTCTCGTACACCGACACCAACGTGAGCCTTACTCACGTTAATGGAACCCTCTCGGGTATATCAGGGACGATCAAGCCGGACGGCTCAGCGTCGTTTGGTGTTACAGTGAAGGGCACCGAGCTCGACCTTGCCGCCGGGCCTTTTTCTATCAAGAGGATCGCTTCGGTCGACGCCCCCTTGACCATTACCATTCCCGCGCAACCCGGATATTCGATCACCGGACCTGTGAGGGCCGCCGGCATCGACATGACCTTTCATGGACGTCAGATGTTCGGCGCCTCAGGATCTGTGGATATGCTGGTGTCGGACAAACTCCTGCGATTCACCTCTCACAACATAAAAACGGAGAGTAATAAAGTTCCTATCTCCCTGAGCGGAACCATAGAGTGCACCAACGAAGCCTATCAGGGCTCACATATCACGGGTGCGCTTGCTGGAGGCTCACTCGCAGGGAGCGTTACGATGCAACGAGCCCCACGTCAGGGGATAGAGACAGAGATTCTCGCGAAGGGACTCGATATCTCCGCCGTCAAGGCCCTTGCAACCGGCGAACCTCAGGAACCATTCAGTGGTATCGTCAACCACATCTCAGTCAAAGCAACCGCACGGAGGGACACCCTCCTTCCCAGTGCAACCGGCGTGGGAGTTATCCAAATTACCGATGGAACGGTTCGTAACGCAACCTATGACAAGAAGGTTGTCGGCATCATTAAAGCGATACCTGTAGTGGGCGAGGCGGTTTCGTTTACGGCAAACGTCACCAACAGTTCCACCTACCAGATGCAAGGTGGCATGCTAAAGGAGCTCACGGCTGACTTTACTATCGGTGGAGAAAAATTATTGAGTAAGAACATTAAGGGAATCGGACGGTTTACCACCATTCAACCTAAATTCGGCAGTAAGCCGCCCGCTCAGTCTCCGTCTGAGATAGTTTAGAGAGGGTGTTTGGGGCTAAGGGAGTGCCGCATCAGGTAAGTAGATACCTGAATTGGGATTCGACGAGTGT
>JBDLRS010000058.1:0-34163 GCA_039799965.1 Pseudomonadota bacterium
TACCGTTGTGCCGAGAACGCCACTAAATGAAAAGTTTGGTAATTGCTTCATCAGAGTCTCCGATGTCACCGCAGCACCTGATTGACGTATCTTTGCCGCCAAAGCATCGAGAAGCATAACACCATCATAAGCCAAAGCGACGTATCCCAAGTTCGTCCCTGAGATCTCAGCCTGTCCAAATCTAGTCTCGTACTTGCGAGCAAAATCACTATCCCGAAGCCAAATCTGAGTGAGGTACATCCCTTCGCTTGCGCCATGTGTCGCAGAAATGTCAGCATCCACAAAACTATCTGCGGTAAGAATCTCTCCCTCGAAATTAACAGCTCTCGCCTGTTTGATTGCAGACTGCAAACCAATTCCATAAAGAGGTAAGTAAACAGCGTCAGGTTTTAGACTCTTTAACCGAGTCATAATAGTACGAAAATCCGTAGTATCGCCGTTCACCTGCTCACGCAAAGAGATGCGTCCCCCTGATTGCTTGAAGCGATCTTCAAAAGCTGTGGTGATTACTTCCGACCACTCATCATGAAAACTAACGATTCCGACGCTCTTGTGATTCAATTTATGACGAGAAAAATCCGCCATATCCTCGCCAGCAAGCTCGTTCTCAAAACCGAAGCCAATGATGTGAGAACCCAACTTTTGAAGTGAGCGATTGCTATCCCAAAGAACTAAGCAAGGTACACCTGCATTCTTCAGTACACTCGCAAAAGCCGAGACTGTAGAAGCATATGCATTAAACACGATGTCAACTTTGTCGACGCCAGCTAGTTTTTTAGCCGAACTTACTGCTCTTGACCTGTTAGCCGTAGCATCGTCCTCAACAATGAGCTTCACTGAAATATGCTTCGCATCACCCGCCGCCATCTGCAAGCCTCGATGCATCGCCTCACCTACTGAAGAAATGACGCCAGTGAGAGGTAGAATTGCGCCTATCTTTACTTCCTGCTTTTCCTGAGCCGATAACTCTTGAGCGCCTGCGATTCCCATCACGACGACTGAAGTGAGAGAGACCACGAGAGCCGATATCGATGAACGAATTTTTTGTGAGAGCATGATGAGATGACGTGCAGATTGAGTAAGCCACCTACGTGAATCGAACACGTGACCCTCTCATTACGAATGAGATGCTCTACCAACTGAGCTAAGGTGGCGTAAAGACGATTGAAACGATCAAAAAGTACCGCACAATCACTGAAGAATCAACTCTTGTCTTATGATGTCAGAGAGCTGTTTTTCGTTTCCCAGATAGCAGTTCTGATACAGCATTATGCGATATCGTTACCCCATGCTTATCAGCCAGAAACCGACTGATGTCCCGTAGCGACATCCCAGCAGCTCGTTTCTCACGCATGACAGCGATACACCGTTGCTGCTTAGCGTCCTTCGTGAGTTTACCATTCTTTCCAACTCGATAGCCGAAAGCTACGTTACCGCCCTGATACCGCTTCTCTCGACGCATCGTGAGTTTCACATCTGCGATGCGTTCCCTGATACGCTCACGTTCCTGCTCTGCTACTGCCGAGAGTATTGTGAAGACGAGTTGTCCTATTCCGTTTGAGACATCACCACCTAAATCGATGAAGTGAAGAGAGATTCCACGTTTCTTGAACTCAGCCAACATATTGAGAGCGTTCTGAGCGTTTCTGAACATTCTGTCGAGCTTAGCGCAGACGATGACATCGCCCTTTTTAGCTCGCTCCAAAAGTTGTGAACCAGCCTTTCTCGCTGCTAAGTCTGTTGAACCAGAGACGTCAGTGTCTTGAAACCACAAGACGTCTCCAAGCTGTTTACCGAGACAGTATGCAGTGATCTGATGTTTCTGAGCGTCTAAGCTCAACCCAGTTTCAGCTTGTCGTGCTGTTGAAACCCTGATGTATCCAAAGACTGCCATGACGAGTACCTCTGCTTTCTGCTGTCACAGTTATCAACGTCAGAAGCCACAGCCAGCATAAGAGCCTGAAGCCAAAACTGTCATCGTGTATTAGCACGATTACACAATCCATAGAACCTACGTGAAATCAGCTAGTTATGTAGCGTCGTCGTAGGAGGCGCTCTATTCGCTAAATAGCTGTGAACTGAGTGTCAGACAACGTTGCACAAAACAAAGTCGTTTTTCGAGCTTCCTCGTTGTGTATAGACGCTCCTAACCGTGAGCCACAGCATGACTAAGATCGATAGCCAACATTCATATACTGATCGCAAAGAGCTACAAGCAGCACTTAGATCGTTCCTCGAAAGCCTTGATCTTCCACTCTTCGTCACAGTCGCATTCAACAAGAGCCTCTCAATAGCGAAAGCCCAGAAGCTATTGAATGAGTTTCACTATGAGATACAAAAATCACTTTGGGGGAAAAAGTTCTACCGAATACCAGCCGAGCAGAGAATCTTCTTCATAGCGTTTCCTGAGCATATCGATAGCAACATCCACTACCATCTGATGCTGAAAGTACCGCCACGTTACAGAGTGCTCTTTCAGATCCATGCCCAGCACGCATTGTCTCGTGTCTTAGAGAGCGCCGATCTAAAAATCAACGAGCCACAGTCGCCAGAAGATGTGCTCAAGACAAAGTTGTATTCAACCAAAGATATCTTCAATGAGCTTAACTACGAACACTTTGTGATCTCCACACAGTTTCAACGAAAGCCACGAAGAGAACAGATGTCGTAACGCTCCTTGCTTTCAGCAAACAGTAGATCGTTGCGCCATCTTACCACCGCTGCAATATCTCCACGAGTTTCCACTCGCAGTGCTGTTTATTACCTAAGAACTTTCAAACAACATAAATACAAGAGTAAGCATTAAAGAGAACCACCATGAAACGATTCGACAAAAAGATATCAGCACGAGTTTCGAGCCACCTACTACGAGCCCTTGAAGAGATAGCCATCGATCTTGAAGAGAGCAAATCCTCCATCATCAAGAGAAGCATCCTTCACTACCTCGATCACCACCAGAAAGTTCACGTGCCGATCTTACGACAAAGAAACCAAGCAGCCCTACGGTATGAAGAAGACTAAAAAAGAACTTGTTACCGCAATCCAACGTTATGACATCCTCGATAGTGAGTTGCACCTCATTACCAAGAAAACCTCATCCAGCAATAAGAAAGCCGCCCTGCAAAGATTCCTCAAGAGAGCTACCGAGTACGTTGATGATGAAAGAGATGTGGTTTTGATAGCCATAAAGGTGAAATAGCCATGTCGATTCTATCGTTCAAGAAATTCCACGAAGCCACTTCCAAGCTCACTGAATCAGTTGAACTGCCTGTGTTCGCCAAAACCATCGAACTTGCACACGCTGATATGTATATCGTTATCGACATCGTGCTTGCTCACCATGAACAGCACGCCGATGCGATAGCTTTCTTGCGTCAGGTAGCTGACGAGATAGAGCTACTATCAGCCATGCAATGCAATCGAAGAATCTCCACTACGTTGTCGTAGTTTCTTTCTGAGCAGCCTTTCGTCGTTCTTCCACAGAACCTGCACTCTTAATCTTATGCCCTTTAAGTCTCGCCGTAAGCCGAGAATACGTCTTTTGCAGCATCTCTACAGATGAGCCCATATTGAGAGCGAGATCGTAGAGATCGACGTTATCACCTTTGAGAAGCCGCATCGTGCAATAGTAGATTCGCAGCGATGAGAGAGAACGTTTCTTTCCAGATTTATCTCGTGTGAGTCCCGCTTCATCCAAGAGAGCGTTGAAGTTGCCCTTCATCGACTGAATCTTTCTCCCTTTACAGTCAGAGAACACGAACTCATCATGAGCCTTAAACGTAAAGCCATATTTCGCAGAGAACTCTCGTTGCTTGTCCAGAATGCGAGTCAAGTAATCTCGACATACGTCATTTGCCACAAGCTCTCTGCTCTTAGCCTTGCCACTGACGCTAAAGATGATGTTGCTGCCACCAGACGCATCTTTTGCGTGCCATTCGATGTCTCGCCAACGTAAGTTCATAAGCTCTGTAGTACGACATCCACAATTCGATGCGATCAGAATGTAGTTGTAGAGCAGAGTTCGATACCATAGCTCTCTGTCACGTCCAGAGTCTTTGACGTCGTCGATACGTTGTCGTCCTACTGCCAAGAGCTTTCGATACTCACTCTCTGAGAACGTAGAGCGTTGATTGAACTTCACACGTTCTGTCTTTATCTGCACTGCTTCGTTTGAAGCTATGTAGCCCTTCGTTACCGCAAACTTGAAGATCGCTCTGAGCACTGTCTCTTCGCTGTTGACTGTTGTGCTTGCAGCTACTCGTGATCGCTGAGACTCGTGAATCTCTCGTTTGATCTTCCTGCCGTTTCGATAGTACGTGATGTGACGTAGTTTCGAGCCATCACCAGATATCCAATAGTTCTTGCGCCACTCTCGATACCGTTCAAGCTCTTTGCTCTGTATATCCGCAAGCTGCATATCTCCAAAGAAGTTGTCGAAGTATCTATCGATCATCAACTTCTGTCCGTGTAGCTTGCGCTGTTTTATCTCGCCACGAGCTACCTTGTCAGAGAGATGTTCCAAATACTCTGTTGAAACGTCCTTGAATGTTTTCTTTGTGAGAGAGAGTCCTTGTTTGAGCTTGAACTCGTATTGCAGCCACTTTTCAAGAGCAGCCTCAGTTGCTTCTTCCTTGTCTGTTGTGAAAAGAGATTCCTGAACGAAGCCCTTCGTTCCACGAAACGTGAGCCGAGCATAGTAGCGACTCGAAACGCCCTTGCGCTTGAATATCTTGATTCTGCCGTTCTTCAGCTCGAAGTAATCAGTCCAGAATGAGAGCTTGTTGTTCACACGTTCACCACGAGAAGACTGACTCACTGACACAAAACTGACTCAAGTTCGATGTTCAATGAGTCGAAAAAGTCTGCTTCCACTATCGACTGACACAAAACTGACACAAGAAAATGTGCCGATATTTTTTGCCAGGAAGTTGCGTAGTACTAGTATATGCCTGAAAGCATTGATAAAAAAGAGTGCTGTGAAATTGAGCTTCGACTGAGTTGTCGATTACGAATGATGTGCTCTACCAACTGAGCTAGGGCGGCCCAAGAACCAAGAACTAGCTCTCTCTCTACTAGACGCTTGAGAGCCCGACATCGGTCCGAAAAACAGTAACCTGAACGGCACTTTTTCTTTTATAGCGAGTCTGGCCGAAGGTTTCAATCGGTCGAGCGGGTCACCGTGTGGGCGCTAGAACGATCGTTTTAATGACCGATGTGATCTGTAAAAGAGCAAAAATCACCAGGTAGGGGAGTATCGCTGATGGTGGTAGCCCTCCCTCCATGCAGAGACGAAACACCGGAACCGTCAACGTCACTATCGAGAAGGCTGCAGCGTAGTATCCCCAGGCGGAGGAGGCTGGATTTGGCACCGGTGATGGAGCGCTCCCGAGAGCACTAACTCGGTCCAGCGAGTCAAGGATGAGCGCTGGATGCGTATCAAGAGAGGTCGCTCTAACCTCATAATGGGCACGTCGAGCGAGAAGATGCGCTTGGAGCCAGACTTTAAGGGGAAGTGGACTTCTCCGTATGTAGCTGGGCGAGGCTTGCAGGGTAAACACCGACCCCTTGGTCGTTACCACAACGTGAGAAGCGGCGATCTCCTCGATCATAATGCTTGGTCTACCGAGGATTCGAATCGAGGCGTTAGATATCGAAATGAGGGGCCTTTGAAAGAAAAGAATGGCGACCGCAACTAGCGCTGATGAGAATCCGTAGCCGAATAGCGATACTCCAAGAGCGACCTGACTCGGAGAACCGGGATGCTCCATAGACATCCACCATCCAAGTTGCATGAGCAGCAGGCCAATCAAGGCGCGAGCTAGGGAAACGGTGCGTCGTTGATGAATCGCGAGGGCGATGCCGAGGGTGGGTGTAACGGGTGGTGCGCTTGGTGTCCTTGGTCGTTGGGGCGCCTGAGGCTCTGGTGAGCTGCGATACGCGGCAGGATTCTTGAAGAACTCCCGTACGTGCGACATCGCTACATTGATCCTACTCGTCTGCTCCTCTGCTTTCTTTCGGAGGCGAGCGTCGTGTCCGAAGCGATCGGGATGCCAGACACGAACAAGATCCTTGTACGACGCGAGTGCGTCCTGAAGGGAGGCGCTCTCGGTCAGCCCCAGGGTTTGAAAATGTTCACGCATCGAGCTCATCTCCCTGTGTTATGGGAGTCGAATTCCCCCTAGTGATCTAACCTAAATTCGCAGTTAAGAAGAGGGAAAATGGTGCAGGTTGCTAAAAGCACCAAGGATTTTGAACTTTTCGAAGGGTGCAACCATGGCACCGTCAGGGTGAGCTTTCGACTGAGCTCACACCGAAGCGGAAGTCAGCGAAAATTCAAAAGCCGCCGTGATTTTTGCTGGATGCGCCGTTTTCGGACCCGCAACTGCTGATTTAGGTTTAAGGTATTGAAAGAGCCGTGGTTTTTCACGATTTGCGGACAAGACCGTTATATTTACTCAATCTGACAGCCTCTGCTGGTGTATTTAATCATCAAGTGCTATCCTTACTTTGCATATAACACATACACGAGGTGATTTTGTGGTTTCAGACCTACTTGCCAAGCTCAGGACCGCGTACGCATCGGCCGTTTTGGAGGGTCATGCGGATGAAGCGCAAAAAGTTCTGGACCAGGGCCTCGCCAGTGGGGTCATTCCCTCTAAGCTCTACCTCGATGTCCTCATGCCGGTACAAGTCGACATCGGAAACCGTTGGCACAGAGGTGAGGTCTCAATCCCTCAAGAGCACATCGCCACGCAGATTACCTTACGACAGATGACCCGTCTCAAGGGTCTGTTAAAGACCCGGCTTAAGCTCGGCCTGAAAGCAGTTGTGAGCTCCGTTGAGGGCGACCAACATTTTATCGGGGCGCAGGCCGTCGCTGACTTTCTTTCGGTGGATGGATGGGAGGTGGATTTTCTCGGTGCGGACGTGCCGACAGATCATCTTGTGCCGTTTTCCAAAGCCCGTGGCGCTCACCTTGTGTGCGTGTCTTGTTCCCTGACCGGCCTTGTGCCGGTGGCGACAAAGCTCGTTCAAGAGTTAAAGAAACTCAACCCTGCTCCCAAAGTTATCGTTGGAGGGGCGACGTTTATTATGAAGCCGGAACTCGCAGAACAGGTTAAAGCCGATGCGTTCGCTGCCGATCCACAGACAGCTGTAATCTCAGCGCGGCAGGTCTGTGGTCTCCTGAACGCTGAGAACGCTCTTGGGCTCTTCCTCCGAAAGCTCGGACACTCGGTACATGAGTATCGAAAGCTGAGAGGATTTAGCCAACAGGAGCTCGCGACTAACTCTGATCTCGACCGTGCCTATATCAGCGCGGTTGAGCACGGAAAACAAAATATCAGCATCGGCGCGATCTCAAAGTTAGCAAAGGCACTTGATGTGAGTATCGAAGAGCTTCTGATAGGCGCGGATTACTAACGCGGAACGCCTATTTGCGCCCGATCACCGCGGCTGTATGTGGCGCTGGATGTCCCTCAACGGTTCGCGAAGGGTCGTTCGGATCCAGGAAATCAACCAAACTTTCGAAGGGTGCGAACTCAGCGCGTCGTTGCTCAGAGGTCGTTAAGGGTCCGAACGATTCCACCCGCACGTCCCGAAAGCCTGCGTTTATGAAAAGGTCTTTGAGCGACGGTGCTGATGGCACGGTCCACGCGTTTCTCATCTTCGCGTAGCGATCGGGGGCTGTGATCGTGAGTGGCACGTCCCCGGGCACCACCAGGCTTTCAAGCAGCACGTGTCCCCCAGGACGCGTCGCGCCGTAAAGTTTCTTCACAGCAAGAGCATGATCCCGTTGATGATAGATCACCCCCATGCACAAGATGAAATCGAAGAAGCTCGGGAAAGCGTCAAGCGCCAGGATTCCCATTGGCAAGAACGCGAGGCTCGGCACTTGCAGCATCGACTGAAGCAACGCGAATTGCAGCCAACATCGCTCAACGGGATCAAAGCCGATGGCTATCTCTGGATTCAACGTTGAGAGTTTGTAGAGAAAGTATCCGTTGCTGCATCCGACATCGGCGAGCCTCATCCCCGAACGTCGCGGGATCATCGGGGAAACGCGCCGCCACTTCATGTGCGACTGCCACTCCGTATCGACCTCGAGATCTCCGAGTTGATAGGGTCCGGTTCTCCAGGAGATGAGCTGACGACAGATAACTAGCAGCTTTTCGTAGTCTACATTTTGAGGGAGTGCCGTAGTGATGGCGTCGGAGTTACGATCTCTGCCCACCGTTGAAAGGCCTATGTTGTTAACGAGACTCGAAATGGACCTCCGGATCTCGTTCCAGTGAGGTGACCTCATCATCAGTCGCCACACCTTGCGACACTCGTGTACGACCTCATGCCCCTTAACCTCCCCGTGGTAGGGGCGCAAGGGCGCAATAGTTTTGTAGAGAGGAAGGCTCATACCGGTAGGGGTCAGGTAACACGGAACGTCGCCTTAATCCAGCATCCCTAAAGCGTCACACCCTTTTCAGCGCAATCATCCTTGGTTAGCATAGTGCGTATGAGCACATTCACTGAGACCACTGCGAGCATCACGGTGACGGTTGAACCGGCACCTATCGTAGAAGAGACACGACCCGACGAGGGAGTGTTTGTGTTCGCCTACACCGTGGCGATTGAAAATCATTCAAGCGATACCGTGCAACTTCTGGAGAGGCACTGGATCATTGAGTCCGCTGGTGAGCAAACGGGAGAGGTCAACGGCACCGGCGTTGTCGGTGTTCAGCCTATTCTCAGGCCAGGGGAGCGGTTCGAGTATATGAGCAGCACGGTAATCCAAGACCCGGTCGGCTCAATGCGGGGTAGCTATATTTTTCAGAGAAGGGAGGGCGACCACTTCACGGTGCAGATCCCGAGATTCAAACTACTCTATCCGGTCTTGTTCAATTGATTGCTGAGGACGGCCGCGAAGCATGTTCTGGAACTCAATGTGGTTGAATGAAGGCGAGGGTCGCGATTAACCCACGGTGATCTGAACCGTATCCGCTCGGTAGTGTCTCTGTTGAGAGGGATGTGAGCCCGGCGCAATGAAAGATAAAGTCGATACGCACCATCCACGAGGGGAGTGGAAACTGCGGGCCAGGCCACGTTCCTCCCCGCATGCGGCTGCCTGATGAGAATGAGTCAAAGAGTCTCATCCGCCGTACGAGACTATACACCCTATTGCGGGTGGTAGCGTTGAAATCTCCGGTGAGTATTATAGCGTCAGTGCTCACCGCGCGCGAGATCGTTATCATCTCCTCAACGAATCGCTCCCGCTCGAGGATCGCGTGTGAGAGCTGGCGCAGATCGCTGTCGTTTCGGGATCGCTTAATAAAGGTGTGTGGTGGAATGGTGTGCACGTTAATGACACCTACCGTCTTGTTGTTCGGTAGTTGGATGTCGACTATCTGTGGAATGCCGATCGCCGGCGGAAACTTAGTTGAGTCTCGCTTTGAGCACGGATACCGAGAGAAAACTCCCATACCAAATACCGCTGGCTTAGGATCGAGCACCTTGCACGGATAGCCGTCACCTAACCGAGCACTGAGCCGCTCCGCCACCGTTGGATTAAGCTCCTGGAGGGTTATGATATCGGGGCCCCTACGAGCTACCTGGTCGTAAAAGTCAGGGTCGAGTTCGACCGGCCCCAACAAGTTCGCGTCGAGTACTGTGAATACCGACCCTGAGATGATTCCAGATATCTCTCGTCGAGGATGAGACCGAACCTCACCCACAACCGTGGGCACAAGGAATGAAACGATAAGTGCCCCACGAACGATCCGGTGTTGAAGGGCGCTCCGCCTTTTTCGAATCACGTTGAGAAGTTCGGCAAGTAGCGTTAGCCCTAGCGTGAGTACAAGAAACGCCGGCGCGAATACATTGGCCATAAAGATGAAGATGTTGCTCTCGTTGTTGGTGAAAAACAAAAAGAGATAGAGCCCGGCAAAGCTGGTAGTGGTGATAGTAATCAGTCGAGCGAGTACACCTCTGAGTCTAGCTCTCGGTGCGCCTGAAGAGCTCATATCGCATTCTCGCATAGTTGCATCCCCGTAGGTGGTAGACTCGTTTGGGTGCTATCCCTTCATGAGTACCGCCTGCGCGAGTTCAAGAAGCGTTCCGTGGAGTATCGTGTATTCATCATCTTCGCCGATGATAACCACGTTCGCGTCGGGGGAGATTGTAGAGCTCAGCTTGGAGAGCGCGGCGTGAGTTGCTACGAGCGCGTGAGCTGCCGCCAGCGGGCCCTGTTGAAGCATCCCCGCGAGAAGTGGCTGCGCCAAAAAATTCGTGGCGAGATCTGAAAGGGGGTCGCTTCCTCCAAAGTAGACGTGACCGGTTGCATGGTGTGGCTCAAACCTGCGCGCGACCTCCCAGATCACAATAGATGAGGCTCGATCACATCCCACATCAGCAGGGTGGCGCCTATCTCCCGTCAAAACGATAACCACTCGGACGTCGAAGGATTCTGTTTTAAATCGCTCTTGATACCGAGCGTATACCTTTTCGCCGATGCTTTGCATACTAGCGGTGACGGACTCCCACGTTGTGGCGGTTGTGAGTGTCTCCCCAAGTTCGGAGAGCATATCGACCGCTGGCTGTAACGTTCCGGCGTGGGCTGCGTACACCCCTGGGGCTACATGAACGAGTTTGGGCGCTGTGACCGGATAGGGCGTTCCGCCACTTGCATGAGTTTTCAGTCCGAGGGAGTCGGCGAGAAGGACGAGGTATGAGGATTCTTGATGAATGAGAAACGTTGACATAGTGAAAGGTTAGGACGCTCCATGATTCAAGATAGGGCGGGCTCATAAAAACCCCCGCCTCGGCTTTCGCCGGGCGGGGTTGAGTCTCAACCTCGTAGGAGGCCTGGATATTAGTACCGATAGTGCTCAGGCTTGTAAGGACCTTCCTTCTTGATGCTCAAGTACTTAGCCTGCTGATCAGTGAGCTCTGTGAGCTCAACGCCAAGCTTCTTGAGGTGCAAGCGAGCAACCTTCTCATCGAGAATCTTTGGGAGAACGTATACGCCAACAGGGTATTGTCCCTTCTTCGTGTAAAGCTCTATCTGAGCTAGTGTCTGGTTTGTGAAAGAAGTCGACATTACGAAGCTTGGGTGGCCAGTAGCGCATCCAAGGTTCACGAGACGTCCGCGAGCGAGAACAACGATAGAGCGTCCATCCTTGAATACGAACTTATCAACCTGAGGCTTGATGTTAACCTCGGTCGTGTTCTTTTCAAGCCACGCGATATCGATCTCGTTATCGAAGTGACCGATGTTGCACACGATAGCCTCGTCCTTCATCAACTTAAAGTGCTTATCCGTGATGATGTCTACATTACCGGTCGCCGTTACGAAGATGTCACCGATCGGAGCTGCTGTCTCCATCGTAACAACTTGATAGCCTTCCATTGAGGCTTGGAACGCGCAGATCGGATCGATCTCGGTGATCAGAACTCGAGCGCCGAGGGCCTTCATGGAGTGAGCGGAACCTTTTCCTACATCTCCGTATCCAGCTACAACAACAACCTTACCGGCTACCATCACGTCTGTAGCGCGCTTGATTCCGTCAGCAAGTGACTCGCGGCATCCGTAGAGGTTGTCGAACTTCGACTTAGTCACGGAATCGTTCACGTTGAACGCTGGAGCCTTCAGCGCACCGGCCTTGAGCATCTCGTACAGACGGTGAACTCCTGTGGTTGTTTCCTCAGAGATTCCGTAGATGTCCTTCATCATCTCGGGATACTTGTTGTGCACAAGCATCGTGAGGTCTCCGCCGTCGTCAAGGATCATGTTTGGCCCTTTGCCGTCAAAGGTGAGGGTCTGCTCAAGACACCAGTCGTACTCCTCAAGGGTCTCACCCTTCCACGCAAACACTGGGACGCCAGCAGCAGCGACAGCCGCTGCCGCTTGGTCTTGGGTTGAGAAGATGTTGCAGCTTGACCAACGAACCTCAGCCCCAAGAGCGATGAGTGTCTCAATGAGAACAGCTGTCTGAATCGTCATATGGAGCGAGCCAGCGATGCGAGCGCCCCTGAGCGGCTGCGATTTGCCGTACTCTTCACGGAGAGCCATGAGTCCTGGCATCTCCTTCTCGGCGATGATGATCTCTTTGCGGCCCCAGTCAGCGAGGGTGATGTCCGCTACCTTGTAATCGGTGAAATTGGCTTTCATGGCTTGTAACATATGGGTGTTTTATCAGTTAAGTGCACCTCGCTGTGAGGCGGCTTTTGACCACGGAATGGTATACCAGGCGGTGCTTTGCGACAAGCAAAGGACCCCGGAACTTCAGATCTGTGGCGTAAAGTCGTAGTTTGCTGGTTTTATGAGGTTTTTGTCGGGCTGTACGCAAACTTCGTGGTGAAGTACCGCCGCGGCGCGGAGGGCGCTGAAAAAACAGGCATAAAAAGTTGGGTGCGGCGCCCTCCGCGTCGCTGTGCTAAAAACCTTGGCTCTCAAAGCTCTTCTCTGCCATGAGATGGGCGACAGGTCCCCATATTCAGGGCTCTTTATGTAGATTTGGAGGTGCGTTTTTTAGCCTCTGCCCACAACGCTTCGAGCTCCTCGGTGGTACGCGTGTTGAGGGGCCTCTGGGGGTTCTCTTCAGACGCGATCTGTTCAAGATTTTTGAATCGGGCCATAAATTTTGCGTTTGCCGCAGCAAGAGCCTCTTCCGCGTTAAAGCCCAGGTGTCGACCCTCCTGCGCGAGAGTAAAGAGGAGGTCCCCGAACTCCTCATAGACAAGTTCTTTGTCAAAAGGCTTTCCAGCGGCGTTTAGGGAGGGATTCGTAGGGTCTGGCAGCTCCGCTAAAAATTCAGAGATCTCCTCGCGTACCTTTTCGGCGACACCTTCTGTGTTTGTCCAGTCAAATCCTACTCGGGCGCACCGCACACCGATCTCGTGACACTTTTGGAGCGCCGGCATCGATCGAGGCAGTCCGGTGAGAAGACCCTTGGCTTTTTTCTGGTCCGCCGCTCGCTCCTGTTGCTTTATCGCCTCCCAATTCTTTAAGACCTCCTCCTCTCCGGCGACCTTAACGTCTCCGAAAACGTGCGGATGTCGTCTAATGAGCTTTTCGGTAATTCCCTGCACTACTGAGGCGAATGAAAACGAGTTTCTCTCCTCGGCGATTCGAGCGTAGAGGGCGATGATGGACAAAAGGTCGCCGAGCTCCTCCAGTACGGCTTCGTCACCTGTCTCCACCGCGTCGGCGACCTCATACGACTCCTCGACCAGGTAAGAACGTAACGACTCAAAGGTCTGTTTGAGATCCCAGGGACAACCCCCTTTCGGATCTCTGAGTTGCGCGATGGCATCAAGAAATGTGGTGAGTGCCTCGGCCGCCTTGGGATGCGTAGTGTCGTGTACCATAGGGGTACGATACCACCGAACGTCAAGCCAGTATACCGGAGATGCGCGGACCTCCTTGCTCACAGAGGGAGAAAATTCGACTTCGGAAGCGTCTCCAGACGCGAGCCTCGGCAAGCGCGACAACATCCACCGAGCGCGCCCCCGCTTGGTAGAGAGCGTGTGCGGCGGCCGTCACGGTGGCACCGGTCGTGATTACGTCCTCAACGAGCAGTATTCTCTTTTCGGCGACCTCACGAGCGTTTGTAACCCGAAATACCCTCTTCAATCCTCGCAGACGTTCGCTGTGTGATCGGCGTGCCTGAGGACCACGAGTGCCTTGGTGTCGCAGCACGTGTCGTATCGTGATCTCACGCGGGCATTTAAGAATCGCCCTGCTCATCTCAGCGCAGGGATGGAAGAGCCGCTTCTTCAGCATGCTTGGGGATGATGGAACAGGAATGACCCGGTCCCACGACTCATCGCCGAAGAGCGTGGAAAGGCTCTCGCTGAGCAATTCGCCAGCTCGGTAGGCGAGGTAGGGACTCGGTTGATATTTCATCGCTCGGATGAA
This sequence comes from Pseudomonadota bacterium, assembly GCA_039799965.1. Lineage (GTDB taxonomy): Bacteria > Bdellovibrionota_C > UBA2361 > UBA2361 > OMII01 > OMII01. The sequence goes on from JBDLRS010000058.1 coordinate 13,910, forward strand.
GTCACGAGCCAGTCCCTCGTATTGCCACAGATATCGAATACGATCAACCGGAAGGGGAAAGGCCTCGCAGGCGGGACACGCGCTCTCAGTCGCGCGCACTCCTTCGCCAAAGCACCGGGGACACCTTGAAACCGCGAGAGAAACGGCTTGAGGGATGCACCGAAAGCAGAGGGATGCTCCTTTGATGGGGCGGGTGCATACGAGGCATTCCCGAGGAAATAGAACCTCCAGGGAGCCCGAGAGCCACGTGGATAAACGTAATCGAGTTGTCATGCCGGTTGTATCGCTATGAGAGGAGAAAAGTGTCGCGATATGTGTGTAGGGGCGCTTCGTAGCTAGCAGGGTGGTGCTTGAATAGGAGCGACCGTGTCCGGTCGCCGAGAGGTTAGTTGCGGCGATCTTGAAGTGCGACCGGCGCACATCACGAATATCCCTAAAACAACGCCTTCCCCGTCATCTCCTTCGGCTGTGGCAACCCCATCATCTTAAGGATCGTAGGAGCGACATCACATAGCGCTCCATTCGTGCGCAACGTAACCTTTTCGGCGTGGTCTACGAGGATGACCGGGACCGGAAAGGTCGTGTGCGCGGTGTGAGGGGTTCCATCCTCATAGTTTACCATCTGCTCAGCGTTTCCGTGGTCAGCGATGATAAGTGCCTGACCCTTGGCTTCCTTGAGGACGTTCAAGATCTGCCCAAGACACGCGTCGACCGTCTCTACAGCCTTAACGCCGGCGTCAACAACACCGGTATGCCCAACCATGTCGCAGTTCGCGAAGTTCACAACGATCAGGTCGTATTTGTTCGATCGAATACCCTCAACAACAAGCTCAGCGACGCCCGGCGCACTCATCTCAGGTTTAAGATCGTACGTCTTCACATCGCGAGGGGAGGGGATCACCTTTCGATCTTCGCCCTCGTACGGGGTCTCGATGCCACCGTTCAGGAAGTAGGTGACGTGAGGATACTTTTCGGTTTCCGCAACGCGAAGTTGCTTTTTTCCCGCCGCCGCTACCGTCTCGCCGAGGTGGTTCTTTATGTCCAACTGAGCGAAAAGGAAAGGAAGGTGAAGGGTATGGTCGTAGTCGGTGAAACAGAGGATTCGTGATTTCAATAGAACGGGTGCTGTTCGAGCGAATCCGTCGAACTTCTCCGCGCAGAGAGCCGACACGATCTCTCGCATACGGTCCTCTCGAAAGTTAAAGAATACGAGACCATCGGTCGCCTCAAGCTTGTGTGTGGTAGCCACTGCGGGCTCAAGGAACTCATCGGTTATACCCTTGGCGTAACTTTCAGTGATGTAGGAGGCTAGGTCTGACGTAGCCGTTCCCTTTCCGAGGGCGATCGCGTCGTACGCTACCTGAACGCGCTCCCAACGCTTGTCACGATCCATCGCGAAGAATCGACCGCACACTGACGCCACTGAGCAACGAGGAGATCCCTTTAAGAAGGTTTGTAAATCATCAAGGTCGGTCTTGAATGAAGTCGGAGATACATCTCGACCGTCGCTAATGAGATGAAGTGCGATCTGAGCGTTCTTGTTGTCCTCAACGAGGCGCTTAACGAAGAGCTTCATGTGCTCGAGGTGCGAGTGAACACCGCCGGTGCTGTATAATCCAACGACATGAATCGTCTTTGCTGACGTGGTTGATGATATGAAGTTGGTGTACTCAGGAGATTCCTTCAAGAAGTTGCCCTGAAAGGCGCGGCTGATACGAAGGAGCCACTGTTCGACGACTCGGCCGGCGCCGATATTGAGATGTCCAACCTCGGAGTTTCCCATCTGGCCAGCAGGCAAACCCACCTGCTCACCGAATGTAGTAAGGGTAGCATGAGGATAGTCCTTTAAAAGGGCGTCGATAACGGGCTTCTTAGCTTTGGCTACGGCGTTTCCCTCTGTTTTGGGATTAAGGCCAAATCCATCGAGGATGCAGAGCAGGGTAGGGGATGTCATATGTTGTTTTCCTAAGTATTCGGCTACGGCGTTGAGAGTGCCGGCGATGGTTCACCTCTATCAGATACGAGCGGCTTCTTTCCAGTCTCAGCGGCTGGCAGGGTTGGCTCTACCAGTGATTCCCATAGACTAGCTGTGTCTTTAGAGAGGCCCAGCCGTGCCATGCACAGTCCCAAAAGGTGGTTCTTGGTTTGTGTTTGGCTTGCGGTGGGGGACACCTTTTCCTTTTCGGTGATCGCCGATAAGTTCTCAAGAAGGGTCTTAGCGTCCTCGGCTCGGTTAACGGCCAGGAGCGTCTTGGCCACAACGAACTCCCCGTCAACTCGCTTAGCTCCGTGGAGTTCTTGAGTGGCGCTACGTGCCGCGGCGAGTGCCCGTTCTGCTCGACGGGTAAAGTCTCCTGGGGCCGATCGAAGCCAGAGGTCGATGATGGCGTTCCATTTTGAGAGGTCACCTTCGGAGAGTTTAGCCGCCTTCACCAACAGCTCCGCTCCCTCCTCAAGTCGACCCCTCGCTATCTCAAGTTGGGCGAGTCGTTCAAGACCAGGCACAAAGGTAGGATTCTTTTTCACGAAGATCGTTAACGTCTCGCGAAGAGAGTTCTCATTCTCAACCGACGAAACGAGTTGCGCAAACGATAGTCGGGTCTTCGCCTCGACCATCTCCTCAGAGACGTGTCCGATCTTCTCAAGAGCACGCTGATAGTCCATTGCGTCATCGATCCGTCCGAGATCCTCCGCGATATTGCGAGCGAGCTCAAGCGCTCGCTTCGTGGGCGCCTCCTGAACGAGAAGGGCGAGGTTGTCCTTCGCCGCAGTATTGTTGCCGAGCTTTCGGTTGAGCTCTACCGCTTTGAAAAGAACGGCGGCGTTCATGTGGTTGCTGGCTCGCATCGTATCGAGCACCCGGAGCGCCTCGCGTGAGTCTCCCAGATTCTCGACGCACGTCGCGAGCTCAACGCGTGCGATGGTATTGTCTGGGTCTTCTTTGAGGATCTGTTCCCAGATTGCTCGGCCGGCTCCCCACTCCTCGCTCGCCATGAAGCTTCGGGCTTTAAGAAAGAGTTCGAAAAATAGTTGGTGCGATCGTGCCGCAGCGCGGAGCTTGCGTTCCCGTAAATAACTTTTAAAACCGAAGAAGAGCGACACAACTGATGTGAAAACACATCCGACGAAGAAAACCCCAAGGTAAATAACTCCAGCATAGGTCGTCACCGTTATAGAGGGCCCTAGCTTGATGGTGGCTGTTTCTGAGTTTGTGAGGGTGATGTATGTGGTGACCGCGATAAGGAGGGCGAGAGCGATCAGTCGGTTGAATTGACGCAGCATGCGAAAGGTCCTCGGAGAATCGTTTTTGCTATCCTACCCTGCGCCTCTTTTCCCTGTACAGCCACATGGAGCATCAAAGTTTCGTTGGGATTTGATCGAATCCGACCAACTTTCAGCTTCGCCAAAAGAGAAACCCCACTACCGTAGCTCTACGGCAGTGGGGTTTCTCAGAAACCGAGTGGAACGACTACACGTTTGACGCTACCGCGGCCGTCTCGGTATCCGTCTCGTTCTCGGGCTCAATCTCTGTGACACGAGAGCTCTTTGAGCTCGATGTAGACCGGCGCACTATAACGGGGGAGTTGATGAGGAGGGTGGTTGTATCAGCGAGGCGGTGATACTTGATATCGAACCCCTCCTTGTCGATGACGAAGTACTTCTCGATAACCTTAACCATCTCCTCGCGGAAGCCGGCCATCTCCTCGTTTGTGAGACCGGTCCGATCCTGTACAAGCACGAAGTGAAGTCGGCTCTTTGCTGTTTCTTTGCTTTCGTTGCTCTCGCCAAAGAGCTTTTTCTTGAGCGCGTTAAACACGTTTTGAAACTCCCTCAGTTGTCGGAAAAACTCCGTTTCCGAATTACCTAACTGTTACGTAACTCTAACTGTAAATAGACAACCCGTACAGATGAAAACCGCTAGGCGTTTACACCAAGTTTACGGCTGATTCGGCTCCACAAGGAACCGGTGTCGAAAGTTGGAACAGGAATCTGCTCGCCGCATACTCGCGCCGCGATTCGCGTAAACGCCTGACCTGCCTTTGATTTCGGATTGTACACGACAGGCTCTCCGCAGTTTGCAGCGGAGATGATCTGATCGTCGCGCTCCACAACACCGATGATCTCGATCCCCAATATATCCTGAACGTCACGTACCGAAAGCATATCGCCACGACGAACCATCTCGAAGTCGATACGGTTGATGATGAGCTTCGCCTCAATTCCCTTTGAGGATAGGAGTCCCACCACTCGGTCAGCATCTCGGATAGCGGATACCTCTGGGGTTGTAACGACGATAGCGGACTCAGCGCCTGCGCACGCGTTTCGGAAGCCTTGCTCGATACCAGCGGGGGAATCTACCAGGACGTAGTGGAACTCTCGGCGGAACTGTTCAAGCACGTACCGGATCTCAGCCTCGTCGACCACGTCCTTATCATCGGTCTGTGACGCTGGTAATAGGTAAAGATTATTAGACTTCTTGGACTTGATGATCGCTTGAGCTGGTTTGCAGATCTTTTTTGCCACATCGACCACGTTGAATACGATACGGTTCTCAAGGCCGAGCATCATATCGAGGTTTCGCAGTCCGATGTCGGCATCCACAACGAGAACTCTTTGACCGCGGAGGGCGAGAGCCGCGCCGAGGCTAGCGGTAGTCGTAGTCTTTCCAACACCACCCTTTCCCGAGGTAATTACGATTACCTCGCCAAGGTCCTTCTTCCCTGCGTTGTCTCTTCGCGTATTCATCAATTACTCCCTTCTACGTGCCCAAACAGTTCGTGATTGGTAAGGTTCTACAACAATAAGGTTTCCCTCAACGCGGGCAATCTCTGGAATCCCGCCGCGAGGGGTGCTCTCAAAATTCTCGGATCCTGATCCGCGAGAGATAACGAGGCCGATGCGAAGCTGCGTCGGTTGGAGGTTGAGGCTGAAGATGACTCGTCCCCCGCCGCTCTCATCGTAGGCACCCGCATGGGCGATTCCTCGAAGTGTGCCCAAGATGACGATGTCGCCACCCGCAATCACCTCTGCTCCGGAGTTCACGTCTCCAAAGATGACGATAGAGTGTTCGCTCTCCACCTTTTGGCCCGAGCGAAGGGTGCCGTAGATGATTCGGCAATCTGGCTCGTCCCACAGCATAGAGTTTGCGGCAAGGCCTGTTCGGTTCTCGATACTGTCCATGCCGTCGAAGAGGCTTACGTTTCGCTCTGGCACTGGCGTGGTAACGCGAGGTTGAGATGTTGTCCGAGGTGCGTTGAATACAGGAATTGAGCTCTCGCTCGTAGCTGGCTTAGCGCCCACCCCCTTAAGCCTTGAGCTGCGCACGGAAACCTTGAATTCCGAGGCGAGAAGGTTAGTGAGGTCGTGCACTAATTCGTCGCTTGGCTTTCGACCGACCCACTCAAACGCTACGTCGTTGCCTTGGAGGAATGACCGGCGAGATTCGAGGAAGTCACGCACCGCGGACGTCAGGTCTTGCTCCTGAACGCGTCCATCGATGCGAAGCACGAGCCCTTCCGCTGTTCCGCGGGCGGTAATGACGCTACTGCGGGCTTCCCCCTCCTGTTCTTCAACCTTAACCGAGGAAGTTGAGATCCCTAAATCTTGAAGCGAAGGGGTATCCGCCTCGAATCCCAAATTTTCGTCATCGTTGAAAGAGCCAGTCATAGTACTCCAAGAAGCAAGAGGGCGGCATTGTAGTGCTGCGATATGAAAAAATCCAGGCTAAAAACCGCGCTGAAAAACTTCATGTGAGCCCTGAATGTCACTTCACAAAGGGTCCCTCGGTAGTCCCGATGTGGGCGTAGAATTTTTCGCGAAAGGTCACAAAAAACCCCGATGACACATTCGGTGAATCGAGTTACTTTAAGCGACTTATACCAAAGCGCCGATCCTAACGTCAACAAACAAGTTTTGAAAAACCTTTCTCACGCGAAAAAATAAAGCGCGAGCTTTGGCGAAAAATTTGACGCTTGCTCTTTACTTTTATCGAGAAGACAAGACCTGTTTTGAGAGCAGTACGTCGAAGTCCGATCATTCGTCGTGTACTATCGTTGCAGACATGGCATAGTTGAGGCCGCATGTATTCGCGAATCGCGTCATTTATTAGTAGTGGATTTGGCAGTGGATACGCTCCCCAAGCGCCAGGAACCTTTGGGACGGTTGCGGCAGCGCTCGCTTGGCTTGGAATGTCGTGGGCGGGAGCCCTATCCTCTCTTGAAACTCAGAGCGTTTGCGCGGTCCTGACCATCATCGTGGGAACGCTCGCGATTCGATTAAGTCTGAATGGTGAGTCCGCTAAAGATCCGCAATGGATCGTGATCGACGAGTGGGCGGGACTCTTCGTAGCTTTGATCGGAGTGGATGCTCGCATTTTTTCGCAGGTCGTACTCGCGTTCGTTCTCTTCAGGATCTTCGATATCTCAAAGCTCGGCCCAATTCGTGCGGCTGAACGACTTCCGGGGGCCGTGGGAATTATGGCGGATGATATCGTGGCGGGAATGTGTGCCCTGCTTGGAATGATCGTCGTGAGGTACATCGTGTGATGTCGTGCTCGTACGCAAAGAAGATCTCCGCCAGAGCTTTATGTGGCTGCGTCGCGGTTGTGGTTGTCGGTGCTGCAGCGTGCTCGCCCGGATATGTTCTGCGCGGAGCGTATGAACAGAGCAAGATACTTCTCGCTCGACGAGATATCTCGAATGTTATCGACGACGCAGCGACCTCGGTCACTGATAGGGAGAAGTTGCAGGTCGTTCTCGATGCCCGCGCTTTTTCCGAAAGGATAGGACTGAATCCGGGGGGCTCCTTTAAGAGCTTCGCCGAGATCTCTCGGGACCCCCTTGCGTGGGTTGTCGTTGCCTCTCGCCGAGACGCCTTCGCGATGCACACGTGGTGGTTCCCGTTAGTAGGAAGCGTTCCTTACAAAGGATTCTTTGATAGAGCGGACGCTGAGGCACAGGTCAAAGAGCTTCAAGGCTTTGGATTTGAGGGTTCGATTCGCGGAACCGAGGCATTCAGTACCTTAGGCTGGTTTAACGATCCGGTCCTATCAACAACACTCAAAAATGCTCCAAGCCGAATCGCTAACACAGTTATTCATGAGAGCGTTCACACAACGGTGTGGATTCCTGGTAGCGTCCCTTTCAACGAGAGCCTCGCTAATTTTGTCGGTTCTCAGGGAGCTGTGAACTTCTTTTCCGAACGGGTCAACGATTGTCGCGCCGCGAAGCATGAGTGTGGGGATGAGGAAAAACAGCTCGCGGCAGCTCAGCGGGAGTATGCCTTTCAATTCGAGCTCGCCGATCTAGTCGACAACCTCTTTGCCACCCTTGACAAGCTCTACAACGACCCACGTTTGAGCCCTGAGGAGAAGATAGCTCGCCGTGTTGAGGTCTTTGAGTCGATCATGAAACCGTTTCGCGCAAGGTTTCCAACCCTTCAGATCCTCAAAGAGGTAAACAACGCCGACATTATTCAACTAAAGCTCTACCTAACAAAGATCTGGATATTTCGGGAGCTCTTCATTACGAGGGACCAAAAGTGGAGTGCCTTTATGGGCGCAATTCGTCAGGTTCAGAGAAAGATGGAGGTTAACCAAACCTTTGATCCTTTCGCGGTACTTCAGGAAATAGTAGGACGGTAACTATGACAACATTCGCGGATCGACTCCAAGCCTCAATCGTTTCATCGAAAAGTGCCCTCGTCGCAGGGTGTGACCCCGTCCTTGAGAAGCTCCCCTCTTTCTTACTCGACGAGGCGCAACGATCGACGAAGAGCGATAGCGAGTTCCTTGAGAGATCTCTCTCTGGATTTGGCGATATCTTTCTCGCCGCTGTGACGGGAAAGGTTGCCGCTATCAAACCGAATATCGCGTTTTTTGAGCAATACGGCCTCCCCGGATTGAATGCATTCAAGCGTCTCTGTGACGGAATCCGAGCCGCTCGCATCCCCCTCATCATCGACGCGAAGCGAGGAGATATCGGCTCGACTGCGGCCGCCTACAGCGCCGCTTTTATCAGTGGTGTCACGATTCGCGGCTCTCGACATGTGGCCTTTGAATGTGATGCGCTCACGATTAATCCGTTTCTTGGCTTCGACACATTGGAGCCCTTCGTCGCTGATTGCGAGAAGTACGAGAAGGGATTGTTTATTCTGCTGCAGACCTCGAATCCTGGGGCAAGGGATATTCAAGGGCTCGAGAGTAAGGGCAAGACGGTCAGTGGTCACGTCGCCGATTGGCTCCAAGCGAATGCTCGTCGACTGGAAGGGGTGTGTGGTTTCTCTGGTTTAGGTGCTGTTGTAGGGGCTTCGTATCCTGATGAAGCGCGCGCGCTGCGTTCGATCTTGCCCACCACGTTCTTCCTTATGCCTGGCTTCGGCGCGCAAGGGGCGGGTGCCGATGACGCCACCGCGGGATTCGCCGTTAAGGATGGCAAGAAAGGCGGCGCCTTGGTGAACGTGTCACGAGGACTCCTTGAGGGGCGCGCGGATTCGGCTGAAGAGCTTGAGCGCCTGATCGCTCACAACGTTGAGAAGTTTAACGGTCAGTTGGGGCAGGCGCTCCGTTAGCTACCGTGATAGGGACTTTCAGACAGTTACAGCTTGGCTAATCATCATCTGTTTGGCTTTGAATTCCATAGAACAATTGGGGATCTTCGTGAAATCGAGTGGGTATGGCTCGGTGTTATCCCAATGTGAACGTGAAAAGACCCTATTTATCCTAAAAAGAGTAGTTAAGGTGAACCAGATGCGCCATTTTGGGGCCCGCAACTGCTCTTTTAATGAGGTGATCGCACCTGTTCGGTAGCCGAATGACGGGTTTGACATTCCGTGGCCCCTCACGCACCATGCCCCTACACATGGGCATTCTTCCTCCAGGCTCCGCAAAAGCCACACCACCTTCCAGTACCGATTTCAATGTAGGGGCGCTCGTCCAATACGACGATGAGGGTGCGATTATCCTTGGAGTTATTACAGGAACCAAGCGCGACAAATTAACGGTGTTGAATTTGCGGGGGCGCGAGGTCGAACTTACTCGTCCTCGACTTTACCGGTTGCCTGCGGGGGCGAGCGCATTGGGTTCAACGGTTGCCGCTCGGACAGAGGCTCTCAACATAATCGCGCAAAACATAGAAAGAGAGTCAGCCGAACTCAAGGTGGAGGAATTATGGTCCTTCGTTCACGAAGAGTGCCGGCTCTACACCGTTGGAGAGCTCTGTCAAAGTTATTTCGGATCAGATACCCCGGAGAAGCATGCCGGTTTACGGCTCGCTCTCATTCGAGAGAAGGTGCACTTTAAGCGCGATAAAGATGGATTCGAACCCCGCTCGGCTCAGGTAGTAAATGACCTCCGGATCGCCGAAGATGCCAAGAAGAGGAAGGTAACCGCTCGCGAGTCGACCGTTGCGTGTGTGGTGCAGCGAGCGAAGGACCCAAGTTCGATTATCCCTCGTGAGCTTGAGGAGAACTTCGCCCTCATGGGCGAGGTGGCCGCAGGGGTCGCCCACTCGGATCAAGCTCGTCAAAAGGAGGGCAAGGAGTTAATTCACCTTTGCGCGGCGGCGCTCAAGGTCTCTGAGAACGCTCCAATTGAGAAGCAGGCATTCGACGTGTTAGTGCGGAGCGGGTACTTCACCAAGGACTCCAATCTCTCATTTATTCGCCACGATATTCCAACTCGTTATTCTCAAGCGTCTCTGGAAGAGGCTGAGGCGTTTGTTGTGCCAAAGACCCTGGCGGACTTCCCAGAGGAGGAACGACGCCTTCGCAGGGACTTTACGCAGAAGCATACCTTCACCATCGACGATATCACCACCCAGGACATGGATGACGCGATCTCGATCGAGCGTACACCGGAAGGGTACGAATTAGGTATTCACATCACCGATGTCGCCTGGGCGATAGCGCCAGAGAGCGCGGTCGACCGAGAGGCGCGGCGGCGAGCTACCTCCCTCTATTGCGCCGACAAAACCGTTAATATGCTGCCCCTTGTCTTGTCCGAAGCAAAGTTGAGCCTTAGACAGGGCGAAGTGAGGCCCTGTATCTCAGTAGTCGCGCAGCTCTCTGAACATTTCGAGGTCCGTGAGTGGACCGTGGTTCCCTCCTTTATCAAGGTTGCGCAACGGTACACCTACGATGACGTTGATCTTCTGCTTGAGCATGAGGACGAAATCCTGATGCTTGTGTATCAGGCAGCGACAGCGAGTGAGGAGGAGCGTATCCGCAAAGGAGCGGTCAAGGTGCATCGCCGAGAGGTCGTGCCCTTCGTGGAGGATGGCGGCTGCATTCGCCTCTTAGAGATTGACGAGGAGAGTCCAGCTCGATCGCTTGTCGCCGAGCTGATGGTACTCGCAAACTCCCTCATGGCGCAGTTCGCCGTTCGCAATAACCTCCCCGCGATCTTCCGGGGTCAGGAACGTCCGGACGAGAACGCTCGTCAGGTATTGGTGGATGTTCCTGAGGGGCCGGCAAAAGATTTTACGACGCGCTCCAAGCTCAAAAAATCAACGATGTCTTTCGAGCCACACTATCACGCCGGGCTTGGCCTCGACGCGTACATCCAGGCCACCTCACCGATCCGACGGTACCTCGATCTCTGTCACCAACGACAATTTCTCGCCTTCTTTAGGGGTCAAAAGCCGTGGATTATGAAGTCTGAATTTGAACCGCTGGTTGCAGACGTTGAGGTTCATCTCAACTCTGCAAACCTTGCGAGTCGTGAGACAAAACGGTACTGGCTTCTTCGATACCTTGAGCAACGGGGCCGTGGCGCGCCGATTACTGGGACGATCGTGCGTCTCGATATGAAGTCTCCTCTCGTTGAGCTCGATGAGATCTACATCACGGTCTTCGTTAAAACGAATAGACCCGTACGCATGGGAGAGCAGATATCAATGAAGGTGGTTTCCGTGGATCCGCAAGGGGATTATGTACGTTTGGAAGCGATAGGCTAGCTCGAGCGGCTCACGCGCACCATCGGCCAGCCGTCATAGACCTTTCCTCGTTGGTTGCTACTCTGTGGCGATATGTATCACCATTACTCATCGCGACAAGCGGCGGGGCAGGCCCTCGGAGATCTCCTCGCTAAACACCCATTTCTCGCACATCCGATTATCGTGGCGCTGCCTCGCGGAGGGGTGCCGGTCGGATTTGAGGTCGCCAAAAGGCTGCATGCTCCTTTAGATCTCCTCGTTGTCCGAAAGATTGGCGCTCCCGGGCACGCTGAGCTTGCGTGTGGGGCCTTTATCCTCGGCGGAGAGGTCGTCTGGAACACGCGGGTCATGAAGGCGTTAAAAGTTACTCGTGAGGATCTTGAGGACACCTACCAAGATGAGATTGAGGAGGCGAGGATTCGAGAGGCGGCGCTCCGTACCCCTGAGAGTCCACCCATCCCTCTTGCAGGACGCTCAGTGGTCATCGTTGATGACGGCTTGGCGACGGGTGCTACGATGAAGGCAGCCCTGAAAGGTGTCCAAGGTGAACATCCACGAGAGATCCTTATCGCGATACCGGTTGGACCACAGTCCACCTGCCGTGATCTGGAAAAGACGGGAGCGTCGCTTGTGTGTGATCAACGGATAGACGATACGAGGTTCTCAAGTGTTGGAGAGTGGTACGCTACGTTTCCACAGGTTTCAACGGAGGAGTGTCGAGAGCTACTGGTGATGAGTCGGCGTGAGGCGAATGTAGGATGAACATACGCGAACCGCTTTGTGAGGTGGTTCGGATGTGGCTCTATCGCCTGATGGTATCAATGTAGGGGCAGAGCAAAAAAAGGAGAGCTCGCCGGCTCTCCTTGCATCTCTATATCGGAGCGAAAGAATACTCAGTGAAGGTGAACTCCCACGGGAAGCGCCTCTTCAAACTCTTCTTGGCCCTCGATCTCTTCGCCGTTGATCTCCTTGCAAAGGTCCGAGATCATCTCGAAGGCTTTGGCGAGGGAATTCATCTCATCGCAGGTGATCTCAAGCATCTCGAACGCTAACTCCTCGTCGGTCAGTTCTGGCACATCCTTGCTCTCTTTGGACATGGTCTCTCCTAGGCGAATCGTTTGATTGGGGTGATGCACAACCTGTTCCACGGGGGAGGTCGGATGTTCCGCCAGAAAACTTGAGGAATAGCTTTGCAAATAACGAGGGACCAAGGGGTTAGACACACGTCTCCGCGGTGAGAAAGGTAGCCACGTGACGGTTCCGTGACGCTGGTAGGCAGAAATGACTTGGTGTTGGCGCAGGTGATGAAAATTCGGAGGGGGCTCGTTCTCGTGACCTGACTTGGTTGGGCATGTAATGAATCTGGGACCTTACAGAAACAAACTAGCGGGTGCGGAACCGGTGTGCTAGGGTCCGAACACTGTGAAAGAATTAGTCATCTCGTGCCAATCCTTAGCCAAGGAATATCTCTCAGCACGCAAGGAACCTGGATTTCTGGGAACTCTTCGATCCTTTGTGTCACCCAACCGAGTGAAGGTAAGCGCCATTCAGGATTTTAATCTTGAGGTGGAGCGGGGTGAGATCGTGGGGCTACTTGGCCCAAACGGAGCTGGCAAGACCACCCTCATCAAGATGCTCACCGGTATCGTGCCGCCGAGTCACGGCGTGGCGCGAGTGCTCGGATACGAGCCGTTCCGGCGACCGAAAGATTTTCGCCGACGCATCTCCCTCGTGATGGGTCAAAAGACGCAGTTGTGGTTAGACATACCAGCGTACGACTCGTTTCAACTTCTGCAGCGATACTACGAGGTCCCCGAGGATGAATTTAAAAAGCGTGTACACGCGCTCGGGGAGGTGTTGGGTGTACGTCACCTCTTTCATACCCATATTCGAAGGCTCTCACTCGGTGAGCGGATGAAGATGGAGTTGATGGCTTGTCTGCTGCACAATCCTGACCTCTGTTTCCTTGATGAGCCGACCATCGGCTTGGACGTTGTCGCGCAGAAACAGATCCGGGATTTCTTCAAAGAGTACCAACGGAATAATAAGACCACTATCATTCTCACGTCGCATTATATGGCTGATATTGAGGCGTTGTGTCCGCGTATCGTGCTCGTTCTTGGAGGTCATAAACGATTCGACGGCTCTATCGGCGACTTCGAGCGGGTCCTTGGCCGAGAGAAGTTTGTTACCTTATCGTTTGCTGAGCCGGTCGACCGTGAGCACCCCATATGGGCTGGACTTAATCCCCAGTGGGATGAGCATGGAACCTCGGTGGAATTGCAGATCGCAGAGGAGGCTCTCCGTGAGCGCTCGATAGCGATCCTTTCAGCCTTTCCGGTCGTGGATTACTCAACCGAGAAATTGCCGATAGAGCGGGTTCTTAAAACGCTCCTCGCGAATCCTCACCTTCTGCCGGGGTAGCGTATGGTGAGGAACGAACTCGGCAAATGGCGTAAGACGATCAGTGTGGCCCTCTCTCGATACATGGCCTTCAAAGCTGACTTCTTTTTGATGTTGGTTGCGCCCTCTTTTGTGTTCATCGCGATTAATTACAATATCTGGCGTTCGGTGTACCAATCACGAGGCGGAGAGAGCATCTCCGGCTTTACGATGGATCAGATGCTGCACTATCAGTGTTGGTCCTTCATCATTACGCTGCTCGTTCGCTCTCATCGCACGTGGAACCTCTCGGAGCATATTCGGTATGGTCGTTTGACCGCTTTTTTGCTCTATCCCTTTGACGCCTGGAAGTTCTACGCCAGTGAGTTCATCGGCTTTCAGCTCCTCCAACTCGTGACCGCGGCCTTGGCTGTGGGCGTACTACAGGTTTTCAAATTCTTGCCACCTCTCGATCCTCAAACTCTCGCGATCGGTTTTGGCTTTTCGCTCCTGGTGAGTGTGCTGTGGTTCGCGCTCGACTTTACCTTTGGGCTCGCGGCGTTCTGGCTTGAGGAGGTGTGGATCTTTCGAGTGATCTTCGGATTTTTCGCGGTGCTCTTCTCTGGCGCGTTTATTCCGATCGAGCTGTTTCCGCCGGGGCTCCAAACGTTTCTCAGCTATACGCCGTTTCCGTTAATTACCTCAGTTCCAGCGCACATTTTCATGGGGACGAGCGCCGTATCTCTCTGGTCCGCCACGACCACCCTCGTTGGTTGGATAGCGGCGCTGATCCTGTGCGCGGCGTTCGTGTGGCGGCGGGGTCTTCGCCTTTATAACGCGGCGGGGATCTAGATGAATGAGCCAACGTCCCCGTACCTTCGTGTGCTTCATCAGCAGATGCTCAACTCGCTTGCGAAGTTGATGAGCTTTCGTATCAACTTTCTGTTGAGCACGATCTTCGACCTGGCCGCTTTTGTCACATTTTACTACACCACCGATTTTCTTTTTCTTCACATCTCTCATATCGGGAGCTGGACCAGAGAAAACTTTCTTTTCTACATATTTTGGCTGCAGTCCGTGAACTGTATTCACGCTGGGATAGTCGCTCCGAATTTTTGGAACTTCGCCTCTGAGATTCGGGATGGAAATCTCGATTTCCGATTGCTTCGGCCGCTCGGAAGTCTCTTTGACATTTTTACCGCGCTGACTCGGCCCGTCGCATTACTTACGCTGCCATTTATCTTGGGTTTCGTCATCTACTACGGAATTCAGCTCGGTTTGCCCCCGATGGGCTGGGTGATGATGCCATTTCTCTGGATACTCTCACTTATCTGCATTGTGCTGATTGAGGTTATGATTTCGATGGGATTGTTATGGACCAAGGGGGGAGATGGGATCAACTTCGTTCGAATTCATTGCCAACAGTTTCAGCGGTGGCCCGATTTCGTCTACCCGGATCGTATCCGGTGGGTTTTCACGCGAATAATTCCGTTTCTCGCCGCGATCACCTTTCCTGTTAGGGCGGTTATCGGACAGGGGGCATGGTGGGAGATACCGTTCCTGTGCGTCGCGATGGTCTGTGTGTGGTTTGTGACGAAATGGTTATGGGCGCAAGGATTGCGGCGGTATGAATCCGCGTCTTCGTGAGACCTGCTTAAGGTTTTACCGCTCTGATCGCTAGGATCCGTCCCTCATTGTCGTGGTAGTCGGTCCCGGTCAGCACTGAGTCGGCAGCATCGAAGTGGATCCGAGTATTTAAAATATCTGCGCCGTCGGTATCCTTCCATGAGAGCCACATACCGACCCTCTCCTTTTCCAGGTACATTGGCCTGAAGGTCAGGGTTTGACCGTTCGGTAAGCGAAAAATCTCCTTCTTCTTGAGAGAGATCTCTTCCTCCTTGCTTGATAGCAGGTGGAAGGCGGAAAAGGGGAGAAGTGCTAGCTGAGGTTTGAGGTCGGTGAGGGCGTCATCGAGGGATGTTGTTGGTGTCTGTCCCGGTGATGGCGGTCGTGGTCCCCTAGCTTGAATCGTGCGAACTACCACCTTTACCTTTGAGTGTTCGCAGGAGTCCTCCGCCTGTGCAGTTGTGGGGCTGAGCCAGAGCATGCTTAGAGTGCAAAGAGCTAAAAGTCTCAGTGTGTTCTTTGCTCGCGATTGGGTACTGCACTTCATAGCTTCTCTATTTGGTCGTCCCAAGAGGTATTACGTCAAGCCCCTCCTTGCCCAGAACTCGGATCGTTGGAGTCGCTTTGATCGCGTGGGGTCTAAGGGACTGCGCGCCTGGGCGTTTACGGACCCAAAATATTGCGGAGTTGTCGGTAGGGTTCTGGATGATCTTCAAGGAACCGTTTGATCGCATCCAGTCCACCTCCATCGAGGAGCCTGGAATAGCTCCTTGTGGCGCAGAGCCGAGCGATGCTTGATGAAACGCCGAGGCGTTGTGCGCCGCCACCGGCCCACCCGTGTACACAGGAAGAATCTCCCCTGGTTTTGCTGGTCGTGAGACAAACATAAGAACGCACGCGGCGATCGCGGCGCCCGAAAGTCCCCCCAGGACGGCCTGTTTAGAGAAGAACTGGGCTAACGATGGACGCTCCAGCAGCAGCGTCTCTGGCTTTCTTTGACCAAGGTAAAGAGCGGCGCGTTCCTCACCGTCGATGCGCTGAGAGATCCTATCCCAAAGGTCGGGTGAGGTTGTGTTACCAGAGAAGAGAGATCGATATGTTTGAGAGATGCCTTTAAGATTGTGAACGAAAAGCTTTGCGTTCTCGTTTTGCTTGATGAGTCGCTCAGCGCGCATCCGAGCGATAAAGGAGCACTCGTTATCCACATACGAACTCAGAAGGAGTTCCTGTTGTTCGCTCAATTCTTTGGATCCGCTCTCTCTCATAGTGTCACCCTAACGAGCTTTCGCTGGTCTTCCTCTCTTTGGCGCGTTTGTGGCTTCAAGTTGCTCCTCCTCGGCTCCTGTTGATTGTAGCGGCGCGAACTCCTCGAGAGCCTTCTGTAAGGATCTCCGAGCGTAGAAAAGTCGGCTCATAACCGTGCCCTTTGGAACACCGATCGCTTGAGCGATCTCCTCGTAATCAAGACCATCGATCTCTCGTAACGTGATCACCGCTCGATGCTCCTCGGAGAGTTCGCCAAGCACCTCTTGAATCTTGCGCCCTAACTCCTTACGCGCAAGAGCGTCATGAGGCCCCTCAATATTCTGTGAATGGTTTGTGAGCCCTGTACCGGTTATCTCTCGCGCTCCATCCTGTACCGCCGCTCTGTTGACGCCAGTATGTTCTTTAAATTCAAGGTGAGTACCGCCTCGACGACCCGCTTTGCGGCGTATGTCGATCGCCATATTGAAGCAGATGCGGTAGATCCATGTATAGAACGAGCTTTGGCCCTTAAATTGTCCTAATGATAAGAATGCCTTAACGAAGGTTTCCTGCACGACGTCCTCGGCGTCCTCCCGAGTTTTCACGATGTCGAGGGCGGTGCTTAAGAGGCGCCCCTGATACCGCTCCACAAGGGCGCGATAGGCCTCCTTGTCCCCAGCGAGGGTCGTCCGAACCAGATCGTTATCGTCACGGGCCGTTAGTTCAGCCCTTACGGGGTTGCTCATAGATAGAATGTTCAGGCCTCTTCTTCAGGCTCCGTGGGTCGGGGTGCCCGTTCAGATTCATGGATCGGGTACACTAGCCTGAATCCATTCAGAATCATAGGAAATGCACCCAATCTGAGGTGTAAAAAGGTACATAGTGCCCTATTTTAAAGGCTCATCGTGGAATGGAGTGGGTGCCAACGAGCACAGAGGTAACGTAAACCCTTGTCTTGGCTCATACATAGCGCCCTTTCCACGTGAACGTGAACGTACCCGAATGAGCAACTTTATCTCTTCGCTGCCGAACTAGAGCAGTATGCTCGACTATGAAAAACAAGACGTCTATCGAACGGCGCTTGAGTTCGTCATCACTACGATTGAGAATGGAGTGTGGCGCGCTCTTTGATCTGTTAAACGCTCTAAACTATGTCTCCCCCGACGAGTATCGCGCTGGTAAGCGTTTGCTTACAAGGATTGCAGCCATGCTTTCCAAGCTATGCCTTCGGCCCGCATGATGCCTGTTTCGGGTACGTTCACGTTTACGTGCACGAGCACGTTCACGTCGGAATAACACCGAGCCCTACCCACTCGATTTCACGAAGACCCCTTTTTTCGAATACCTCAAATGCGTGGCTTGTATTCCCCGCTTACGATAGACAGGGTAGAACCAACGGTATGAAACAGATATCGATTGCGCTGATCGCTCAAGAGTCAGATGGTGCCGCGGTTAACGTCCATGAGGGGATGGAGGTCAGGTATGCGCTTTCGGCTGCGAGCGGAAACGTCACAGCGGGTGGCATCTTCGTCGCTATTCGTGGAAACGCGGCTGATGGGCACTCCTTTGTGGATGATGCCTTCTCCCGCGGAGCCGCGGTCGCCGTGGTCGAGGACGCTCAGGCGCTCAAAGGACGGCCCGGCATCATCGTCAAAAATTCTCGTCTCGCCCTCAGTCGATTGGCGAGCTACCTCAACGGAGAGCCGTCGAAAAAGATGCAGGTCATCGGGATAACCGGCACGAACGGCAAGACAACAACGAACTGGATCCTCTACCACGCACTCAACACGATAGGGGCGGGGGCCCTTCGTATCGGCACCCTCGGGACTGAGTATCTCGGAACAGCGACCCTTGAAGGCACGCTCACGAGCCCTGATCCGGTGTCACTTCACCACATAATGGCTGAGGCGCTTGCGGCCGGGGCTCACGCCTGTGTGATGGAGACCTCATCTCACGCGCTCGATCAAGCCCGTGTCGAGGATGTCGCGTTTGATATCGGCGTTTTCACTAATCTCACACGTGATCACCTCGACTACCACAAAACGTTTGATCACTATTTCGCCGCGAAATGCCACCTCTTTGAGCTTCTTGCGAAGGGACCTAAAGGGACCAGAGGGGCGGTTATCAACATAGACGATCCGTACGGTGTTCGACTGTGGGAGCGGTGTCGCGAGGGAGGGCTTCGAGATCTCTCGTTTGGTCGGGACCCGCGTGCCGCGTTCCAGATTACCGGCGTTGATGAGACCCCTCACGCCATGAACATTTCGGTCCGAATGCCCGGAGCTGATCGTATTCGCCTGTTATCCGCTCCCTTTATTGGACCCCACAACGCGGAGAACGTGGTCGCGGCCCTCGCTTCGCTCATCGGACTTGGTCACGATGAGGACGCGGTCGCCGAAGCGTTGCGTGCTTCTCCCCAGGTCTCGGGACGTCTGGAGCGGGTAGGAGAGGGGAGTCCACGGGTGTTTGTCGATTACGCCCACACGCCGGACGCGCTAGAGCGTGTGTTGCAAGCCGTTCGAGTTTCCACCGTTGGCTCCCTGTGGTGTGTTGTTGGATGTGGTGGCGATCGGGATCGGGGAAAACGACCAGAGATGGGACGGATCGCTGCGGCGTGTGCTGATAGGGTCGTTGTTACCTCAGATAACCCCAGAACGGAGGATCCCCGAATCATCATTGATGATATACTTAGCTCGGGGATCTCCCCTGCGTTCGTTGATGTCGATCGCGGTGCGGCGATAGCTCGGGTTGTTCGTGAGGCTCGGGATGGTGACACGATCGTGATCGCTGGAAAGGGGCACGAAAACTACCAGATCCTCGGAACAATAAAGATTCATTTCTCCGACCAGGAGGTAGCTCAGAGGGCGCTTGTGGAGCGCGATGCTACGCTATCCCCTGGTAAGCCTTGAACCTAGCAGGGTGGTGAAAAATGATCTCCTGTTGCGCATTATTACGGTCTGCGGTGGAGAGGCTCGGGTACGAACTACTTGGGACACGCCACCAGGGATCCATTTCTCAAGCAGTACCGCTGGCATCCATCTGGAATGGTGATTGAGGTCTTGCCGTTAACTCGATACGGCGCTCCCGTGCTGTTAGTGAGTTTCACCGTCACGTTCTTGCCGTATGAGCATCCAGATTTGGAGAATCGGTTCAGATTCGCGTATCCATTTCCAGGACCGAAATCCTGCCCCACTTCGCCGTTGACGGTAATGACGGTATCGGCTGGTGTGGAGTGTATGGCGAGCTTGCCGTTACTATCGGAGATCGGTTTCCATAAGAACGCCTCGACCTCTCCCGCGAAGTTCTGAGCCGCTTGCTCCTGAAGCGCGTTGTAGCAGGTGTAGATCAATGACGCGTCGCAACCATCACCCTCAACCTGGCCGTAGCCCTGATTAAGGAGGGTCTCTGAATAACTCTTTCCACTCGCGGTGAACACCTGGCCGACCATGCCGGTGCTTGTGGAGATCGTGGTGGTGCAGGTCTTGGAGGCGGGAAAGAATACCGCGTCCTCCTTCGCGAGCTCTTGCAGCGTTCTCTTCGCGCCATCTTGAATGGCTTGATTGTTGGGAACTCCGAGGGCGTGAAACTTAATGAGGATCGGGCCGCCGGTTTTTGGCGTCATTACGAGGAGGTTCGGTCCCGCTACGGACACTCTGCCTCGCATCGCGCCTTTTGGATCCACCGGATTTTCTAAAGAGGCGTTGACGACCGTTCCGCAGTCGGTTTCGAACGGCTTTGCGGTTGTTTGGGAAGAGTCTTCGCTCTCCGAGGAAGAGTCATTTTCCCTCTTCACGCATCCTGAGGTGAACGTGAGGGTGAATGCGAGTGAGAGAGCGAATAGTATTTTAGTTTTCATCGTAAGAACCCCTGACAACCACAGCGCCGCAACCGATACCTCGCGCATCGAATCCTTTGGGTGCGGTCGGCACCTTCATCATGGATATGCTCAAAAATCTCAGAGGAGTGCTCTTGGCGACCCCATGAATCAACTATTTTCAGGTGGTTAGCTTTGATTCGCCGTGCGTGTTGTTGCGCTGATGATCTGGCCAAGGTTTAGGAACCAGTAAGGA
>JBDLRS010000059.1:0-12313 GCA_039799965.1 Pseudomonadota bacterium
CGACGAAAAAACCGGAGGCGTATCCACTGAGATACGTTGAGGATTTTTTCGGCGGCTCCAACGAAGTTGCAGTCAAACTATCGAAATGCGCAACAGGAAATCATTTTTCACCACCCTGTTAGTGCCCGTGTGGGTTTACGTACCATCGCTCACCGCACAAAACCTTGCACTCTGTCGAGCAGGTCACTGAACCGTACGTTGTCACGGGCATGACTAATTGGTTTGCGTAGCCAACAGTCCTTTGACTGTGTTTCAAGCAACCTCTCATTGTGTCCGCTGCTTCGCGTGCGTTAGGGCCGATAGAGGTCTGGTGGTGCCATCTGATTGCATCGATCAAGCTGAGACGAAAGGGAGCCTCTTCGCTCTGACGTGAGGGGACCCATCTCTAGGGTCGCTCCGAGCTGGACATCAAAGTTCTCAAGACAACCACGGTCGACGATCTCAGGACCGAGGAACGCTGGGCCCTCCTCATCTCGTGAAAACATCGGCCCGAAATGTGATCGCTTCGCCGCAATCTCACCAACCTGAGAGCCGATGCACACGGGCGATACGGATGCGCTTTCGAAGCATACGTCTCGCGACTCGGGGGGCCGTGAGAGGCACGCTCGTACCATCTCAGAGCAATCTTGTTCATCAAAGGCATACGCTGTTGACACCATGAATCCGATGCACAGCGCTGAGAGGTACAAGGGGGATGTAACATGTTTTCGCATATTGGGATGGTAGAGACGACACGCGAGAATGCGCATGATGAGGCGCAGGTCGAGCTACGTGAGCTCTGCGCAACATATGTTAGGCTTCTTTCACCGGTACAACGAGCACTGGCTTCGGAGATGCCCGTAACACCTGCTCGGCGACGCTTCCCATAAAGGTGCGCCGGATGCCGGAACGGCCGTGTGACGCCATGACGACGAGATCGACACCGATCTCATTGATGAAGTCGGTAATAATGTGATGAACGGGCATAGCCGCTTCCCGGACGATGTATTCTGGAGACTCGTCTGGAAAGTGAGTTTGGAGGTGTCCTTTAAGCTCGGTGATCGTCTTCTCTTTAATTGCCGCGATCGTTTCAGGCACATACATTACCGGCATCTCCATCGAGCCGCCTACACCGAGTTGTATTGAGGTGTCGATGCAGGTGAGGACGTAGACCTTAGCGTCGTAGGCTTTCGCAAGGGAGCGTGCGTAGGGATATCCTTTCAGGGCTTCATCAGAGAGGTCGGTGGTGACGAGGATCTTTTTGATGACTGGAAGTACCATGTGCCTAGCATCCCGCTCTCGCCAGGGGTTGTCCAGGGGGTTGATCATATCAGCGCCCTAAACTTTTGTTGTCATCCCAGCGACCCTACACGATGATACGGCCCTATGGAGATGCGCACTTTCATGCCCCGAAACATCGTGCGTTCCTTGAGGCTGTTTGAGGCTCGGCACTCAACTAGAGTCATCGTGGTGCCACCTGAACTATCGAAAGGCTCAACACGAAAACATTTTTCACCACCCTGCTAGGTGGAGGACCTCCCTCGTGGTAGGGTGCGTGGAAAGGTGAATCGCTTCCCCCGCAACGGCCCTGCATAAGCGCCGAGAAGGGGTCAGTTTATAGTCGCGCTACCGTATGTCATGTACATTTGGCCATACCCTCAGCGGTGATGGGACGCTTGAGATCTCTCTGATCGCTGATGCCTCGGGTGTAAGCGGCGACCCAAGCGCGGTCCTGCGATCGATTGAGACGATGCGGCCGGGGTCTAGGGTTGTCCTTTCGACTGATGCGGCTCCTTTTATCGCTCCTCTGGTTATCGCTCCCCCATCTCTCGCCATACTCTTTAAGATAGCCACTCTGTGCGCCCAGCGGGAGGTCAGTCTCTCCTTTTCTGGGTTTCCGGAGCAGGTTACTCGCCAGCTCTCACTCGCGCTCTCAGTTCCGGCGCGAAAAGGGGCGCGGCGGGCTCGAGGAGAGGACCGTTTGATCGTCTCGATCGGTAGAGCATCGGTCTCGCTCATTGAGAACTTGACAGGGTGGCTCTCCTTTCTCGGGGAGCTTCTGATGGCTCTCTGGCTCTTTATCCGGCGTAGGGCGCGCGTTCCGGTTCGGGATATCTGGGTTATCCTCGATGAGTGTGGCCCGAGGGCGCTTCCGATAGTTACTCTTATAAGTGTTCTGGTTGGAGTGATCCTGGCCTTCATTGGGGCGCAGCAGCTCAGGCAGTTTGGGGCGCAGATTTACGTGGCGAACCTGGTGAGCGTTGCGATGCTGCGGGAGATGGGCGCTGTGATGGCGGGCGTTATCATGGCGGGCCGCACCGGAGCGGCGTTTGCGGCGCAGCTCGGCACGATGCAGGTGAACGAGGAGATCGACGCACTTACAACACTCGGTATTTCACCGATGCAGTACCTCGTGGTGCCTCGGGTAGTCGCGCTGATTATCATGATGCCCCTTTTGTGTGTCTATGCGGACGTGCTTGGTATACTTGGGGGCGCTCTTGTGAGTTCGCTCACGATGGATATATCGCTCGCCCAGTACTTCAATCAAGCGCAGATCGCTGTCCATATGCGGGACCTCTGGCTGGGGGTTAGCAAGAGTGGTGTGTTTGGTGTTCTCATCGCCATCTCGGGGTGTCTTAGTGGCATCCGGTGTGGCCGGAGTGCCTCGGCGGTTGGTGTCGCGGTGACCTCCGCGGTGGTCTCTGGCATCGTCGCAATCGTGCTTTCGGACGCCGTTTTCGCGGTTATCACGGAGGTTCTTGGGATCTAGCCTATGAACTCGCCACAGCCACACATCGTCGTTGAGAACCTCACCATGAAGTACGGTGACTTCCTGATTCAGAGAGACCTCTCCTTCTCGATCAATCGCGGGGATATATTCATCGTGATGGGTGGGAGCGGATGCGGAAAGAGTACACTCCTGAAGCATCTTGTAGGGCTTGTTGCACCATCAGGGGGGCGAGTGTTGTACGGGGAGCAGAGCTTTTGGGATCTCTCGTTGGCTGAACGGGATATCTTGCTGCGAAGGTTTGGCATCTTGTATCAGAAGGGCGCTTTGTGGACCTCGATGACTTTAGCCGAGAACGTAGCGATGCCGATAAGGCAGTACACGAATTACTCTGAGCCCGAGATTCGAGATATCGCGAGCTATAAACTCGCCCTGGTCGGACTTGCTGGCTTTGAGGACTACTATCCATCTGAGATAAGTGGTGGTATGCAGAAAAGGGCCGGTTTGGCGCGAGCGATAGCGCTCGATCCAGAGGTGCTTTTCTTCGATGAGCCCTCGGCCGGACTTGATCCCATGAGCTCAAAGCTCCTTGATGATCTTATCTTGGAGTTGAATCGGGGGTTAGGGGCTACGATCGTCGTGGTGACCCATGAGCTTCCGAGTATCTTCGCGATCGGGTCGAATTCGGTGTTCCTGGATGCTGATGTGAAGACGATGATCGCGACGGGTGATCCGAAAGAGTTGTTGCGGACGTCGAAGGATCCGCGAATTATTCGTTTCCTAACAAGGGGAGAGCGCGAAGCGTAGCGATGCATGAGTAAGGAACCACGTTACGCTTGGATAGGGACCTTTGTTGTTGGGGCCGTGTGCCTCATCGTTGCGGCTGTGCTCTTCTTTGGGCGTGGAAGACTCTTTGAGAATACGTCGACCTATATCGCCTTCTTCAGCGGCTCGGTAAAAGGGCTTCAGGTTGGAGCGCCTGTGAGCTTTCGAGGCGCTCGGGTGGGAAAGGTTAAAGATGTCTCGATCGTGTATAAACCGGGGAAGGATGAACTCATCATCCCCGTTCTTATTGAGCTCGATGCTGATTCGGTTCAGGGTCTGAATTCCGTGGATGTTAGGAAAGGGGATTCGTCCGAGCCAGGGCTGATCTCTCGTTTAATAGCCCGCGGGCTCAAAGCGCAGCTCGGACTCGATAGTATCGTGACCGGGCAGCTCTTTGTGCAACTCGACTTCATGCCCGAGGTTCCTATCCGTATGATGGCTGAGGATGATGAGGATTATCAGGAGATCCCGACCGCTCCGTCTCCACTTGAGAAGCTTCAGGAGACGCTACAACAGATACCGCTCGCTGATCTTGCGCAGAAGACCGTAACCGCTATTGAGAAGATCGAAGATCTTCTCTCGTCGAACGACATCCAGGAGGCGTTCGGTAACCTCAATAACCTTATGAAGGACCTTGAGGTGGTAACTAAGAACCTTGACTCAAAGGCCGATGGACTCTCCAAGGAGTTCAAGGTTGCGTCTGGGCAGCTCACCGTAACGCTGAAGACCTTGCAGTCTACGTTGGAGCAAAGTGATCCCTTGTTGGGAAAGACCTCCGCGGCGATGGATGAGGTATCGAACTCCGCCCGGGCGCTTAGGCGACTCGCTGATTATGTGGAGCAGCATCCTGAATCGCTGCTGAGAGGAAAACGGTAAGGAGCTATGAAAACGTTACAACGAGCACTCGTCGTGGGTCTTCTTGTGTGGTCGGTCGGATGTTTTCGGTCGCCGCCATCTCGATTCTATTCGCTTCTTTTCCAACAAGAGGTCGGAGCTAATCCAATGCTCACGTCCGGAGGGATTCAACTTGAGGTTGCTTCAGTTGTGTTTCCTCAGTATCTCGATGACCCCCGCATAGCCGTGAGGACCGGTGTTAATGAGATCTCGCGAGATGAGTATGAGCGGTGGATTGAGGACCCGGATGTGAACTTTCGGCAGGCGCTTCTCGACAATCTCTCACGTGATCTGAGGAGCAGTAATGTGTTCTCCTCTGACGTTTATCCTCAGCGTCGTGGCTCTCGAGTTCTTCAAGTTGAGGTTCTTCAGTTTGATGTAACCGAAGAGGGGAGGGCTTTTTTGCGCACCCGGTGGGCTACCGCCCCTGATCGAACAGCTCTGGCCACAACGCCATTCACGGTTTCGGATTTCACGGCGCAGGCCCCTAACTCGAGCACACAGGGTCAGGTGAGCGCTCTGAGCTCCCTGGTTCGAGAGTTCTCGGGTCACGTAGCAAAAACTCTGTTAGGTTAAACCGGCTCAACCGAGACGAGAGGTGCGCCGTGCGCGATCTCCTGGCCCTTTGTGACGTGCACTTTTGTTACGCGAAGCTTACCGGGTGCCTTGATCGGATTTTCCATCTTCATCGCCTCGATAACGACGAGTGTTCCTCCCGGTTCAACCGTATCCCCCTCGTGGACCTTGATGTCGGAGACGATACCTGGAAGAGGAGCGCGGACCTGTGGTGGAAGAGCGCCCTTTGAAGCGGTCGATGCGTGCGGCCGTTGGTCTCGTGGTAACGGTTGGATGGTGATCTCTGCTCCTGAGCTGGTGGATAGAGACTCAACGGGCACGGTGTAGTCGCGATCGTCTATCGCAAATGTTAGAGCGCTTCCTATCCTTCTCTTAAGGGTTACGAGGAACGATTGACCATTTACCGTGACGCTGTAAGCGCTCATTGAGTACTCCGTTCGATCGCTTCCAGGCGCCCGGCGGAGCGCCACAGAGATGATGCCTCGCTGTGAGAGAAAGTAAGGTTGCCAGATCCGTCAACCGAGAAGTCTCCCACAGGTAACGCTTTGTGTAGGGCGGTGGCGATGATCGAGAGGATCTCCGAAGACACCTCCTCTCGGCGGCTCGCGCCGCGCACGAATCGAATGCCTTCGTGAGAGAGTGGTGGTGGAAGGGGCGGTCGAAGCTCGCTCATGCTCTCCTACAGTGGAATATTGCCGTGTTTTCGTTTCGGTGGACTCTGTCGTTTTGTGGAGAGGGTGGCGAATGCCTCAATCACCTTGCTTCGAGTCTCTCGTGGATGTATCACGGTGTCGATGAATCCGAGTTCAGAGGCCTCCCACGGATTAGCAAATTTCTCACGGTACTCCCGCACTAGCTGGTCGCGTTTCTCGGACTCTTTGCCAACTTTTGCGGCCTCCTCAAGTTCGCGTCGGAAGATAATGCTCACCGCGCCGTCTGGACCCATCACCGCGATTTCAGCGGATGGATACGCGAAGTTTACATCGGCTCGAATATGCTTTGAGGCCATGACGTCGTACGCGCCGCCGTATGCTTTTCGAGTAATAACCGTAACCTTTGGCACGGTGGCTTCGGCGAACGCATAGAGCAGCTTCGCTCCGTGTCGGATAATTCCTCCGTGCTCCTGTTGAACTCCGGGGAGAAACCCCGGCACGTCCACAAGGGTGAGGATCGGGATGTTGAAGGCATCGCAGAAGCGAACGAATCGTGCCGCTTTGGTGCTCGCGTTGATGTCGAGGCAACCCGCGAGCACCGATGGCTGATTCGCTACGACGCCGGTCGAGCGCCCATTCAGTCTCACAAAGCCGACGACGATATTTTGCGCATACGCCCCTTGTACCTCAAAGAAATGGTTTGAGTCGGCGATGGAGGCGATGAGCTCCTTTATGTCGTAGGGCTGGTTAGGTTGTTCCGGTATGAGTCTATCGAGGGCTGGGTCCTCTCGCAGGGCCAGGTCTCCTGAGAATACCATCGGTGCTGGGTCCAGATTGTTTTGGGGAAGGTACGAGAGGAGTTCTCTGCACATCGCGATGCACGACCTGTCATCGTTGGCCTCGAAGTGAGCGACCCCACTTATCGAGGTGTGCGTATCCGCCCCACCGAGTAGCTCCTTCGATACATCCTCCTTAGTCACCGTTTTAATCACATCGGGACCGGTGATGAACATGTGGCTCCTCTCTTTCACCATCAGGATGAAATCCGTTATGGCGGGAGAATACACAGCGCCACCGGCGCATGGCCCAAGGATCAGGGAAATTTGAGGAACCACACCTGAAAGGAGGGTGTTTCTTAGGAAGATATCAGCGTAGCCACCGAGGCTTTCAACCCCCTCCTGAATACGGGCGCCACCCGAGTCGTTGAGTCCGATAACTGGGCACCCGATTCGCTCCGCGAGGTCCATGATCTTCACGATCTTCTTCGCGTGCATCGCCGCAAGTGAGCCACCAAAAACGGTGAAATCCTGCGCGAATACGCATACCCGTCTTCCGTTGATGGTGCCAGTTCCGGTCACTACGCCGTCACCAAGGTATCGCTTGTCGGCGAGTCCGAAATTTGATGAGCGATGGGTCACGAATTTATCGTACTCGGTGAAGGAGCCTTCATCGAGGAGGGCGCCGACGCGCTCCCGAGCGGTCAATTTTCCACTTTCATGTTGACGGGCTACCCGCTCTGCGCCGCCGCCACATTCGGCTTCGACGTTTCGGCGCTCAAGTTCGTTGGTCTGACTCATAGTGGGTCGATGTTACCACGGAAGGGTGCTCAGGAAAGGGTCTCTTTTACGGGGTGAGGGCTTGGTCATGTGCCGGCTGTCGTGTCCTCTTTCGCGGGGTTGAGAGAGACCTCCGTTCATAATGACGTTCGGACGTAAATCCTTCTTTACTCGCAAACTGCTGGGGGTCTATCTTCTCTCTATGACGAGAGCTCATTCCTCCATTTTTTTCGCGTGTCGACCTATTATACTGGGAGCCTTTCTCCTTACGACGGGGTGTTCTGAGATGGCTCCTCAACCCCTCCGCACGCCCGAGCCCACAGAAAAGATCGTTTTCAACGCGATGTCTTCTTTTTACTGTGCCGAGAGGCGGTGGCCGAAGAGTTGGGATGAATTGGCGCATTTCGATCGGCTCTCGCCGGAGGGCCATCACGCGGTGGGTGAGATATTGACGCCGGAGCTCTCCTCCCCTCGAGCAATCCTGCTGGTTGTTCGATATACTAACGCGCAGGGGCTTGATCGACGGGTGGTGTACATTGCTCCCCCAGAATGTGACGACGCAAAGGGCTCCACAAGGGTCTCCACAAGGGTCTCGATGGCTGGTGGCCGAGTGAGCTTTGATAAAATCCCCGGCTTCTCCCAGCTCGATGGCGCCGCTGTTAAGGCGAAATGGAAAGATGGCCCGTATCCGGACGTGGCGTGGCAGGACCCAAGTCGTGGTATCTTTGTGACCGTTCGCTTCGGAGAGGTGCCTATTACCCCTCAAGAGCTACCGGCTCTTCAGGAGGAGCTGGAGGGGGCGTATGAGTCATCGCTACGAAATCTGACCTGGATCGAGCGACGTGTTGCCGCGGATGAGGAGCCCCCAAAGTTGGTGCACATCCTGTCCAGTGATACCTCGTCAGGAACTACCATATCGTACACCATGTCGATGTCGTTTGATGGGCGGTTGCTCACGATATCAGTCTCCGGTCCCGCCGAACGAGAGAGGGGGATTGAACAGGTCGCTCGTTCGCTCCGACGCTCACTGAGGCTCTGGTAGTATATGGGTGATGAGCGTTCCTATACGACCTCCTCCGGCATAACCATCAAAGAGGTCTACGGTCCCGCCGACGTGGGGAGCGGCGCGGCCGAGCGGCCAGGAGAGTATCCGTACACCCGAGGCATTCACTGCTCGATGTATCGAGGGAAGCTCTGGACCATGCGACAGTATGCCGGGTTCGGTTCGGCCGCTGACACGAACGCTCGGTACCACTTCTTACTTCAGCAGGGCATCACCGGATTGAGTGTCGCGTTCGATCTTCCGACACAGATGGGCCGTGATCCTGACCATCAGCTTGCTCGGGGGGAGGTCGGAAGGGTAGGGGTATCGATCGCT
This sequence comes from Pseudomonadota bacterium, assembly GCA_039799965.1. GTDB lineage: Bacteria > Bdellovibrionota_C > UBA2361 > UBA2361 > OMII01 > OMII01. The sequence continues at coordinate 8,590 of JBDLRS010000059.1, forward strand.
ACTATCGATGATATGGATCGTCTCTTCCAGGGGATCAGGCTTGAGGATGTGTCTATCTCGATGACGATCAACGCGACGGCTTCGACCTTGCTGGCGTTCTTGATCGTGCTCGCTGAGCGGCGAGGGGTTCCGCTTACTGCGCTCAGAGGCACTACTCAGAATGATATCCTCAAGGAATACATAGCTCGGGGTACGTACATCTATCCTCCGCGTCCGGCGATGAGGCTCGTTACGGATATCTTTTCGTACTGCGCCCAATGTGTCCCGAATTGGAATACGATCAGTGTCTCGGGATACCATATTCGCGAGGCTGGAAGCACCGCCGTTGAGGAGGTCGCTTTCACGCTTGCCGATGGCATCGCGTACGTTGACGCTGCCGTGAAGCGGGGACTCGCGGTGGATGAGTTCGCCCCACGTGTTGCGTTCTTCTTCAACTGTCACAATGATTTTCTTGAGGAGGTCGCGAAGTTTCGCGCGGCGCGTCGAATGTGGGCTCGGATCATGAAGGAGCGATTCGGTGCGAAGGATCCTCGTTCGATGATGTTGCGGTTCCACACGCAGACCGCTGGGAGTACCCTCACCGCTCAACAACCGCACAACAACGTGGTGCGAACGACCGTTCAGGCCCTTGCCGCGGTGCTCGGTGGTACGCAATCGCTTCACACGAACGGATTCGATGAAGCGCTGGGGTTGCCGACCGAGGAGAGCGCGAGACTCGCTCTGAGGACCCAGCAGATCATCGCCGAGGAGTCGGGAGTTGCCGCTTCAGCGGATCCCCTCGGAGGAAGTTACCTGATTGAGTCCCTCACGAATCGGATAGAACGAGAGGCTCAGCAACGTATCGACAAGGTAGATTCTATGGGCGGTATGCTCTCCGCAATCGAGGGGCGTTACCCACAAGGTGAGATCGAGTCCTCAGCGTATGAGGCTCAACGATCGGTGGAGCAGGGAAGTTCTACCGTTGTTGGAGTGAATCGCTACTGTGATGATGGGCAGGGAGCAGCGCCTCCGGTTCTAAAGATCGACCCCCGGGGAGAAGCTGAGCAGATTGAGCGGCTCGCGGCATACAAGAGGGCTCGCGATGGCGCGAGGGTGTCCGCCGCGCTCGCCACCCTGGAACAGCTCGCCCGTTCTGATGGTGAGCTTATGTCCCCGATAGTGGAGTGCGTCCGCTCCTCCTGCACGCTCGGTGAGATCTCTGATGCCCTTCGTGGAGTGTTCGGAGAGCATCGCGAGAGGTAACCCTGCGGAACACCCTATTTTTTCGCGCCAATAATCCTTAGAAACGGTAGTTACAGTCCGGAAAATGGCGCATCTGATAAACATCGCTTCGTCTTTTGATTTCTCGGTGCTCACGCTGGCGGTGCCAGGGTTGAGCCTTATGAAAAGTTCAAAAAACTTCGTGCTTTTAGCCATCTGAGCCATGTTCATCCGCCTTGACAGCCGTTTCTAAATAGGTAGCGATAAAAAACTTTACAAACTGATCCGTGTTCCCGAATCCAGTACCGCGGAGAAGTGACTCCTGCCAGTATCTGTAGGGAACGGGGCGGAAGTTCGTGAATGAATTGCAAGACGGCGCTCATTTCGTCCTCTATGGAGGGACATTGATGCTTAGCAGGGTAGTGAAAAATGGTTCCGTCGTGAGCATTTTGAGAGTTTTGACGAAACGAGGCGGAGACGACGAAAAAACCGGAGGCGTATACACAGAGATACGTTGAGGATTTTTTCGGCGGCTCCAACGAAGTTGCAGTCAAACTATCGAAATGCGCAACAGGAAATCATTTTTCACCACCCTGCTAGGAGTAACCCGCACGAGGAGCAGCAATATAGGCCCCAGCAGTAAAGCCCGAAGCGCTTTAAGCCGTTCCCACCCCCCAGGGTATGGTAGCCAGATGACCCGGGCCAGGAACGATATTTTTGCCATCCGTCACACGGCTCGCACGTGGGCACCGTCAACATGGGTAGCGTTGGCTCTGTGTATCTTTTCTCTAGAGAGCTCGCACGCAGAGACCGCTGAACAGTTTTACGGAGATGTGTGGATCGAAGGGGGGGTACAAGAGGGGTTATCCAACGCTCAGCCGTGGCAGCTGAACACACCCACCATCGCTCCAACTAGTACTCCCACGTCAACGGCTACTGTCCCCCCAACCGCCTCACCAACGGCTACGACTACACCTACACCTACACCTTCTGCGAGTGGCACTCCTACTGCACTCCCCACCCACACTCCAACACCGCGTGCAACCGACACCCCAACTAATATTCCCACCTCTACTCATACCCCAACGGTGACAACAACTCCCACGCTAACTCCGACCAGCACCCCAGTGGTCGCACTTGGGGACTTCGGTAGTAGCCTTGGCTTGAACAGACCAGATGCGATAGTTGACCTGATCTCGGTAGCTAATGGCGTGGGTCGAGGAAAATCCGTTACAATCTTCTCGCCTCTGATACAGGCAAGGATAGCTTCGATTACACTACCCAATGTGGTAGCGGATGCCGCTGCAGTGATAGCACCCAATGAAGGTGTTAATACCCTTGCAGCGGCCTGGCATGATAGAAAAAACGGGCAATTTCTCTTTGCTCGGTTCAATCCAGAAACGGGTGATCCAATAGAGGCTATGAGCGTGCCCAATAAGGTCGGCAAACTAGCCTTAAAAGACGCGGTAACTGGGTGCCGATTTAGAGATTATGCTCTACAAGCGGTAACAATTAATGGGCAGCACGCCTCGGCGTTCATTTACGGGAAAGATCTTAGAAAAGTACCGAAAAAGTTGAGGCTGCCACCCACATCACTTGCGCGCTGCATCTCTAATCGGTCTGGCTCAGTCAGCACTTTGATGTCGTGGCTGCACAATAAAAAGAGCGGCAAAATAGCCCTAACAGGCTGGAATAGTCAGAAGGGGACCCTGCTATACAAAGCCCCGATTTTACCGAGTGCATTCTCTCGCTTCTTTCCGTTTACTGTCCCCGCGAGCGGTAGTGACGGAGCGCCTCTACCAGGGTTTCTAGCTCTCGATAGAGTCACAAAGAGCTATCGTCTTTATGTGTATAATTATCCTAGTCGCTCATGGCTGATGCTGGACGTGCCGGGACTAGGTGTCGCAGCGCCGGTTTCGGGGGTACGCTCTGGCTGGCTAGAGGACGGGCAAACGGTCTGGGTAGCGATTGTGTTTAGGAGTGGTGGCTATCTGATTACAACTTGGCAAATATAAATCGAATACTTATATAAAATTATGCACTACACGAGCTTACAAGACACAGCGCTAGGTGGGGCCATCGCCAGCTCCGTAGGGCTGATATTGACTCGGTGCATGCGCAGATTTCTCTGCGTAGTATCTGTAGTAGCGGCCGGTTTGTTGTCGGTAGGAGACGCTTACGCCTCAGGTTTAGAGATAACCAATCCTGTTCTAACCAATAGAGACGACACCGCAGGAACTCTCGACGTTCAGTTTGATGCGACCTGGAATCAATCGTGGCGCATAGCTTCATGGCCATATAACTGGGACGCGGTGTGGTTCTTTGTTAAGTTTAGAAAGAATAACGGGCACTGGCAGCACGCGACACTAGCGCCGAGCGGGCATTCAGCCCCAGGCGGTGTGACTATAGAGGTAGGAGCCAGGGACCCCAACACGCCCACAACTATCCATTCAAATCCAGGAGTCGGCGCGTTTATCTATCGCGCAACTGCAGGCAGTGGAAGGATGACCCTAACGGGGATACG
>JBDLRS010000060.1:0-42115 GCA_039799965.1 Pseudomonadota bacterium
ACAACTGCATCTTCCGCCGATGCAGGGAGTGTTATCGAAAAATAAAAGAGGGATTGCGCGTCGATTGGCCCCCCGGGACCTTCATCCCTTGGATGCCCCCTGGATTTACCTTTCCTCTATCTGCCGCGGAATGACTCGGTACGCGGGGACTTGTCTCTTAATCAGGAAATTAGTTCAGGTTCTGATTTTCGACTCACGATCCGCTTATTGCATCGTTAGAGCTTTGTTGCTTTTAACGAGAGAGTTTAATGTCATCGCTTAAGATGTTCCTGAGGTGCAAAATCCGACGCCAACCTATCACTGATTCCAATTTAATCCGATCTTCGATTCCAAAGCTACCGATCCCCTGTTCCAAACCGACCGATCCCTGAGGGAAGGAAAGGAACCGTGCGGACGTTTTACTCTAGAGAACAGTAGAGTGTTCAAGGGCTCGGGATAGTAGAGTGTACCAGAGCTTGGGGGGCTCGGGATAGTAGAGTGTACCAGAGCTTGGGGCTCGGGATAGTAGAGTGTACCAGGGCTTGGCAAAATCTGACGCCAACCGATCACTGATTCCAATTTGATCCGATCTCCGATTCCAAAGGTGCCGATCACCTGTTCAGAACTGACCGATTACTGAGGAGAGGAAAGGAACCGTGGGAAAGGAACCGTGCTAACTTTTTGCTCTAGGGAACAGTAGAGTGTACCAGGGCTTGCATGGCACCGCCTTTCGCTCCAAAATGCGCGCCATGGCACGATGGCTCGTAAAGACTGAACCTGACCTATTTTCTATTGACGATTTCGCTCGCTGCAAAATAACGGACTGGACCGGTGTTCGTAACTACCAAGCGCGCAACTTCCTCATGACGATGGAGGAAGGGGATGAGGTGATTATCTATCACTCGAACGCGGAGCCCCCAGGCGTGGTTGGACTCGCCGCAGTTCATAAAAAGGCCACCCCTGATCAGACCCAGTTCGATTCATCCAGTGAGTACTTCGAACCCAAGGCGACAAAGGCGAACCCTCGATGGTTTTGCCCGGAACTTAAGTTTGTGCGAAAATTCTCTCGGCTGATTGCGCTAGACGAGCTACGTAACACTAAGGCCCTGGAAGGGCTTGCATTATTGCAAAAAGGGTCGCGGCTTAGTGTGATACCGATATCGGATAGACACTTCGATACGATAATCACAATGTCTTCAAAGAGATCTCCCGCATAGGAGTATAGGTGGGCGAAAAAATTACGATCAAAACCGCTGAAGAGGTCGCGCTCATGCGCGAAACGTGTCAGGTCACGGCTACCATCCTGGATGAGGTCGGCGAGATTATCCGCCCCGGTATGAATACCGATGAGATCAACTCCTTCGTGCACCGCCGCACCTTAGAGCACGGAGCTATTCCATCTCCGCTCAACTACAAAGGGTACCCGAAATCTGTGTGCGTATCGCCGAACGATGTAGTGTGTCACGGTATACCCGCGCCATACGTTCTCTTGATGCCAGGGGACATCGTGAACGTCGATGTGACCTGCTACAAGAACGGCTTCCACGGTGATTCAAGTCGTATGTACTTTGTCGGTGGAGAAGATGCGTGCTCCCCCGAAGCTATTCAGCTAGTAAAGGTAACTCGCGAGGCACTCTTAGCCGGCATCCGGCAGGTCAAACCCGGCAACCGCATCGGTGATATAGGCGGCGCAATTCAGGATTATGTAAAGACCACCGGCAGGAATTACGGCATCGTTCGTGAATATACCGGACACGGACTTGGTCGCGAGTTCCACGAAGCGCCTCAGGTCATTCACACCGCGCGTCGTGGCTCTGGTGACATCATGCGCCCCGGAATGACCTTCACCATCGAGCCGATGATCAACCTTGGGACCGCACGCACCTCGCTCTCGAAGGTCGATGGATGGACCGTGCGAACCGCCGACGGCGCTCTGTCCGCGCAGTGGGAGCATACGGTGCTCGTTACCGAAACCGGCGTCGACATCATGACGAAGAGTCCGAAGGGACTATTCTAGCCGTATGCACCTCGCCAGCCATGGGGACCAGGCGTGCCGCGGAACGAAGCTCGGCTGAGTTGTTATCAAGAATCGCCTCGATGGTGTTATCCCCATGAATCTTATCTCCCTTGTGTTCGACAGCAAAGAAGCCAGGATACTTGGCCTTGGCACCCTCGGCCGCATTCGTTGCTCACATCCAGTAACCACGTACGTCGTCTGAGTGATTCGGTGCAATATGCGGCTTCAAGGTGGATGCATCGGTGTTTCGTGGTCGAGAAAAGAGCGAGAGGTGAACATCCTTACTCGCTTCAGATGACTCAGAATCTTGGTGGTAAATCTCGTAGACGTCGCGCCCGCTCGTCGGGACTACTTCACCACCATCGGAGACGCCATCGCGATTTCCGTCAAACCATAGGCTCAGCGACTCGAGATCGCCGCCAGATATCTCTCCATCGCGATCCGGGTCAAGGGTTCCCAATGCTTCAGCACCGTGTGTCAACGGCTGGTGGTTAGGATGACGCACGTCCTCCTACTCAGTCTCTTCCTCCGTTCCTTGTTGTCGCAAAAACGCGAACCGCTCCATTCCTTGCGACTCAACCACCATGCGTATTCCCTTCTTGATATCTCCCCTCGCGAGAGCATCATTGAATTCGCTTATCGTTGAGATCTCTTTTCCGTTGATGCTTACAACGATGTCACCTGGTCGGATCTCCGCTTTCGCGGCGAGACCTTGCGGAGCTACCTCGGTGACCACTAAGCCCGTTGTGCGGGATGTTCTCGAACGTTTCGCGGAGCTCTCATTGAGCGGCTCAACGGAGATGCCGAGCTCTTCGTTCTGCCCTTCACTCGCGAACTCTGGCCCCTCATCTGTCTGAGCCGGCAGCTCTCCGATTTCAACCGAAACACCCTTCTTTTCACCCCCTCTAACGACAGTTACATCGAGACTGACCCCCGGCTTCAACGACGCGATGTAGTTGCGAAGTTGGTTAACGTTCTTGATACGCTCTTTACCAGCTTGAATGATAATGTCTCCCTGCTTGAGTCCAGCCTTTTTGGCGGGCCCCTTCGGATCCACGTGACCAACAAGCGCTCCCTCGGAGCTCTCGTAGTTAAACGATTGCGCGAGATCTTCGGAGAGGTTCTGAATTCCCACACCGAGCCATCCACGGGTAACCTTGCCCTTGGTGATGAGGCTCTCCATGACCTGACGACCCATGTTTATCGGAATAGCGAATCCTATCCCCATATAGCCACCAGACTTAGAGACGATCGCGGTGTTAATTCCGACGACCTCTCCGCGCAGGTTAACGAGAGGTCCACCGCTGTTGCCTGGATTGATAGCTGCGTCGGTCTGAATGAAATCCTCGTACTGAGCGCCACCCGAGATCGCGCGACCCTTGGCGGAAACGATCCCGGCGGTGATCGTGTTGTCGAGCCCGAAGCTCGCGCCCGCGGCGACGACCCACTCACCTATCTTTAATTTATCGGAGTCTCCCAGTTTCGCCGACTTTGGAAGTCCCTCCTTTACTTTGATCTTGATGACCGCGAGATCCGTCCGAGGATCAACGCCAACTACCTTTGCTTTGACGCTCCTCTCTGTGCTGAGCCGGACCGTCACCTCATCTGCATCTCCGATGACGTGGTTATTGGTGAGGATGTGCCCCTGATCGTCAACTATCACGCCGGTGCCCAAACCCCGTTGAGGGGAGGGGACCATCTTGTCGAAGAAGTCCTCGCCGAGGAAGTCTCGGAGCTGCTCTGAGCCTTTCGGGCCCCCCTTCTTTGGTTTCGTCTCCGTAGAGATAGTTACCACCGAGGGGGTAATCGTCTCCGCAACCTGTTCGAACGCTTGTGACAGTTCATCCGCCAACCGAGCGCCTGGCGAGGGTGGCGCGGTCTCGGCTCGCGTCTCCGTGGGTTGCGTGATAGAGAGAAGGCTGATGCCCAGTATGAGTCCGGCGACGACTTTTTTTGAGGCTCTAACGGACTGAAGTCTCTGCGATAGGGAGAGGATTCGATTCATAAATAGGAAAACCACCACAATTACAAATATTTGCGCTTTTAACCGTGTAGCATGAAAGACGGCTGCTCGAAAGAAAAATTCAGGCTGCTTTGATGTCTTGCAAACCCCACATTATTTACCTGCACGGACTAGGGTCAGGCCCGGCCTCTCAAAAAGGGGTACTCGTACGGGAGCACTTTAGTCCACTTGGGTTTGCGGTCTCACTGCCGTCTGTCACTGTCCCCAGCTTAGAAGAACTTTCCCCGCGTGCCGCGGTAACTTTCGTGAAGGAACTTGTGAGGAACGAGAACCGGTGTAGTGATGATAGGGGGCTTATACTTATGGGGAGCAGTTTCGGGGCGTTCCTCGGACTTCATGCCTACCAGGAGCTCTCAGGCCCTGAGCGCGCGCACATCCGGGCGCTCGTGTTACTGGCGCCAGCCTTGAATCCCTGGGACCCGGTGAGCGGGCTCCTTACGCCGGATCGCGAGCGAGCTTGGAGGGAACGGGGGAGCGCTCAAGTGCTCAATCTTGAAACCGGATGCTATGTGCCCGTTCATTATCGGTTTGTTGAGGAGCTACGATCGTTTGACTCTCATGTGGAGATGCTTAAAGTTCCGACATTGATCCTCCATGGCCTCAACGACGAGGTTGTGCCGGTAACGCAGAGTAGGGAGTTCGCGGATTCTCATCCCGGCACGGTCCTCGAAGTGCTTCAGGATACCCACCAGCTTCTCGGCGATCCGCCAAAAATGTTGAGTATCATAGAGCGTTTTATCCTTTCGGATGGCACCGAGTCGCGTTAATTCGTATTCTAACCGGTAGCGGCCTTTGCTACCGCGGAGAGGGCTCACGTTCCGTTTATGACCAGGTTCACCGAGTTTAGAGTGCGTTTACTGGCGGCGATAGCGATAGGGCTTGCCCTGGCGCTGGTATCGCGTGCGGTATCGAGAGGGTCGACGCCTGGTAGCTCCTGGTGGCGATATGGGGGGTCGTCGTCGGAGAGTGACTCGGTAGTCTCAGTACCGGGGTCGGATGATGCTGCAAATCGTTCGTTTTCCACAGAGGGGGACGCCGCCACCCCCACACCGCGCTCTGGTGGCCTCCTCATAGATGGGGGCGACTACACGGGTCCGGATAACACCCCAACCCCACCCGTTACGGTTAGTCCTACACCCGCTCCTCTGTTTGGTGATGATGAGGATAATGATGCCGTCGCTCGGGAACGAGGGGGTGTTTCAATCACAATTCCTATGACCCCCACTCCGGCAGGTACCTCTGACGATGGTATGCTCGCCGGTATCGTCAACCGTGGAGGTCTCGGGGGAGGTGTCGTTCCGTCAACGCCTATCCCTGACCAGAAAGGGCTCCCATGGGTTGGAGGACAGGGGCGAGGATACGCCATGCTCTATGCCCTGCAACCCGAGGCGCGCCCTGTTGTGGAGGCGAATGTGTCGACCCTTCTCGCCGCACGGGTGCGTGAGCCGTTTATCGGTGTACTCATCGACGGGACGTTCGGTAAAGATTTCGCCTACCTTCGTGAGTTAATTCGGCGCCTCAACGTCGATGGACGAAACCTGCAACTTGCGCTGTACATCGCCAACGGTCCAGCGCAGCGGCGATATAAAAATCCCCCCTATGAGGTGCCTTTTGTGCGACTTCGTCCAGAAGATTTTCGGCGTGAGATCCGTCGCAGTAATAGCGCGGCGCAAATTCAATATCTTCAGATGTTGGCAGACGCGCGGATGCTCTTTGAGTACAACCTCAAAACGAATCCTGATGCGCGCAACTTCGCGGTTGTGATGCTTGAGGACAACCTCGAGCGAGACTCCTTTCGTGCTATGGCGCAGATCGCTCGTGAGCAAGTGGAGGCTGTCGCGACGATCGTGCGAAATCCTTGCGTAGATTGCTATTCAGGGAACGACGGGGAGGCGCTCGGATACCCGATTGAGGAACACTCGGTGGAGCGGTTTGATCTGCTCGATTCTAATGGAGCGTTCACCCTCGATGGTACTGGGTTCTCGTATCCCGATGAAGTGGTAGTGCAAGGTATAACGTCAGAACAGGTTGTCTCGCTCGCCAACGGGGCCTACCAACGTGGGCTTCGTTACTTTGGATTGTGGCGTGAGGAGTGGCAGGGGATCGAGAATGGTCAGTTGCTCAAAGAGCCAAAGGGGCGGGTGTATGTTGCGTCCTCCGCGGAGGAGACCGATTTTGAGGTGACCGTTCTTCGTACGGGTCTGCCGTTTGTTAATTCGCAAGATGGCGATGAGGCTTCGGATGGCGCTGAACAGGGAAGGTTTATTGTCGGCGACGATTAGTAAGGGTGTTGTATATGAGTCACAGTGAATTCGACGCCATCGGTGAAGAGCTCCGAGAGGCGTGTAAGAGAGAGGGCATCTCTCATTTCTCGATTGAGCGCGCCTATCAGATCGGCGAGGGGCTGCGGGTAAAGAGGGAGACGCGATTGGAGGGACTAGCGTCCGCCGATGTGGCGAAGGGGGAGCCTTTTGATCTCCTGCTCCTCTTCGATGTTGTGGCTGCGACCGCCTCCCTTGAGGCAGCAAGCGCCGGAGCCGCTGCTAGCAGCCAACCCGTATCGTCGGACGTCATCGACCTCTGGATTCGAGCGGTCGCCGCTCGTGCTCTGTGGTTTGAGCATTTCGTGCGGTGGCCGAGTGAAAATTCCTCCAAAAAATTAGAGCATCTCCGGGATACCGCCCAAAAGCTTGGGGCGGAATCTATTGCGAGAGGTCTCGTTGAAGGGTTTCAACCCGTTAAATTTACAGAGTTTGTTGGGCGTTTTTCAAAGGCGTAGGCCGTTTCTCCCTTTGAAAAGACTGAAATGGCGCAGACTTGACCGAGATCGTGGTTGTGGTACCGTTTGATGCTCATTTTGGGTTGATAGAAGAGGGGCCCAAAGGCGTTGATCAGGCGCGTTATCCAATGATAGCGATGGGTTTAACGAAGTGAGTGAGGCGATTGTCGCCTGCAAGAGTTCCTCTCCTTAGACCGGTTAAGTCTTAGTTACGTAGTTATGAGCACCGAATTTCTTTCGTCAGAAGCCGCCCGTCAGGGTGCAAAGTGGTGGGTAATCGATGCAGCAGAGGTTCCTGTTGGTCGTTTAGCTACTGAAGCAGCAAATCTCCTCCGCGGTAAGAGCAAGCCAACCTATACGCCAAACGTCGACAGTGGCGACTTCGTGGTGGTTATCAACGCAGATAAGGTTCGCCTCACCGGAAACAAGGGCGCGACCAAGATATACCGACACCACACCGGCTTCATCGGTCACCTCAAAGAGGTTGCCGGAGCCGATATGCTTCAAAATAAGCCAGAGAAAGCTATCCAGTTGGCTGTTCGTGGAATGTTGACCGAGGGAGTTCTTGGGCATCAGCAGCTCGGAAAGTTGAAGATCTACAAGGGGAGTGAGCATCCTCATGCGGCTCAGCTCCCACAAGCACACACAATCGTAAAAAAGTAGGTAAGGAGTTCAGATGATCAAGGGTGGTGGATTTCATGCGATCGGACGCCGTAAAGAAGCGGTAGCTCGTGTATATCTTCGTCCAGGAACTGGAAAGTTCACGGTAAACGGAACAGAGACGAAGGAGTATTTCGGTCGCGTTAGCCTTGAGCTCCTGATCAAGGAGCCTCTTGTTGTGACCGGTCTTACTGAGAAGTACGACGTTCTCGCTAACGTAACAGGCGGAGGAAAGAGTGGACAGGCTGGCGCCCTTCGTATGGCGCTCGGACGTGTTATTGTTTCTGTTGACGCCGCTCACCGTAAGGCTCTCAAGGCAGGCCAGATGCTTACTCGAGATGCTCGGGAAGTTGAGCGTAAGAAGTACGGACGTCACAAAGCTCGTCGGCGACCGCAGTTCTCGAAGCGTTAATCGAGAGGCCGATTTTCGGCATCTTGGTTCAAAAGCAAAACAACAAACCCGGTGGCAGCGATGCCCCGGGTTTTTTGTTTGAAGGGCGCTCGATTCGTAGCACCTCAGAGTTGTTTCTTATCCACCTCTTCTGCCTTCTCGTGCAGACGGTGCCGGTGCAAGGGGAAGATGAGGAAGAGGAGGGATGGCTCAACGGTGCACAAGGGACGCTACCCCCGCACCGTCGAGTAAAAACCCAGTACCCGCGCCTCTATCGTCGCTCTACGCGCGCGCTCAACTGCGTCATGCAGGGTGCCTTTGGCTTTAGGCGTTGTCTCCAAATCGAGGTGGAAGGAATACTCAAACGGCTTTCCGGTAATCGGCCGTGACTCAATCTTAGTAACGTTGATAGCCAGATCGGCGAATTCCCCCAAAAGCTTGTGGAGGCTTGCGGGCTCGTGGCGAAGCGAAAGGATAAGGGTGCACTTCGACGGAGCATCTACTGTTTCGGGAGTCACGGCTATCGCGAAGAATCGGGTCATGTTGCTGGCGTGGTTCTGAATAGCTGGTGCTACGATAGTCAGCCCATATTCCTTTGCTGCTTCATCGCTCGCTATCGCAGCGATTCCTGTGCTACCAAGTTCTCGGATATGAGCCGCCGCTCCGGCGGTGTCAGAGAAGACCACAGGTGATATCGATGGATGTCGCTCAAGGAAGTGAGAGCACTGCTCAAGCGCCTTGGGATGAGAGAATACCTGGGTGATTGAGGCCACCGTTTCCGTTGGTGACACCACCATAAGGTGGAGCTGCACCGGACAATAGAACTCTCCGACGATAGAGCACCTATACTCAGAGAGGAGGTCGTAGTTCTCATGAATAGAGCCCGCGAGGGCATTCTCGATTGGGAGAACTCCCACGTCCGCCCGCCCAGAAGTAACGTGCTCGAATATCTCCCGAAATCGGGAGGCGTGGAGCGGGATGAGATCATCGCCATAGAGGGCCCGAGCGGCCATACTGCTGAACGATCCCGTTATTCCTTGATAGGCTACCCTCTTTTTCATGGATGATGGATGATACCGCAGAACTTCTATGGATACCATTATTGTTATTCCCGCTCGCTATGGCTCCAGCCGTTTTCCCGGTAAACCCCTTGCTCCTATCATGGGCCGTTCCCTTTTGGAGCGTGTCTGGCGGATCGGAAAAGCCGTCGAAGGGGTGAGTAGGGTGGTCGTCGCGACCGATGATACCCGCATAGTTGAACACGTGATCTCCTTTGGGGGAGAGGCGGTGATGACCTCTGAGACGTGCACGAACGGATCTGAGCGGGCCTACGAAGCGGTGCAGAATCTCGGAAGCAAAGCGGACGTCATCGTGAACCTCCAAGGAGACGCCGTCCTTATGCCTCCCTGGGTTATCGGGGCGCTTGTGAAGGCGATGAAGGGGGACCCTTCCGTTCGCATCGCCACTCCCGCTGTTAGACTTAACTGGGAGCAGTACAAGAGCATGAGCGCTATGAAGGATGCGGGGATCGTGTCGGGAACGACCGTGACCTTCGCCAAGAACGGAGATGCGCTCTACTTCTCGAAGGGAATAATCCCGTTTATGCGTACCGCTCCAGCCAGTGGAGAGATCCCTATCTTTCAACACATCGGTGTCTACGCCTACCGCGCTGACGCGCTTAAAACCTACATCGACCTCCCGCATGGTATGTTCGAGGAGGTCGAGCAGCTTGAGCAGCTCCGCGCGCTTGAAAACGGGATGCCGATTCGAGTGGTGCAGGTCTCCCTGCACGGTCGCACGATGTGGTCCGTTGATAATCCACAAGATGTCGCTCGTGTGGAGGAGATAATTCGCGGCGAAGGTGAATTGGTATGAGTACAGTTGTCATCCTCTGTCGACACGGAAACACCTTTGAGAGGGGAGACAAGGTCGTGATGGTAGGAGCTCATGAAGATCTCCCACTCACCGCGCAGGGGATCGAACAGGCGCGTGCCGTTGGTAGGGCGCTCGCATCGAGTAACGTAATTCCCGCTCGAATTCTTAGCGGACCCCTACAACGTACGAGGGTATTCGCCGAGTATGTGCGCTCTGAAACGGGGTCTCCCGATTCAGTTGTGATCGATGAGCGTTTAATAGAGTTTGACTACGGAGCCTGGAGCGGGCTCTCCAATGACGAGATAGTTGCCCTTGCAGGGCAACCAGCTCTTGACGCGTGGCATGAAAGGAGCGAGCGCCCCATCGGCATCGACTTCGTCCCCTCGGTAGAGCGTGCTCGCGCTGACGCTGCAGCCCTCTTGAGTGAGCTGGTATCCCTTCACGGCATTGGTGTTGTTGTGACCAGTAACGGACGACTACGAGAGTTCGGGCAACTCCTCGCCTGCAATTCCACCTCGTCCTCGTATAAGGTGAAAACAGGGCACTCGTGCGTTGTTGTGCGTGACGGGGATCACTGGAAGTCGGTGGGATGGGATCTCAATCCTGAGCAACTCAAAACCATCGTTGATCATTTGTAGTACGCGACGGCTGTTTCCATGTTTCCAGCCGCCGCGTCTGAAATCACCAACGATTATCGCTGAATTCTTCTGCTTGTATCGGTGATCTTGACGTGCCGAGTTGATCCATCCTCGAGCTTGATATAGACGATCGATCCATCAGGATAGCCGCTTCCTGGCTTTGAAAAGCGAAAGTGCTCTCTATCGCCATTACCCACCCCTGAGTACTTTCCTTTCCCGAGGGTCTTCTTGCCGTCCGGGGAGAGCACTCGAACCTCTTCGACTCTACCTGTAAGCTTTTTGGGAAGCAGGATCACGAGGTCTCCATTCTTGTCAGAGGTTGGTTTCCAGAGAAAACCGCCACTCTTCGAGAGAAGGGTTCCTAGGTTGAAGGGTGCGGGCTGCTGCGATGGTGTCTCCGCCTGCTGCTTGGTGGACGCTACCTCTGTTTGCTCCGTGTCGACTGAGGGACTCATGTCGATAGGAGGCGCACTGGAAAATAGGTCAGTCGCTTGCGTGTCCGCGGTGTTTGGGGTCGTTTGCCCACCTTGTATCGCTGAGAAATCCCCAGATCCTTCCGCCGCCACGCTTGCTGCCGCGCCGGATTGCGCGGTGAGGAAAGTCGGCTGTTCACTTGAACCTTTGAAGGTCGAGAACGCCTCAATCAACCTTGCAAGTGAGTCGACTAATCGCTCAATTCGACCGAACATCCTCTGCGGACTATGAGATCTCTGCATCGTGGAGGTCGTCAGTCCCATAAGGGCATCTGCTATCGACGCGAGGGTGTTTTCGGGTGTGCTCCTGGATCTCGCGGAGATCTCCGTCGTATTCTGTGACGGAGTAGCTAATGTTTGCGTTGAGAGCGAAGAGGTGATGGGCGTAGTCATACGGAATCTCCTAATAGAGAGTACGGGCACCCGTGCCCCGACCTGGGACGCGTAGAGCCGTGAGTTGAAATGCGAAGGGTGTATCGGGGATGGGGCGGGAGAGTTGCTTGGGTATAGCGATCGAACGGGGGGGGAGATTCGAGGAACGCGATGAATCCGATAGGGCCCGTCTCCCGACGCGCCGGGTGTGCACGATAATTTCAATGCGGGTTCCGCCCCGAGAACACGGGCCCCTATCGGGTGTCTCGGTTATTACTGAGGGGAGGGAGAGAGAAGAATGTGCCCGAGGCCGGGATCGAACCAGCGACACGCGGATTTTCAGTCCGCTGCTCTACCAACTGAGCTACCCGGGCAAACGATATAGGGCGACATGGGTATCATGGAGCCTGGTAAATGACAAGAGTTCGAGCCTACAAGGAGCTTACTTCAATAACTTTTTTCCTAAGGGGTCCTCGGCTCTTATCCCGGTGGCGGGAGCACGATAGAGCGCCGTAATTTCTGCCGAAGGACGGTGCCTTTTTGAATGCTCTTTGATGGCCCCGCAAGTTGGCTCGATGAGGCCTCTGGCAGCGCCTGAGAGGGGATTTCCGCCTCCTTGAAGGTTACCGCACCTTCCCCAGAATCGCTCTCCTGAGGGTTCTTAGAGGCCGTGAGCGGTGGCGTAGTCAGGGGCTCCTCGTTGGTAAACGGCGAGAGAGCAGCTCCTGACCTCTCCACCATCGGGATGAGCGATGTCCTGACGATCTTCAGGAGCTCCGCCGCGAGAGCGCTTGTAAAATCGAATTTGGCGGCTTCCTCGCCCGGCACGTGGGCCGAGATTACTCCGAAGAATCGGTCCCCAATGTAGAAGGCAAAGGTCGCTGTTCGATTAACGACACGGGAGGAGATAACGTGTCCACCTGGGCCGTACGTCTCGTGTCGGTGGTCCCCCGTTCCGGTCTTTCCACCGATCACGTAGGCCTTGCCGTCGGAGCGGGTGTAGGTCTTGAACACACGACGAGCCGTACCTGATTCCACAACATTCGCCATCGCGCGTTTCAACGCTCTCGCCACCTCAGGCTTTAGCACCTGTTCGGACGTTGGTTGATCTTGGCGAACGAGTTTGGTTTCGTAGGGAGTTCCCGCAGCCAGGTGAAGTTCATTGAGACGGACAAGCGGGAGTTTCTTTCCGTCATTCAGGATAATACCGACGAGTTCGGCAAGCGCGATCGGTCGATCCCCGGAGCTGCCGATCGAGGACGCCAAAGAGGGCACCATTGAGCTAAACGGATACCCGACCCTCTTCCACTGTTTATGGACCTCCTCAAAGGACTCCATCTCCATAAGGGTTCTGATGCGGATGTCTTGCGCTCGAACCGAAGGTGTTTTGAAGAGCCATTCGTAGACGATTTGGCGTTCCTCTTTGCTGTTCTGCAGGGCTTCAGCGATCGTCGCTTTCGGATGTCCTTGCAGGTACGCTACCAGCCAAAGTTCGAGGGGATGCACTCGAGCAAGGAAGCCCTGGTCCTGAAGATTAAATCGTCCCGGCGCAAATTCGGTGTACCACTTCTCCGCGAGCGCCGGCGAGATGGACTTGCTTGGGGAGCTCTGTTGCATGAATGCTGTCATTTGATCGAGCGAGCCGTCGGGTCGGACATAGCGGAACATGACGGACGCTTGCCGCGGGGAGGCTCGTGCACCTTTCGCAAGAGTTGGCAACAGTTCGCTCGATGAAAGACCTTTGTATCGATCGTAGAACTTCCTCAGGAAGTAACTTCCCTCTTGGTCGGCGAACTTGCTCAAGAAGTGCATACGAACTGGATCGGCGCGACCGCTCTGGACTTCTCCCTTTGCCGGACGGTTCTTAGTAGTAACGGCGAGGGTGATCTTGGAGGCGTGTGTCGCGGTTTTTGTTGAGCTGCTCAGCTTCAGCCCCATCCGATAGACGTAGTACCGAGAGATATCGCGCATCAGTCGGACAAAGGGGAGGTTGATCGAGTGTGTGAGCGCTTCCTGAATTGTGGGATTCTTGCCGTTGTCCTCCTTTTTAAAGTTTACGAAGGTGTGTATTCCACCCCCCGTAAAGAAGGACTCCCCGGGATTTGCCGAGTATCGGCGCTGGAGCGCCACGTTGAGGAGTTGCGGCAGGGTTATCTTAGGATTCTTGATGAACTCGGAGAGCGCGAAGCGAGAGATAGGATCCAGATCTCGCGCGTTTGCCGCGCGGATCTGAGCGGGAAGCATTTTGGAGTATTGATCGTGGAGCTCTCCGACGATGTCGAGATAGGTGGTGAGGGTTCTGAGCTTGGCGGTTGAACCGAGGTCGAGTCGAGTTCCCTCATTGATGCTGAACGGATTATCGAAGTTGTCGGTTTGCACTCGAAGCACGTTCGCGTTCCCTACGCGCTCGTAGAGCGTAAGGCTGTAAATCACCTTTGAGGGATCCCCTCGATCGAGGTTGCGCGCTCCACTGAGCCCGAACTTTTTCACACTCTCCGCGTCCTTAATCTGTCGCAGAACGGAGGTGACCCCCTCGTTAGCCTCGTTATCCATAGTGCTCCGCACGGTGAGGTCAGCTTGGTCGAGATCGTAGAGCTGTGGATACTGCATGAGTTGGAGGAGTCGGGTACGAATGGCGTTCGCCGCCTTACGTTGCACGAATGAGACCTGCGCGGTCTTTGGGGCGGCGCGGCGCAGGGTGAGTCGCACCTCCTTAGCGGCGTCTCGAAGTTTGGACGAAATGATACCCTCCTTCGCGAGAAGATCGAGGTAGGTGTTCGTTAACGCATTTAACTCAGTGAGACCGGCGAGGAGGTAAAAACTTGGTCGGCGGTGTGCGATGAAGAGGCTTAGCATCTGCTTGTAGCTCTCGGCGTAGGGGGTGAGGTCTTTACTATCCTGCCTTTGGCTAAGAGCCGCGAGCTTTGAATTGATCTCCTGGAAATCGGCGCCAAACCACGCCCACATTCCATCCCCTAATCCATTGACCTCGCCGTAGCCACGGAGAGCCGCGAGTGGGATCGAATTGATGTAATTCAGGGTGATCGTCTTTCGGGTCTCAAGGGTATTTCGCCCGGACATATAGGCCCGCAAACTTGCTGAGGCCATCTGACGAAATTTGTCCTTAATCCCCTTGGTTCGTCCCTCTTTGGAGTGGCGATACTTTTCAAGTTGGGTTGCGATTGTGCTTCCGCCGGGAGCGTTAATGTCAGGTTTGATGATCTGTTTCAACTTCTCTAGGATCGCTAATCCGAGGCGGTCCCATTCCACCGCTGGATTCTTGTACGGATAGGTTTGATCGAGGATCTCCTTGTTCTCAATGAAGAGAAGGGACTTCGCGACGATCTCAGGTATGGCGTCGAATGACTCATAGACCCGCTCGGGGCGGTACATAGAGTAGATCGTGGTGTTGTTGCGATCGAGGATCGTCAGTCCTGCCCGCGTCTTCTCCGGATAAGGCGGAAAGAGGCCCATGGCAGCGAGCTGCTTGAAGCGTTTCGAGAAGCGAGTTTGCTCCAAAACCTGAAAGCCGTTGTTGGCGAGGTTTTCGACCATGCCCTTGATGCGAGTGTAGCCGAGTCGTTGATCGTACGGGCCATAGTGCGGGTAGGACGGTTCAGGGTTTGGCCCCTTCTCAAGTCGGTAGGTCGCTTGGGAGGCTATCTTGGTGAGATAGAGCGATTGCCAGTACGAAGTTTTAAGCTCAAACACGAGGAGCATGCCCACCACGATCCAGAGAGGGGCGGTAATAAAAAGAAACTTGGCCGATCGTTTTTGAAACTTACCCAACACGATCCTCGTGCGGGTTCCGAGCCGAGGGGGTAAGGGGGGAACGTTGGTTTCGGAGGTTTGAGCACACGGTGTTGGCGGAACGGAGAGATCGTTAAGGCGCAAAGGAACAACCTTGGTGTGCGAGTTGTGGTCCTGCTTTTTGTTGTTCGTCGAAGTCTTGTCTGTCACGGGATTAGCGAGTTAGCTGCCAACATCTTCTAGATGCTTCTTAATTTCCCCTAGGATCGCTTGTACCGAAAGAACTAGTTACTTCGGAGTAGAAAACTGGGGCTTCCTTGTAGAGGTAGGTGTTGAGGGGTATTCAGTACCCTCAGCGACCTTTGGACCGATCGTGAAGGGACTACCCAAAAGCGAGTGAAATCCGTAATCTGAAACAATGTCTCCACGTAAACCCTCAATTCTGAATACCTTTGACCATCGGCCGACCTGTGCGGAGGTCGACCTCGGTATCTTGGTGCAAAACCTTAACGCTATCAGGGCTTTTGTGTCACCTAGCAAGATCATGGCGGTGGTGAAAGCTAACGGGTACGGCCATGGATTGGAGCGAACAGGCCTCGCCCTCCAACAGGCGGGGGTGGACTCCCTTGGGGTGGCGTACATCGAGGAGGCTATCGCGCTACGCCAAAGTGGGGTGACGATTCCAATCCTCGTTTTTGGCGGGCTCCTCCACAATCAGCTCGAACTTTATATAAAACACGATGTTGATGTAACCGCCTCTTCGGTTAGTAAGTTGGAGCAGATTGAGGAAACCGCGCGGCGACTCAAACGCCGGGCGAGGGTTCACTTGAAGATCGATACCGGTCTTGAACGAATCGGCGTTCACTACTATTCCGCAAACACGCTCTTCGATGCTGCGCTGGGAGTGAGGCACTCGGACGTGGTTGGAGTGTACTCGCATTTCGCCGATGTTAACCTCGGGGATCTGAGGATAGCGGAGGTGCAGCTGGAGCGATTCTTGGAGGCGTTGCGATATTATGAGGAGCGAGCCAACGGGCCGTTTCTCAGACACATCGCCTCATCGAGTGGCTTGATGGCGCTCACATCGAGTCATCTCGATATGGTGAGGCCGGGACTCGTTCTCTACGGTGTGTATCCTGGTGAAGGCTATGCCTCGATCCTGCCGGTAAAGCCGGTGCTCTCACTGAAGAGTCAGGTTGTCTATTTTAAAGTCGCGAGGAAGGGGGCCGGCGTGAGTTACGGGCACACATGGTTCGCGCCTGAGGATACTCGAATCGTGACCGTTCCTATTGGGTACGGTGATGGGTATCTTCGCGCGTTCTCCAATAAGGCATCGGTCATCATTCGTGGAAAAAGATCCCCGATCGTGGGTGTCGTGTGCATGGACCAGCTCATGGTGAACCTCGGCCCGAGCGGCGTGGGGTACAACGGCGACGAGGTTATCCTGATCGGAGAATCCGATGGCGAGCGTATCTCGGTTGAGGAGCTGGCGGGGGTGATCGGAACGACCCCGCATGAGATCGTGGTCTCTCTGAATCAGCGTATTCCGCGGGTGTATCGGGGGTAGGGAATCGCGAAATGGGAGTGCGACCGTCCCCGGTTGCCGTATTGCGCGACGACATAATCAGATAATTCGCAGCATTTCGGCGACCGTGGACGCTCGTCCTCCCGAATACCGGGTTAAAGATTGATGGATTCTACCTCTCTACCCGCCGCGCGTAGGTCTTCCCCATCAACTCACTCGTCACGATAAACTCCGCTGACGCTCTATTGCAGGCGATCGGAATTTCGTAGAGGGCGGCGATACGAAGGAGCGCCTTCACATCCGGGTCGTGAGGTTGTGAGGTGAGTGGGTCCCAGAAGAAGAAGAGGATATCGATCTTCTCCTCAACTATCATCGCGCCGATCTGTTGGTCGCCACCGAGTGGCCCCGAGAGGCATTTCGTTACCGGCAGTCCCGTCGCGGTTTCGAGATATTTACCCGTTGTGCCCGTGGCGTAGAGATCGTGCTGCGCGAAGATCGCTTTGTGTTTCTGCGCCCAGTCGCACATCTCACGTTTCTTGGCGTCGTGCGCGACGAGCGCGATGCGCTTTTTAGCGGGGAGTGGGGCGAGAGGGTGATCGAAGGTAATTATGCTCATACTGTATCCTGGTATACTCAACCTTAGCGAGCTTGTCCTCGACCTGCTAGTGGGTGAGTGCTAACGCGCGCCTTTCACCGTCACTATCGCCGTAACCGCCGCGAGCTCAGACCGCAAAACCTGCCGCCCTAACGACGCGGCCTCGAATCCATGCCGCACGAGAGTCTCCAATTCCTCTGGAGTTAGGTCTCCCTCGGGGCCTAGTGCGATACAGATGGAGGCTCGCGGCTGGAGTCGCGAGGTCAGCTCATCGAGTGGCGGTGCCTCGTGTTCGAGCGAACAGATCACCTTCAGAAGGTCGGATGTTGAGGGAATGAGCGAAAGGGCTTTCGCGAGAGAGGTCGTGACGTTAACCGTCGGTGGTCTCACCTGCCGACTCTGTTGCGCCGCGGCGAGAGCCGCCTTGGAGAACTTCTGGGTCTTCGCCGCCGCGTCTCCCTCGTTCTTGAGTCGAACGATACTCCGGTCGGCCTGCCAAAAAATTATCTGTGAACACCCAAGCTCAGTCGCCCAGTCCGTAATGAGTTCGTTTTTCTGTCCCTTGCACAGAGCGCAGAGGAGGATAATCGAAAGGTCCGTTGTCGGACCGTCGTTCTTTGCAACGATTGAGAGGGTGACGCCGTCCGCGAGAGACGCGATGGTCGCGGTAAAGGTATCTCCAGTGTTCGGGTCACCGATCTCTACGAGCGCGCCAACGGGCAAACGGAGAACATCTTTGAGGTAGTGGCTGTCTTTAGGAGAGAGGGAGATGAGGGAGTTAGGTTCTACAGCGCCCCGTTCGCACAACCCCTCAACGAAGAGTCGAGGTCCTTTGCACTCACGAGGCGCCATAGTCGTCGATAATTACTACTTCTTACGAAGGCCCATCTTGTCGAGACGCTGAGCGAGATATGGGATCTTGTCGTAACCCACGATACGCTCTCCGCTCTCAAATACGAAGGTCGGAGTATCAAATACACCGAGCTTGCGTCCACGCTTATAAATTCCCTTCACACGCTCACGGGTGTCCGATGAGGAAACTTTGCTCAAGAAATCGCCAAGGTCGATATCGAGATCGTCGCAAAGCTCGTTCATGAAAGCATCTTCGTTAGGATTCTCACCGAGGCCCCACCACTTATTGAAGACCTTTATGTTGTATTCCATGAGAACGCCCATGTCGTTAGCGATGAGAGCGCCACGAGTAATACGCCCTGGATCGTGCTCTACCTCTGGCCAGTTCTCTGGGTAGACGAGGGAGAGGCTACGCTCCTCAGCGAGACGCTTGGTGTCCTCAAAGAGGTAGGACAGCTTGTCCGGGAGGATCCCCTGCTGAGGGACCGGCTGTCCGGAAGCCTTGGCAGAAAAGGGTTGCCACAGGAGCTCTACATCGTACTTCTCAGCGATGTCGTATACAGGGTCGAGCGCCAGGTAAGAATACGGGCTCTGGAACGAATAGAAAACTTCAACATTCACCGTCATAAGCTCACTTTAACTTTGTAAAAATACCCTCGGTTAGCCGCGTTACGAGACGCGTACGATACGAACGACGGGGTACACCCCGCTACCAGATTGTGTTGTCTGAGCTTGATAGGGAAGGGCAGCGTACAGGACGAGCACCCCCTAGAGGCGCATCTTCACGGCTGGCAGCCCTCGTGGTGTAGACCATCGAACTGGCCCTCAAGGTAGTCGGATTTACGCTCGTTTGCAAGGATATCTTGCTTGTTTTGCACACGAATCGGTAAGTTCGTGTTGCCCTTCTTCAAGCGGTAGCCAGATGGGCTCGTATAAGATAGGGTTAGTATCTTCATGGACTTACGGGATTCTTTGTCCCATGGGTTGTTCAACCATGCCGTGAAGGCTCGGCGCGTCGCTCAAGGGCTCTCACCCGCCGTGTGCACATGTGAAGGTGTTTTGTTTTGAGTGTGATGACTACAACGAAGGGAATCGAGCGGCTCCTCCCGCCAGGTGTGCGGACCGACCGGCCGCTGCTTTGTGTCGAAATTAATCCTCCTCGGGGCTGTGACGTTGATGCCGTTGTTAATCGGTACGAGAACGTGCGTGGAATCGACCTCTTGAATATCACAGATAGTGCCTTGGCGAGGATGAAGCTCTCATCTCTGGCGTTCGCTTCAATCATCAAGCAGCGCTTGGGAATTGAGCCAGTGGTGAACGTCTCGTGTCGAGACCGGAACGTTATCGCCTTGCAGTCAGATCTCTTGGGCGCATGGGCCCTCGGCGTTCGCTCTATCGTGGCGCTTACGGGAGACGCCGTGACCGTTGGAGATCTTCCCGAGACCAAAGGGGTCTTTGAGGTAAACTCGGTTGGATTGCTCAACCTTATCGCTACCCTCAACAGTGGACGCGACATGGCTGGTAACGAGTTAAAGGGGCGCCCGGCCTATACTCCTGGCGTTGTCGTTAACCCAAACGTGAAGAACCCGAACGCAGAGATAAAACGATTGCTCCGAAAGAAGGAGGCTGGCGCTGTGTACGCCTTAAGTCAGCCCGTGTTTGATCCCGAGCAGGCCCGCGCCTTCTTCGAGGCGGCGTCGGACGTTGGGATTGATCTCTTTGTTGGTCTTCTCCCGTTTAAGTCTGTACAATCGTTTGAGGGGATCGCAAAGGTTCCGGGGATCAAGATACCGGACGCCATCGTGGAGAAGGTTCGCGCTGTTTCCCCTGACAAGGTAGGCGAGACCTCACTTGAGGTCGCAATGGATGTCGCGGATCGGGTGAAATCGCTCGTGAGAGGTTTCCACGTGGTGAGTGGTGGCTCGCCCCTTCTTGCCTTAGATTTATGCCAACGCGTATCGGATTGGATTGAGCGTTCGTTAGTAAAGGAAGTGGTATGAAGCGTCGTGAAGAGATGACATTTCTGGAGAAGATATACGTTGTCGAGATCTTCAAAGGCCTCACAATTACTTACGGCAAGTTGCTGAGGAACCTTTGGCTGCATACCTTGGAGTTTTTTGGCGTGAAGCTCAAAGAAGGTCCCGGTGTTGCGATCCAATATCCAAACGAGCGGCGTACGTATCCAGCGCGTTATCGTGGGCGGCATCGACTTACCCTGTATGATAATGGCGACGTCAAGTGCACCTCATGTTTCCTGTGTGCGACTGCGTGTCCTGCCCGGTGTATCTATATCGAGGCGTGTGAGCACCAGGATCCGAGCGTCGAGAAATTTCCGAAACGCTACGAGATCGACACCCTCCTTTGTATTTACTGTGGCTACTGTGTTGAGGCTTGTCCTGTGGACGCGATTCGAATGGACACCGGACTTCACCCCGAGGTGTATCCGGCGGATCCCCGTCTCTTTATCGAGGATAAGGAGACCTTGATGGAGCGCTCCCGTATTCTCGATAACCAGGGACCAGAGCGCCTCTATGAGATGCACATGAAGCGTATGCAGGACCTTGAGAAGGTTATCCTCTAAGCGCCACGCACGGAACAAGAGATGACTTCTCCACTATCCTCCTTAGTTGTTCGTTATCGAACCTACTCAGCTAAGCGGATGGTGGGTTTGGTCTGCTTGGTTCTAGCTCCCGTGTTGGGGTGGGCCTCTCCTTTGGATCTTCCGGATGGGGTGGGGCCTCTTCCAGACTTGCAAGCAGGAGCAAAGACAGGAGCTCTCGTTACCAAGGGCTATATAGACAAGTATCGCGCTCTGATTCCCCCCGAACTCGCTGAGCTCGTCGATCGCAGTGAGTTCGCCTTTGAAGCGGTGTCGAGACCGAAGAGTGGTGACCTCTTCGGTGAAGCTCAGAGCGCAAGCTCTTCGCAGTATTCAGTCGATGACAGGGGCGCGCTCTTGCCTCCGCCCGTGAGCGCTGTAGGACTATTTTTTTCTGTGCCGGAGAGTGAAGGCGAATACATCGATCCTAAAAGTTTCGGCTGGAGGATTTTGTGGAACACTACCGTCGCTCAATGGCGACTGAGATCCTTCACCGCGGCGACCAGCCTTGTTACCTTTAGCGCGGGCACCAACGAAGGTAGGCGTGTCGATTTTTCGGTGAGTCGCATCTACCCTCCAGCGCTCGGGCAATCACCAGGTACGTTGAAGCCTATGTTTCGCGAGAAGATCTCGGCTGTAACGCCGCAACCGTTATTGGGCCTAACGTGGTTAACGCTGCGGTTCCTGGGAGCCTCGCCCGATTATATGTGGGCAGCATCGCCAATCAACGGGCAGGTGAGACAGATGACCGGCAGCAATCGGGCCGACTCGATCTTTGCCGGAGCGTTCTCCCCTGATGATCTCTTCGTGTGGTCTGGAAAGGTTGAAGGTGTTGAGCCTTCATCCGTGAGGCTGGTCAAGATGCTCGTCCCAGTAGTAGAGGGTGCACCTACCACTCAGGCGACACATAGTGAGAGCTGTGGAATAACCGATTTTTCTAAGACGTCTCCAATCGACCTGAACCTCGTAACTCAACGGTTTCCCGACCTGCCCGGATGGATCCCAACGAACGTGCGAATGACCCTGCGACCGCTGTGGCGTGTCGAAATGAAAACTCGTGACCCGTTTTCCCTCGATGCGAGGCAAACGCTCTACGTCGACGCGCAGACCATGCTTCCAGTCTATCGCGTTATCTGGGAACAGGACGGACGAATGAAAAAGTTCGTGATGGGGATCATCGGTCGTGTTCCTACCGGGGAGGGGAGCGGTCCCGGCTGGAGAGGGCAGATTACAGTCGCTCCGGGTGCGGCGAACCGATCGGTTCTCTCGCTTCAACGCCTTGAGACCTGCTCTCAGCTCACTCCCGGCAATACTATTATAGACTTCGATCCGAGTTCTATCGGCTCGAAGCTAGTCAAGGTCAAAGCAACTCCAACTCCGGAGCCGGAGCTTGAGGCGGAGCCTGTTGATGAGTAGATCCTCTACTTAACCCGTCGAAGGTGCGTAGCTGTGCGTCGTGGCTTCATCGCTGGGGGCGGCATATAGCGATCCTGTCTCGACATAATCGTGCGACGCTCGTCACGTTGAGAGAGGAACATCTGCAATATCTCATCGGGAGCTGATTCAGCCCAGAGGTACTCCTGTCCACGGATAGAAGATGCTCCCCAGATACAATCCCATGGAAGTATGCAGGTAAAGTACTCAGGTCCAAAGAGCAACTCAGCCGTTACCTTCTCATCATCAAGAGAGAGGTCGCCCTTGAAGAAGCGGCTCAGACGGAGAGTCACCGTCTTATTCCCTGAGAGGTGCGGCGGGATTACCACGCCGTCAGTTGATGGATTGATATGAACGAGCACTTGCTCGTCATCCAACAATCGCTCGATGGTCGTCTTTTGATCTGCGGCGGAGTCTTTATCTGGTTTCATCATGGATAGGTGTCCTTGGGGGTTGAGTCCAATCCCTGGAAGCTTGTTTTTGTTAACATAATCACAACGAGGTGCTGCTCGAGAGGGGCGCTACATCCTTGATTGAACCGTGTTTTACGAACACCGCACCCCACCTCGACGGCTCGCGGCTCATCCCTTATAGATGCGACCTGTGTGAAATGAGCTTCGATTGTTTCATGGTGTGTGATTTGTGTGTGGATACAGGGGGGTAGGGGGGAGGTCACGGGTCCAAACGATCAAACCGCCACGGATACCCACCCACTCCATTCCGTGACAAACTACCCCAAGAACATTTTTCTCTGACAAAAAAATATGGACACCGACCACGCTTCTCACAACCGCCGAGGGGTCTTCTCGATAATTCTCGTCGCGCTTCTTCTCACGCTGCCGTGGCTAGACCGTCCCTTTCACACGCGAGGTGAGCCACGCGAAGCGCTCGTGGCGCAGTCAATGCTCATGAACGAGAACTGGATCTCCCCTCCGGCTTACAATGGAGCGGTGCCATCAAAACCTCCTTTCAATCATTGGCTGATCTCGCTGGTTTCCCTGCCAGGGGGAGAGGTGACTGAGTTCACATCTCGGTTACCCTCCGCGGTCGCGGTTATCCTATTTTCGGGGTGCTTTTACCTCTTTCTTCGCCGGCGTGTGACGGAACGGTCCGCTCTCCTCACGAGTCTTATCCTGCTCAGCTCCTTTGAATGGCTCCGCTCCGCGGTCACTTGCCGTGTCGATACAATTCTTAGTACGAGTTTAGCGGGAGCGCTTCTCGCGCTCTTCGCGTGGAGAGAGGGAGGCCGAAAAGGATTTCCGTTACTCGCTGCGGTTCTGATTACCTGCGCCGCGCTGACCAAGGGGCCCATTGGTGTCGCGTTGCCCCTCGCGATCTTCTCCCTCTTTGAGTTTGTGAGCGAGGAGAAGACCGTCGGAAATGTGCTAAAGATTGGGTGTCGCGGTATCGTCATCGCGGTGCCGGTGGTGCTCGTCGTATCGCTCTGGTATATCGCGGGGTACCTTCAACGGGGCGATGTATTCATCGAAAAGATCTACTACGAGAATTTTGCGCGTCTCACGAGTTCTATGCATGATGAGCCACACAAGCATGCCGCGCCCTATATGCTCTTAATGCTGGGGGTGGGCTTTCTTCCGTGGACGCTCATCTGGATCTCCTGTGCGGTTCGATCCTTCGCGAAGAGCAACTACACCCGTCAAGCTCTTCGTCAGAGATGGGGGTGCGCGACTGATCTCCAGCGTTACGCATTCATCGCGGCCGCCTTTATCTTTGTGTTCTTTTGTATCCCCTCCAGTAAGCGCAGCGTGTATATCATGCCCGCCTATCCCTTTTTCGCGTTCCTTGCCGCCGAGAGCGTTAGTTCTTGGGGAGAACGCTCGAAGCGATTCATGGGGATCCTTTCGAGCTTTTTGCTATGGTTCGCGGCGATAGTCTCCCTTCTCGTACTAGTTGGAGCGGTACTTCCGATAGTTCCGGAGGCGAGTCAATTCGGGAGATCGCTCCGTGCCACGTGGTCGCTCTGGAGGATCGCGGTCGTCGCGGTGTTGGTTGCGCTCTCAAGCGTTCCCGTCCGTGCCGTTTTTCGTGAGGGACCGGTTCAGCGGCTCGCTCTCTCCCTCATTGGAGCTGTCGTGATTGTGAGCTGCTTCGCGGCGGAGCCGGCGTTCTATCAACTATCCCCTCGAACATGGTTGCGGTCGCAAGAGTTTCAAAGCGCTCTCAATCTCTCCAGGCACGAACGCCTCTATTCATTTGGGACGGAGGCGTACGTCTCCAGCTTCTATCTGAAGAAGCCGTTCTTCATCGCGACCCCTGGAATTCGCGCAGGATCGATCGTGGTAGTGGAGGAGAAAGATATCGGACGCTTTAAGCGCGAGATAGCTCCAGACATTCGGGAGGTCGCTCGGTTTCGTTCAGGTCTTGAGCCCTCGAAGAAGGATGTGGTGTTTGTGGAGGTGGTGGGCAACTCGCCGGATGTCGTGCGATAGCCTCCCCTCGAGAGCCCGTGTCCTGACGGCCGGAACCCGAATGAAATGTTTGTGCATAACCTGCCCGTGAGAACACGGGCGGTCCGGACGAACGGTGCGAAAGAGCGGACCGACTGCTATCCAGACACTCAGCAACGTGAACGTGATCGCTGGGAGGATGCGGTGAGGGTGTCGCATGAAAGCTAAGAGGTACGACGGTGGGCTTCTGAGCTTTCTCGGTTGCTGACAGCGGCGCAATCCGCAAACGACGACCGCAAAACAAAGGGCTCCTCGCGTCGCAGCGGGAGCCCTTATGCTCATGCTGTTGTTAGGCGGTATTACCAGCTTGACTTGGTAAGGCCAGGGATAAGTCCTTTGTGAGCCATCTCACGGAAGGTGATACGGCTGATCATGAACTTTCTGTACACACCACGGGAACGACCAGTGAGCTGGCAACGATTGCGGATACGCTCCTTAGCTCCGTTACGAGGCAACGATTGAAGCTTCATGCGAGCGTGAAAACGCTCCTCGTCAGAGAGCTTTGGATCGAGCGCCTTAGCGCGAAGCTCAGCACGAATTGGTGCTTGGTGCTTAGCCATCTTGATGCGCTTGTTGTTGCGGAGTACTGAGCTTTTCTTTGCCATACTAACTGTCTATTAACTACTACGTACCACCACGTATACGTGGTGGGTGCTAAAAACTATGCTGCAGGTGCACGGAGTGTGAACCCTGCAGAGCCCTCGAATACTATCACAACTTTAGGGAGTGTCCATAGTAGCCAAGCTGTTGATTTTACTATGGATGGCGGTCCTTTGCCCCTTCTCGAATCGAGAAAAGCAGGATCGAAGCCATAAGAATGAGGGCTGAGGCGATCAGGCTCAAGGTCTGAATGTCGAAGACTCCAAGTAGCGCAAAGGCGGTCATCGGGGCGAATAGCCCTCGAATCCCCGTAAAGAAGGTATGAACCGTCATGTAGTCTGCCACTCGTTCTGCTGGGGCGAACTTGGTTACCCAGAGCGTCCAGGCGACATCTCCACCCGAGGTTGAGAAGCCGAAGATGAGCGCGGATAGAGCGAGCGTTGCCCATGCGTCGGTCAGGAAGAAGGACACGATGCCCGTGAGAAACGAGAGATTAATGATGATGCGCATCGAGAAGAAATTCATCGAATCAAAAAGTCTTCCCCAGATATAGGTACCCCCGAGGCGGGCGAGATTCGGCAGGATTGAGACGTAGAGTGCGATCTCAAGCTCAGAGAGGTGTATTCCGTAGATCGGGTTGGCCAGATATTCAGTTCGTAGCGGCAGCATCATCAAGTTTCCGAATCCGAGGAGCGTCCAAGAGATCGTTGTGTTTCGCAGCAGGGCGTCATGCCCGAGGTATCGGAAACACGAGAGGAGTGGGGCGCGTGGTGAGCTCGCGTTATCGCCAGGAAGTTGAGAGAGGAAATATGCTGAAGCCGCGAGCGCGATACCGTAGAGCGCGATTAACACATAATAGTAGTGAATCGTCCCGTTGAGAGCCCATCCCGCAAGCCCGCCAAAGATGATGCTCGTCGCGATACGAATCGCTTGATTCTGAGCGTAGAGCTGCCCCCGTTGTTGAATCGGATAGTTGTTGTGAAAGATCGAGGTGAGAAGGGGAGAGGCGGTTGATGGAAGAACGATTCCGATAGCGAGAAGGGTCACAAAGAGTGAGGTGTTTGTGACTCCAACGGCGAGGAAGAACGCCAGAGAGGAGAGCGAAAAGAGAAGCGCCAGCATCCGTGGCGCCGCATATCCGAGGCGACGAGAAAAGAAGAGGGTTATCGGTGTAAGGAGTAGTCCGGACGTTCCAGCCGCCGCGATTACGGACTTATCGAACGGCGTGCCATGAAATTGCCGAACGAGTATAATCAGAATGAAAACGCTGTAGCTCTCGAATACACCCGCCGAGATCGCCCGGTAGCGCTCAAGCTCGACTGTACGCTCGATAATAGCGTGAGACGAGGGGGTGGTGTTGACGGAAGCGTGTGGCATGATGGATGGTGTATTCCTGACACTCGCAGGATTATGTGTAAGGCGCAACCTTTCAAAGCTCGATATGTCATCATCCTGCTCTCGAGAATCTCTCCTTAAACTACTCAGACGCTACTCGCCATCTACCGACGACCGTATTCCCGTAGCTGAGCGCATTGTCTCATTTGTTGAGGGTGAGCCTGCATGCGCCGAGCGTTCCCATCTTTTTGGGCATCTCACTGGCTCCGCGTGGATCGTTAATCCTGACAGAACGAAGACGTTACTGCTTCATCATAGGAAGCTCCATCGGTGGATGCAGCCCGGTGGTCACGCGGATGGTGAGTTTGATCTGCTTGCGGTCGCTCTAAAAGAGGCGCGTGAGGAGAGCGGCCTTGTGCGGATCGAGCCCGTCTCACCTGACGTGTTCGATGTTGATATCCATGAGATTCCACCGTTCAAAGATATTCCAGCGCACTATCACTTCGATGTGAGGTTTCTTTTGGTAGGTGATGATACCGAGCAGCCGTGCCGGAACGAGGAATCGAATGAGGTGAAGTGGATCGATCTTGCAGATATCGAAAAGCACACGAATGAAGAGTCGGTGTTGCGGATGGCGCGGTTGGGGCGGTAAAGCTCCCGCTACCCCAAAAATCCCCGCAACTTCTCAATCTCCGAACGCGCACCATCCAAGGTCGCTAACGCCGGTGTCTCAAGAATAAAAGGAATATGCGCGAGTTTCTTGTGTGTGAACACCTTCTTAAGGGTCTCGCCACCAATAAGACCGTCCCCGATATTTTCGTGACGATCCTTATTGCTGGCCAAGGCGGTCTTACTGTCGTTTAAGTGAATGGACCAAACCTTGTCGAGGCCGAACTCCCGTTCAACGTTATCGATCACGCCCTCAAGGTCGTTTACGAAGTCATAGCCACTCGCCCACATATGTTGTGTGTCGAGTCCGAAGCCTACATTCTCTTTGCGCTCAAGTTGTCCGTAGATCATCGCGAGCTCTTCGACTTTGTCTCCAATCACCGCTCCAGCCCCGGCGGAGACCTCAAGAATAAGCCGAGCGTTGTCGGGCGCCTTTTCCATGATGAAATTGAGGCCAGAGACCACGCGGTCATACCCAACGGCCTCATCCTCTTGGTCCTTCATGCTTCCAACGTGGAAGATGACTCCGCTGCCACCGATACGTGCGTTCAGGTCGAGGTCATTGAGGAGCGAGAGGCGAGCGTTATGAAATTTTTGATTATCAGGGGTCGCCATATTGATGAGGTAGATGGCGTGGAAGAATACCTTTTCAAGGCACGTTCCCTCCTGAGCTTGGAGGAAGGCGTCCTCGATGCCAGTGGGGAATGGGGCGATATTCCATCGCTGTGGAGGGGAGGGGTGTACCTGAATAGTGTTGATTCCGAGCTCGACCGCCGCGCCTACCGCGTTCTTTAAGCCACCAGCCGCTGAAACATGAGCGCCGAAATATCTTTTCATGGTGTTCCTCATCCATTTCCCGTTGAACGAACGAAAGCCGAGGGGGATACTTACCTAAACATGGATATAATGTCGAGGTAAGGTTCCCATGGTAAGGGCCGTTCTATTAATTTTGGTAGGCGTTGCGCTCGGTAGCGTGGCGACGTGGAGTGTCTGTGGCCGCGCGAATCACGCCGGACCTCCGCCAGGGCCCGTGGCAACCGAGCGCGCGTGTGATGCCGATGAGGTATCCCGCCTCAAGCAGCGTATGGTTCAGTTAGAGAGTGAATTGAGTCGCCCTATCTCGGCGACCGGTACGCGACCGCCAGGCGCTGCAGTGATCCCCTCTCATGAGGCGCCTGATGACCCTGCTCCATCCCCCGCTAACGACGCGCTCTCGTGGAAGATCTCAGCGATAGAAAAGTTTGTGCCCCTTACCCCCGAGCAAAAGGAGCGTTTGCGAGAGAAGTACGAGCGCGAGTCGGATGCTCAGGCACATGGTAATGAAGTTGAAGTGGAGTCGCTTGAGGAGATACTCGGACCCGAGAACGCCTCATACTATCGAGAGCAGGTGCAGGCGGCGTTCAAACGTGTGCAGGATGAGGAGATTGAGCGAGAGTCGGTGTGGTTCTCCCGTAAGTTGGGACTCTCTGAGGAACAGGAAACTTCGATGCGACAGGTCTTTGAGCGTGTAGAGGCAGAGCTTGGCACGACAGGCCATACGTCGAATTCAGCGAAAAATCCTCAAGAGCGCGTGCGAGCGATGATCGCTGAGAACCGGCGTCGCTCAGAGCTCAGAACCGCGGAGCTCTCCAGAATTCTGACACCGGAGCAACTCCAAGTGTACGCGCGGATTGAGGCGGAATCCTCCGCTTCAGATGTTGAGGTATTTCATGATGCCGGTGCGGGGCAAGGAGCCGCCGCTCCGAAATAAAGGAGCGATCGCTCTCGCTGGTTCGAGTCGCAGATCGAAAATCGTCGCGACTACGGCAAAGACATATCGTTATCATCCGAAGGTCCAAGCTCTGGAACGCTTGAAATGAAATCCTCATCCTTCGCACCGTGACCGTGCCGCTGCTTTTTCGGAAGCGAAATGACAAAACGGGTGTGTGCTGAGCCTCGGTCAAGCCTGAGGGAGCCTCCATGATCCGTCATAATGTTGCTTGAGATGCTCAAACCGAGCCCTGTTCCTTTGCCCGGAGGCTTAGTGGTGAAAAACGGATTCATGATCTTTCGCGCGATCTCTGGCGTGACCCCTGTGCCCGAATCCGTCACCGCGATCTCAAAGCACTCCCCGCAATCCTTAGCTTCTACATGTACCCACCGCTCAAGGTGCTCAAGGACTGCATCGTATGCGTTGTTAAGAAGGTTTAAGATCACCTGGGAAACTTGACTTGGACGACACTCTGCTTTCCACCAATCAGGTATGTCGCTAACGTCAAGCCGAATATCTTTACTCAAGAGTCGGGCGTGGCAGAGGTCGAGCGTCTCGGAGATGAGAGAACGTAAAGGTGTTTCTTTATAGGCATCGTGGCTTGAGTCGCGAGAGAACGCCTTAAGCTCCGAAACAATAGTCGCCATGCGCTGAACGCATATCTCGACCTTCTCAAGGTGGGTGCGAAGTATCTCCTTTGATAGTCGGTCTCCATCCGAGAGGCGTTGGAGGAGATGATTCGTGAGGGTCAATGTGTGTAGGGGATTATTGATCTCATGAGCAACCCCCGCTGCGATCTCTCCCAGGGTCGCCATCTTTGAGGCGTTTGCGAGGCTCGCTAAATGTCGTCGTGCCTCGACCTCAGCCCGTTGCCGAGCGATGACGGTGCTCAATTGGATTGATAATAGCTCGAAAAAGCGAATAAGGGCGGGGGCGTCGAACTGAGCTTCGCTTTTGAAGAACTCAAGTACCGCGACGACCTTATCCCCCACAAAAATAGGAACTCCGGCAGCCGCGAAGGGCTTAAGTTTCGC
The DNA here is from genome assembly GCA_039799965.1 of Pseudomonadota bacterium. Taxonomy (GTDB): domain Bacteria; phylum Bdellovibrionota_C; class UBA2361; order UBA2361; family OMII01; genus OMII01. The sequence continues at coordinate 29,819 of JBDLRS010000060.1, forward strand.
GAGCGTCTCTCGCCGGGGAAGATTGATTTTTTGATCCGTATCGCTGATCCATACGACCGTTTTTTGTTCAAGCACCCGACCGGGTAGGCCCTCTCCCTCCCCGAACCTTCTTGTGATCGTGTCGTGGTAGAAGGCCGCATAGCGGTCACATTCGGACATATTCCACAGACCACTAGAGACGAGGGTAGAGGGGGAGTCCTCTGCCAGGAGGAGGACGTGTCCGACTTCCCAATCGAATGTCTTGCGCACCGCGTCCAGCGTCACTTGATACACATCTTCCTCGCTCTCGCTCATCTCGGTGCGAAGAGCGATTGAGAGAAGTAGGGTCGTTATTCGGTTCTTCCACTCAAGGGAGGTTTTTGCCTCCTGGAGGCGCTTTTGATTCAGGGTCTGGCCCTGCATGAAGAGAAGGAAATCAAAGATCGGATCCGCCATTCGAAAATCGGTGATCGAGAGATTAAGGGCTGAAATGTCACTGGGTGCTGAGATCGAAAGCTCCAACGCGAAGATCCACCGGCGATGGGTGGGGTCGGACGGGACGACCTGTCCTCGGAGCTTTACATGCTCCTTAAGGGGAGAGGTGAGCACGACCAGCTCTCCCATCAGATCACGCGGACCTCCGTGCGGGGGAGGGGGCAGAGGTTGCGTGATCGTAAAGCTTTCAGAAAAGTGTCGATGAGGGAGCAATTGAGGAAGGATTTTCTGAAGCGAGCGACCTATCTCTTGAATAAAGCCACCTTCGTCCGTGATAAACGAGAAGGGATACAAGGCGTCGAAGGATTCTCGCTCGGTGGTGTGCTTCATACCGTGATGAACCGGACGAGGAACTCGTCGTGGTCTGACCGCTCTCCTTTGGGGGTATGGACGATAGAGATCGTGTCTCCATACTTCTCCGCGAGGCCGCGCAGAAGGCCGTTCACCATCGGAGCGAGTCCATTACGGTTGGAGTAGTAGTGCACGAGTATGTGGTCATCCGAGAGCGTATCGACGGTAAAGCGGGGTGGGGAGAGCGCTGGCATCATAGCGCCCATGTGGGCGTGCATTCGGTTCAGGTTTGAAAGACAGGTTCGTAGGTCGCCACCAAAGAGTCGCAGGAGGTCCCCGTAACCGCTCTCCGCCGTGTAGGTGATCCAATAGTGTCCATATCGGGTAAGGATCTCGTCGGTTGAAAGATTGAGTTTCTCTGAGGCGAGGTTGACGAGTTTAAAGGTCACGGTGTCGTCATAGGGACATAACGGTTCGAACCCTTCAGGCCCAACGTCAGCCTCCTGACAGATAGCTTCCCACGCTTCAACCCCACCAAGCTGAACGACAAGCTCCCGAATCCCTTCGTTGATTAGACCGTACATAGCATCTCCCGTTCATGTGAATCCGCCCGAGGGTCGCCTAGCGAGGATCCTACAGCGGATGTGCCGTATGAGCCGAACGGCTCATAAGCACTCTAGCAAGTACCGAGCTAAACAATAAATGAAATGAAATGTCGAGCTATCGAATAAAAGGGCTAGTGGTGGGCTTGAAAGGCTAGGATATGATCCAGGTCAGGGTCCCCGATTGCGATGTAGAAGAAATGCTGCGCTTCAGGGCCGCAATGACGAGTGTATCCAACACTGGATAGGGTTCTTGCTGAATCTCAGGCTGAGTGGGGATGTGAGCGTTGGGTTTGCTCTACCTCGAGGATGTCTCTCAACTGATACGGGTACGAGATCAGAATATGTGCTCCCGCCTCCTCAAGAACCGCCTGAGAGCGAAATCCCCATAAAACTCCCACGCTGGTCATTCCCGCAAGGAGCCCGGTCTTGACGTCGATCTCTGAGTCTCCGACGAAGAGGCAGCGAGCAGGATCGACCCCCATGGTAGCTGCTATCTCAAGAGCGGCCCGAGGATTCGGTTTAATTGGAACGCCAGCGCGCTCTCCCCTCACCTGTCGGAAGGGAACCGAGGGAAAGAAGTGAGACACACATATCTGAGTAAAATCCTCTCGTTTGTTGGAGAGCACCGCGAGCGAGATCTCACGTTTGGTCAGATCGGTCAGCATCTCCGATATGCCAGCGTAGGCTGTAGAGGTCTCATTCCATCGAGTTTGATACTTTTCCCGGAAGGCGCTTATGAACGCCTCGATCTCTTCGGGGGTTCGCCGGGACGCAGGGAGCACCTTTCGAGCTAGGTTCGTGAGTCCATCCCCGACAAGTTCTGTATAGGTCTCCACCGAGTGAACTGGACAGCCCCAGTCCGCCAGCACCGCGTTCCCACTGCGCGCGATGTCGTTAATTGTGTCGAGAAGGGTGCCGTCGAGGTCAAAGATAATAGCTTCTATGGAGTGTTTCATATCGATACCGTTTTCCGCGCAGGTCGGTACCATATCACTTCTAGCAGAGTGGTGAAAAATGATTTCCTGTTGCGCATTTCGATAGTTTGACTGCAACTTCGTTGGAGCCACCGAAAAAATCCTCAACGTATCTCAGAGGATACGGTTCCGGTTTTTTCGTCGTCTCCGCCTCGTTTCGTCAAAACTCTCAAAATGCTCACGAGGGAACCATTTTTCACCACCCTGCTAGGTTAAAGTAAGCGTACTCTGCGATGTATGAAGTTGAGCAGTTGACTAGCATATACGACAGGCGTAGCCTCCTAAAAATCGACCCAGCCGAGCCATAGCCTGAAAAGCAACGACTAGACTCGACTTAAGGCCTGATAAATTTATTTATTAGCTCTCAAAGTTACAGTTTTTGGAGTTCTTATGGTGAAGCGTTCGGCGGCTTATACGCCCGTGTCATCCCCTGTGCCTTCAGATGGGATTAAAGGTCTCAAAGAAAATCTTCGCAACGAAATAACATCAGGATTGTTAGTTTCGCTTATCGCCCTTCCGCTTTGCTTAGGAATCGCGATGGCGAGCGGATTTCCGGCGTTCGGTGGTTTGATCACCGCAATCGTGGGTGGACTCATCGTAGCGCCCCTGTGCGGTTCTCAGCTCTCAATTAAAGGTCCCGCGGCGGGCCTCATCGCTATCGCGATAGCCTCCGTTGAGACGCTGGGGCAGGGAGATGATTTCGCTGGATATCGCTACACGTTGGCGGTCTTGGCGATAGCGGCCGGTCTTCAGATCGTGTTCGCGGTTCTCAAAATGGGACGATTCGGTGACTTCTTCCCGACATCCGTTGTTCACGGAATGCTCGCAGCTATCGGTATCATCATCTTCTCCAAGCAGATACATCCTCTTCTTGGAGTAAAGCCTCTTAGTCAGCACCCTATCTATCTCATGCTTGAGATTCCACATTCTTTGGTGGTTATGAATCCTCGTGTCGCCTTGGTGGGGGTGACAAGCGTCCTCATCGTGGTGCTCGCTCCGATGTTGCTTGGTAGGGTCTCCAGGTATTGCCCCGGCCCTCTGCTGGCGGTGTTGGCTGGTATCTGTTTCTGCCTCTCCTTCGATTTCGCACACCCGCACAAGTACACATGGTACTCAATGGAGTATCTTCTTGATGACAAGTTTTTGGTGAATCTCCCGAGTAACTTTGTTGCCGGATTAACCTTTCCCGATTTCTCAAAGGTACTATCGAGCTCATCCATTCAGTTCGTTATTATGTTCTCGTTGATTGGATCGATCGAGTCTTTATTGACCGTGAAAGCGGTTGATTCGGTCGACTCGTACAAGCGACGCTCCAACCTCAACAAAGATCTGATGGCGGTGGGGTTCGGAAATATGATCCTTGCTCTTATCGGCGGCCTTCCGATGATCTCCGAGGTTGTTCGTTCCTACGCTAATGTGAGCTACGGCGCCAAGACCCGCTGGTCCAACTTTATGCATGGCGCGTGGTTACTGCTTTTCGCGCTCGCTCTCGCCGACATTATCCACCTTGTTCCTGTTGCCGCTTTAGCTGGCGTGTTGTGTGTCACCGGATACCGCTTGGCCGCTCCGATTCATTTCAAGCACTGTCGAGAGATCGGTAAGGAGCAGCTTTTGGTGTTCCTCTGCACTATCGTTGGAACCCTGATGACCGACCTTCTTGTGGGAGTGTTCATCGGAGTTGGTGTTCAATACGCGTGCTGCATCTTTATGGGATCGCCAGTTCAGTCGCTCTTTACGGCGGTGGCCGACAACGCTGGCAACTCGGAGCGTGCTAAAGTTATCCGTCTGCCGGCAACCTGCTTCTTTGGGAACGTGATCAGCTTCAAGAGGATCATTAGTAGTTCTCATAGCGGGGATATCGAACTTAATTTTGCAAGCACCGTTCACGTCGATCACACCTTTATGCAGGAGATTCGCTCGTTAGAACGGGATCTCGGCCAACAGGGCCGAAAGGTAGTGATGGTCGGTTTCGAGCGCCTGGTCCCGTTCAGTGAACATCATGCCGCATCACGATCTGTGCCCACCGATCGATTCTGCGGCCGCGCGTTGGTTCGCGGATAGCTTCAGCAAGAGGTATAGTATATGGGCTCATCTCACTGCGTTGCGGGTGACGCTACCGATCTCCACCGTATCCTTGACGACATTTCGCACTACCTTCCCTCGCAAGGTCCGATCAAAACCTTCGTCCACCACAATACGCTTCATCATTTTGAGGACCTAGAGTTTTTTGAGGCTGTAGACGCCGCTGCTGATGTCTACGGATCGAACACCGCGTTACCAGAGACGACCTATCAGGGGTATGTGACCCAGGGGCGCATTACCCATGGCGATATCAATCGCGCGCTCCAGGAATACGGTTACAACAGCGATCCGTGGATATATGGAATATCCAAGCGCAAAATAGTGCGCTCGCTCCTCTTCTCAGCGCCCATTCCACTCACCGCGGAAACCTTACGGTGGCGGCTTCTCGAAAAGAGATATCTCGATAGGTTCCATGACGAGGTTTCTCCACAGAAGATCAGGCACATCCGGCAGTCCGACGCGGCGGTGCCGGAAGCCACTTTGTGGGGCTGGCTATCGGCGTATGAGGAGTTGGTTCGCGATTGGAATCAACAGTGGCTCCATGAATTGGTCCGAGCGCCAGAGCTGGCGCATAACCCGGCCGACAATTGGTCGACTCAGGACTCGTTGCGGCTGTTGTGGGTCGCATCCATCATTCTAGCTCGCGACGTTCTAAGACTTAATCCGCATTACGGATCCAATCACCATCCCACCCATCAAAATACGCAGGTTGAAGAGCTTATCAACCCGTACCTTATCAAGTTTACCAGCTCGTTCCTCGATAGCGGGCTCGCGCACCTGACGCCAGCGGACAGAACGCACGGCCTCTTGGAGGCGTTCTTCCACCATATGAGTAACGCCTCCCTCACACGGCCGGCGTGGCTCCGAGGTGACCTGGAGGTCTACCGGGGGAAATCCGCGGAGGATGTGATCGCGCTCGTGCTGAAAGCGAATCGGATCGAAGGCTCTCGAGTGCAGGAGTTTTTATTAGAGAAAGCTCTGATCCTCAAGGGGTGGGGAGGGCTGGTGCACCAGGCGGAGCTCCATGTGGCGGGCATATCGCATACCGCCACGTTGGCGGAGTTCCTCGCGGTTCGATTGATCCTTGAAAGCCTTGCGGAGGGGTATCTTGAGGCGCATCCCTATGTAAAGGTATCGGATAGCGCCGACCGGCCATTTGAGATTAACAGACCAGGGGTCGCGGATGTGCATGACGGGCCTACCCGTATTCGTACCACCGCCTACCATCTTTTCCACGCGTTTCAGCTCTTCCCGGTGGCCGGGAGTGAGCTTCTTCGCCTTAGTGCTGAGGATCGAGCGGAGCTCGTTCGAATCGTGAATGAGTTTGATAGCCCACGGCGTTTACGTGTGTGGCACAAGGCGTATGAATGGAATCTCTATGCTCGAGCAGCGATAGCCCTCCAGCACAATAATAGAAAACGCAACGAGAAGGAGCGTTTCCGCGAATCGGTATGTCAACTCGTGTGCTGCATCGATGACCGAGAGGAGTCATTCCGTCGGTACATCGAGGAGATCAGTGACGATTACGAGACGTTCGGCACCGCTGGCTTCTTTGGTGTGGACGCTGAGTTCCACAGTCTCTATGAACGCCCTGCGCCGTTTTGCCCGGTAAATGTGGTGCCTACTCATCAGATTGAGATTCGGCCGAAGCGGGGCTCCGAGCAGCGGTTATTTGGTCTTCAAAAGTTCAACACCCTCAGATCGGATCTCGATATGTTCGTGGAGAGTCAATCTCGCTCGTTGGTCCGAGGATGGTTGCTTGCCCTCGGGGGATTACTGGCATTGTTTCCTCTCTCGCTTGCAACCCTCGCGCCCCGACTGACCCATCGTTTCCAACTCTTATTGAAGAGAACGTTACTAAATCCAGCGGACGAGAGCGCGATCATCTTCGCGCAGGAAGATGATCCGGTAGGAGAGGGGAGATTTACACTCGACGAGATGGCTCACCGAGTCCGAACCCTCTTGGTATCCACGGGATTGTCGAAACGTATCGCGCCCCTTGTGGTTATCATGGGACACGGGTCCTTCAGTACGAACAATCCTTTCCGTTCCGCCTACGATTGTGGAGCGTGTGGAGGTCGTCCAGGTCGAATGAATCCACGGGTTTTTGCGGCGATGGCGAACCGTAAGGATGTTCGGGAGAAGCTTTGGGGGCTTGGCGTTGAGATTCCCAACAACACCACATTTTTGGGGGCGTTCCATAATACATGTACGGACGAGGTCGAGTATTTTGACCTTGAGCACCTCAACGATGCGAACTCGAAGATCTTTGATACCTTCAAGATGGACGTTGAAAAGGCGCGCGCTCGGAACGCACTTGAGCGATGTCGGCGTTTCGATGATACCAAGGTTTCAACGGTGGAAGAGGCTATCGCTCATGTCGAGTCGCGCGCGCATCACATAGCGCAACCTCGGCCGGAGTATGGACACGCTACGAACGCGCTCTGTTTTGTCGGACGACGAGATATAACACGGGGCATTTTCCTAGATCGGCGCGCCTTCCTGGTTTCGTACGACAAGACCGTAGATCCCGACATTATGATGCTTAGAACGCTCTTACGAGCGATCGTTCCGGTCTGTATGGGGATCAACCTTGAGTACCTCTTCTCAGCTATTGATAACCAAAAGTATGGTGCTGGAACGAAGCTGCCTCACAACGTGACCTCCCTTCTTGGTCTTATGACAGGTTACTGCAGCGACCTGCGAACGGGACTGCCGGCACAGATGGTCGAGATTCATGAGCCGGTTCGTCTCTTAGTCGTGATTGAACATGAACCGGAACGATTGCGGGAATTACTTGAGTGTGAACCGCAGATAGCGAAGGTTTTTCGCAATCACTGGGTGTCCGTCATGACCTACTCAGCTGAAACGAATTCACTGCACTATTTTGACCATACAGGGACCTTTGTTCCATTTGAGGAGCAAGCCGCGGAGGTTAAGTCCATACCTTCATCACTGCCATGGGTGGTCGGAAAGCGGGAGCATCTTGAGTTTCCGCTCATAAGGTAGGGGGAGGGGCATCACATGAATCATTCACTTCTACAGCTTATCGGGGGGGTAGTTTTCGTGGCCCCCCTGGTTACCCTCGTGTGCCTCTCATTCCTTGGATTGACCCCTCTCAAGGGGCGGGAGAATGTAATCAAGGGTGTAGTGGCCACGGGGCAGTCGGTATCACTGTTTTGTGCCTTTGTGGTGAGTGTGGCATTTGTGCGGGAGTATCTCCTCACGGGCCGCATTATCCCAATGGCGGTTATGCACCACCCCTTGTTCTCATGTAATCATCACTCCGTCGATTTCAATCTTCAGCTCGACGGGATGAATGTTTGGTTCGTCTTGATGGCGACGGTGCTGTCCAACATCGTGGGGGTATTCTCTCGGCATTACCTGCATCGCGATCCAGGATTCTTCCGATTCTTCTATCTTATCGTGCTCTTCTTGGTGGGCGTGTTGATCGTTTTTATGGGTAGCTCATTTCAGATCATCTTTATGGGATGGGAGTTTGTTGGTATCACCTCGGCGCTGCTCATCTCCTTTTTCACCCTACGTCGCGAGACCATAGATAACGCGCTGCATGCCTTTTGGGCGTATCGTATATCGGACATCGGGCTGCTTGTGGGATCCTTCCTGATCGCCGCTACCCTTCCGGGGCATATGTTTGGTGAGCTTGGATCGCATCACTATCAACTACCGGAGGAGCTTGCGTATGGTATTCCGCTCCTGCTTCTCTTCTCCGCAATGGGTAAGTCGGCGCAGTTCCCTTACTCCTCGTGGCTTCCTCGGGCGATGGAGGGTCCTACCTCCTCCAGCGCGATATTTTACGGGGGCCTATCGATTCATGCTGGAGTGTTTCTTCTTTTGCGGATGCGCTCCGAGCTCATGGTGCCTGTCCCCGTTTTGGCGGTGATGGCGGGTGTCGGCCTCGTCTCGTGCGTGTACGGCGTGTTGTTGAGCCAGGTGCAGAGCGATGTGAAGAGCGCTCTCGCGTACGCCTCTCTCTCTCAAGTTGGTATCATGTTTATCGAGATCAGCCTCGGTTGGCATCAGGTGGCGATTATTCACTGTATCGGACACGCTTTTCTGAGGACGTATCAGATCCTCAAGTGCTCGTCTATCATCCATCAGTTTGTTGATTTCGAGGACGCGCATCAACACGATATCGATAGAGCAAAGGCCGGACTTCTTCCGCTCCTTATAGCTCGCCCCCGTAAAGGTCGATTGTTCAGCTTCTCGTTCGACCTCGCGCTTCGGGCGGCTTCCGGACCTAGCGATATAGTCACAACCCTTGAGCGAGTCTCTCGACTTCTTCAGAGGGGAGAGGAGCGATGGTTGGTGTTCCTTGGAGGAGGTTTCACGACCGGCAACCGAGGAAAGGGAGGCACTCGTGAGTAGCTCATGTATAATTGGCTCATATTGGTTTTTGTGTGCGCTCTTCGGTGTCGCTTCCCTGATTGAGTTGTGGAGAGAGCGGTCAAGACAGCTCTACTATACTCGTGGGTTTGCCCTGGTTGTCACGATTGTGGCTGCTCTCGTGGTCTTGCTATTGGGAGGCAGGGGGGTCGGTTCCTCCGCTACCCTGCCTGCGCATGATGATCTCGCGTTGCGGATAGCTCCCGCCGCAACCTACATATCGTACATTTCGTTCAACGCCGCGTATATATTCTCGTTGCTTTCGGTTGGCATTCTCATCGCCGCCATCCTTTTCTGTCCTACGGCTCCATTAGTTCGGGTCCGGATGAGTCGGGTGTTCGCGATGCAGGCGCTTATCTTCGGACTCATTCATGTTCAGAAGATCGAATGGTTTCTTGTCATCGCGATGTTTCTTACGATCGGGTTTGTGCTCTCCATGTGGTACAATAGTAAGAATCTACTCGATGATGAACAGCGCTTTATTCGTGCGCGTTGCTTCACGGTGTACCAAGGTATCGCGCTTCTCTCGATGGGCGTCAGCTTGGTTCTTCGTCTCTTGGAGCAATCGAGTCTTCTGCCGTATTCCGCTACCTGGGGAATGGTAGACGTGGTGTGCCTATGCGTTGCTTCGGCGATCTCATTCGGATTGTTTCCCTTTCATGGCTGGGTGCTGCCGTTCTTTAGTAGTCCTCGAGCTACGGTGTTTCTGCCGATGATGTGTATTCAGATGGGGTTGCTATTCTTCTTTCGCGTCTACGCCCCCATCGTGTCCACTTACAACCATCACTCCGTTGTGTTTGTAGGTATTCCGGTCGTTGGTATCTTGTACGCGGCTCTCCTCTTCTTTGGGGAGTCTCGTCTCAAGCGTATTCCAGGCAACCTTTATCTGAGTCATGTGTGCTTGATGGCGATTAGTGTGGTTGGGCTCGATGCCACGTCATTCACATCAGCGATCCTTGATGGTGTGAATACGGTTGTAGCAACGCTTGGCCTGTTGGGGGTATGCGCTCTGTTGAATAGTCGCTTCGGAGTACGCGGGGTCATGGTCCCAACTGGACTCGGAAGTTTCTTCCCCGAAATCGCGGTGTGTTACCTGATCTGTGTACTTTCCCTTGTAGGATTCCCGGGAACCCTTGGCTTTATTGAAGAGGAGGTTCTGCTTGGACAGGCAGTGGGGCATCACAACCTGTTAGCCGCAGTTATAGCGGTAGCGCTGACGCTCAACGGATTTTCCAGCTTTCGCCTCTTTGCCCGTGTCTTTATGGGCCAGCCGGTTCTGGGGCATGACAGTGAGACCAAACTCCTTCCACGAGAGCGTGTGATTATCTACGCGATTCTCGCCGTGATCATCGTTAACGGATTGGCCCCTTCCCATATTGTGGATAGTCTCTCCCATATGGGGCAGTAATCTCTCCCTTTATCTGCTCGACAACGACAGATGCCCGATAGAGAAAGAGTGGGCTCGCTAGCAGGGATCGAAAATGGGGCAATCAGTTCAGAGACCATACCTATTCTTCGGGATGTTGAGTGGTGGCATAGCGGTTTTAGCCGCGCTGCTCGCGTGGTGGTTTGCGGATAGATCCATATTCACAAGCGCTCTGATCGGAGTGAATATCGCGGCGTTGGGAAGTATGGGGCTCGATAAGTCGTTTGCCCGTTCCGAAGCCCCGCGAATACCTGAGGTCGTTCTCTACGTCCTCGCGCTTCTGGGAGGCAGCCCGGGGATCCTCGCCGGCATCCATATCTTCAAACACAAAACACGAAAGGCAGCGTTTCAATGCACGCTTCTCGTGGTATTCGCCTCTCAAGTCGCTCTTCTGCGTATGCTGGAATATGCGGCGGGTTAGTAACCTTCCACACTGACTTTACCCTTGAAAAAGGGAAAGTAGCGGGTTGGATCAGGGGCGATATGGCTCAAAATAGATGGTACCTCAATGATGTGATCGTACCTGTTCGGTAAGGTTCGGTAATCACGCTTGAGATGGAGTTGGGGGCACGGTAGAGTTTCGCTCCTTGGCACTATTGTAATGTCCTCTTATGGAACCTTGTGGTGATCGTCATAAAAAAAGTTCTTTTAAAGGAAAACGAGAGAGTTCGGGAGGTGCGGAACAACCCTCAGATAGTACGCCTGCAGACCAGGCGGCGCTGGGTTCTGGCGATCGTGGTATCGCCGAAGGAAGCTCGCAATCTTTGAACGGATCACCAGCAGCCAGCGAAACGGTACCCTTGGAATCAGGTATGCGACCACTAGGCCTCCCAGAAAGGCGATTAGACCATCTTACGATTCCCCAATTCTCGAAGATACTTTCTCGGTACCACCTGAACATGGTGATTGGAATACCGGCAATCAATAATCACCTCGTGGAGCTGTTCCTGCGCACTGCGTTCCATGAGGATTTTAATGAGTCCTTAGCCAAAGACGTTTCAGCTAAGATTGGTCAGAGGCTTTCTGCGAGTGTGACTGCAGATGAGTTACACCTTTTTCATCCTACAACTCTTCCTTTACCACAGGTTGATATACTCCTCAGTTCATAAATACCCTTACATAATTTCGAAACTGTGCTATAGTTATGGCATGCGATGCAATGATATACGGCGGTTAGGACGAGAGGGGCTAGCGGAGTTTAGGCTTCGCGCTGTAATGCGTGTGCAAGCAGGCGAGAGTCCTGAGGAACTATACGAAGAGCTTGGGATAAGTCGAGTAACGCTCTACCAGTGGCTTGCGGCGTATCGAAATGGAGGCATGGCGGGGCTTGGGGCAAAGTACTCACCGGGTCGACCAAAGACTTTGAGTGCCAAGCAATTGAGGTGGCTTTATCGAATTATAGCGACGAAGAACCCGCTGCAGCTTCGATTTACATTCGCACTCTGGACTCGCAAAATGATTCAAGAGCTGATTAGACGAGAGTTGAAAGTGCGTCTCTCCCTTGCGTCTATTGGCAGGTTACTTGCGCAGCTTGGATTTAGTTGTCAAAAGCCGTTGCGCCGGGCGTTTGAACAGAATCCTACGCTAGTTGAGAAATGGATGAAGCGGGACTATCCCTCAATTGCGCGCCAAGCTAAGAAGGCTCGTGCCGCTATCTTTTTTTGCGATGAATCAGGGGTTCGGTCCGATTTTCACGCAGGAACCACATGGTCGCTCAAGGGCAATCGACCTGTTCTGCCGACAACAGGAAATCGCTTCTCCTTGAACATGATTTCAGCTATCAGTCCCCAGGGGGCGTTGCGGTTTATGGTTACAAAGGAGCGCTTGACGGTGGGGGTCTTTATTGATTTTCTGAAAAGACTTCTTATCGGCGCTTCGGGAAGTATCTACCTCGTTCTCGACCGTCATCCAGTGCATCGCAGCAAGAAGGTTGCACAATTTGTTGAATCTTTGGAGGGAAAGCTCAGACTCTTCTTTTTGCCTCCCTACGCCCCAGAGGTTAATCCTGATGAACTGGTATGGAATGACGTAAAGAACA
>JBDLRS010000061.1:0-5714 GCA_039799965.1 Pseudomonadota bacterium
CGACGAAAAAACCGGAGGCGTATCCACTGAGATACGTTGAGGATTTTTTCGGCGGCTCCAACGAAGTTGCAGTCAAACTATCGAAATGCGCAACAGGAAATCATTTTTCACCACCCTGCTAAAGACCATACACCATCTTCAAGAGAGCGAGAGGGATCCCCTTTCAGCTTTTTGTATCTACCCAGCTCCCTTCAGCACCGAGGCGACCTGCTCGGCGCGACGGTGGAGTATCTCTTGACCAAGCGCTGTTAACCGCTCTCTGTCGAGCAGGGAGACTCCACCGAGCGTCGCGCCCGCTCCTCGGATTCGCTCTTCGTACCGCGCGGCCTCCGGATCGATCGCCATCAATTGCAATGAAAAGGCCAACTCCTCATGAAATGGCTCGGGGGTCTCGTTGATACCTTGCTCTTTCAGAAAGGCCCGCACGTCATCATAGTTGTAGAACTCTGACACATACCGCACCGTGGCGCCGTTTGTGTTTTCCGGGGTTCGCTGCGTAACCGCGCGAACGATATCCCCCTGACTCCCCCCACTATCCCCCACAACCACGATCTCTTTGAAACCCGCCAAGCTCAAGCTTGTGATGATATCTCCAAGAAGGTGTTGAAAGGTAGCTGAAGAGAGCGAGATGGTACCTGGGTACCTCATATGATCGGTCGGGGGATTGAAGTTCCCCTCCGGCACAAATGACACGGTTGGAGCGACAACGGTGCTCCCCAGGAGCTCAGCCACACGAACGCTTACCGCCTTCGCGATGAGGTCATGCTTATTCAGCGCTACGAACGGTCCATTTTGCTCTATGCCACCGGTTGGAATAATTACGCGAGAAGCGCCACCCTTTATCCGATCGCGGACATCCATCCACGTCATCTTCTCAAGCTCAACTGTGCTTGAGATCGGCAAAGGGTTTGGGGCGAGGAGATCGCTCGGGGCTTCCTGGAGGGGAGCGCTCACCATCGAGGGCTTGCACAGAGGACAAGTCGGTCCATACACTACAAGGGCGCCCCAGGCACCGGCGAGACTGAGCCCGGCAAGTACTATGGCTCGTCTGGATCTGATCATCGTAGTACACTACCTCGAATCGCATGGACTACCAAAGACCCGCCTCCACCATCGCTCTCGCTCCGCTGGAGTGCTTTACGAATCCGAGCAGTCGCACCTTTCTTCTTTATTTAGCAACCAGCCTGCTGATCGCGGTCGTTGTGCACCTCAGACAAGCTCGCGCCCTCAAGAGAACCATCGGAGTCCTCGAAGGACTATTCCCTAAGGAAGTGTACACCCACACCTCTGCGAAGGTCGATTACATTTATTTCATCATTAACTCGTGCCTCTACGCCCTTATCTTGGCTCCCTTTATCGGAATCGGTTTTTTTATCTCCGCGAATCTATATGCGGCTCTTGACTCGGTATTCTCACCCACCGTCCTAACGTCGATCTCCCCTCTTTGGACGACGATCCTTTTTTCAATCATCATGGCGCTCCTCGCTGATTTCGGTACCTTCATTACGCACTACTGGATGCATCGGTTTCCCATCCTATGGGAGTTTCATAAGGTGCATCACTCCGCGGAGGTCATGACCCCCTTGACCGTGTATCGAATGCATCCCCTCGATGACATCCTTACCATGTGCGTTATCGGCGCATTAACGGGCACGGCCGACGCTCTGGCTCGGTTCTTCGTTTCTCCCGCCATCTCCTTCTACACCGTCTATGGGATCGGCATCGCTTCCTACCTCTTCTTCCTTACCGGCTATAACTTGAGGCACTCCCATATTTGGCTCTCATACGGGCCCCTCCTCAGCACGATCTTTATAAGCCCGGCCCAACACCAGATTCATCACAGCAAAGCTAAAAGACACTGGAACAAAAACTACGGATTTATCTTCGCTGTATGGGATTATCTCTTCGGCTCCCTCTACATCCCCAAGGAGCGAGAAGCGATTCAGTTCGGTATCGGGGATGGTGAAGATCACCTCTATGGAGATCCCCTCAAGCTCTACACACTTCCATTCCAAAGAGCGTTCGCGCTGCTGCGAAAGAGGGTCAATCGACGAAACTAAGGCTGTGCGGGCCTGACGTGATTATGCCCTCTTATACTCCCCCTAGCCCCTTACACGTTGCTTTAGAGAGGGAATCTCACCTAAAGTATTGGGAGGAGTAGGATATGCCGTTCGCTGGTACGATAGTCTCACACGATCTCTCCCTTCATACGGGACTGGTACTTCCTGATGGAAACGTACAGGCGATCTCCTTTACAGAAGGGGACGTACTTAATTGGCATCGAACCTCTCCTCTCTTCGGCCAACGGGTTTCCTTTGAGGTCGTGCGAACCCCGCAAGGGTACGCGGCGATACAGATGTTTCTTCTCAACGAAAAGGCCCCTCGGCTCTTCGAGTCAAGGGAGATAGCGGCGAGCTTTGTGGCCCCTCTCCTTGTCGCTGCGACCACGTACGCGCTCTCAACTTTTTTCCTCTTGCCACCGGTCTTCGCATACCTGCCCGCTATCAACTTCATAACAGCTATCATGTTCTTTCTCGTGGCCGGAACCCGCCGCGGTCACCGGCCGAGCCCTCCTGAGGTGACACTCCTGGGTCTCGCCATGTGTGGAGGCGCGCCGATACTCCTTCTCTTACTGGTCTTGACCCGCACTCGGCTTCGCGCCGAGGGGATCATTCTGTTGATATTCTCCGCTTTTCTGATGCAAGCGATCCTCATCAAAAAATACTATCCACTCGTGTACGACCGGCGCGCGTGGGCAATGTACCTCTCCGCGGCGGAGATGCAGCGCATCCATATACCGCTCTTTGGAGATCTCCCGTAACGACGCCATACGGTGAGCCAGATCACCGCTTCTATCAATGCGCCAATAACCCTCCAGGCTTTTGCGCCGACCACCTCAAGCATCGTCTTGCCGACTATCTCCCCGGCTGCATAACCAAAACACGCTTCGACGTACGAGCTACCAAACGATGGTGCAAACTACGAAGGCCAGTTAATCCAGTACGCCCCCTTGACCTCCTCACCTTCCCAAGTCTCCAGTCGCTGAGTGCTTGCGCCAGCCGCCCTCTCAGTTTCGTGGAACGAACCTGTACCACAACCGATATCCTCAAATCCGTCTACCTCGGCCTCGAACCGGGTGGCACCTAACCCACGAGCCTGTCGCAACGTTACCTTGGTCGTTACACGACTCGACCCGAGCGCGCCAAGCGTAAAGGTCTCAGCCTCCTCCCCAAGCAACTCTCCCCGCATGGAATAAAAACGGGTGAGCAACACCAACCCTTTATGGGCGATCCCGGTATCATTTCCGATAACGTACATCACTCGAGCCCATCCCCTATTTCTAAGAAAATTCCTTGAGAGCGAGATGTCGATCCGTTCTAAGGATATATCTCGAGAAAGAGCGAACGGCTCCTCTATCGTACATACTCCGGTCGCCGAGTCGGGCAAGATGTAGGTCGGCACCCTTTTATTAACGTGACGAGACGCAAGCACGCGTACCTCTGTAGTGACACCTGCCTGAGATTCGTTGCACGGAACGACCCCTAGATCCAGATTAACCTCGACGAACTCTCCGCTATCAATGCGCACCGCGTATGTGTGCTCAACGGTGAGTATGGTCCCTCCACTACCCTGTTTAAGGGTAAGCGAGACCGAGATCCGGTCAACAAGATTCTCCGAGAGATTCGCGATGGAGACCTTACACCACCCATGGCGCTTTCCCTGGCATGGGTCCTCGAGCGACATCCCCAACACTTCTACCTTCAATGTCTGAGGAACCTCCGCGCCTGCAGTTCCTCCCGCTGCGAGAACCTTTGCAAGGATACCGGCGCACCGACGTGCTACCGCTCGAGCCCCTTGGAAAAAGGGGAGAAGTCGAATTCCTTTTGCTCGATTGACCATACAGCTTACTGGGTCCTCAACCTGAACAACAGGGTAGTGAGCGGAGTGGTTGTAAAGCGTCACAGCCACTCACGTTCATAGTTTGACAGGTGCCCGTTCGCCGTAGGCTTCGGGCTACACGGTGACCTCATCGAAGATGCTCAAAACGCTCGTGTGCAAAACTCTCTAACTAATCTTCCACTTGGATACCAGACAAACGGCCAATTTGAAGATTAGAAATAGCCCCCGGGTGCGGGCTAAAATCAAGACCTCTCATGTTCCAATATCTGGCATGCCGGTGAAAAATTAGTCTACCGCCGTGTTCGGAGGGACTATCGGTGCGTCGAGCCCAAAGCATATCAGATCAGCGCTCATCACTCCCTCTTCGGTGACCGACTACGAAGAAATCGTATCCCGCCGAGGCTGCTCTTGGAATCGGAGACCACCAACGGAGCTTTCGCTCGTGTGCAAACCCTATCGTTCATTACACAGGGCATGAAGGTGGAGAGCGTCCTGTTGCAGTCCCTCAAGAATACTTTCTGGCTTCACCGACCGAACGAACCGACCAAGGCTTAAGATTCGACGATTGAGTTCTGGGGACGGTATACCGGGGAATCGACGAATCAACGTGTCACCCTCCCAACTATCCTCCTGCTCGGGGTGCCACGTTTGGGCCGCGTAGTACCGAGAAGCGGGCGCGAGGATCGCCACCTCAACGGTTAAAGGCTCCGCACCGGACCACACACCGAATCCCTCCAACCAATAGTCTTTCGCGGGTGACGCGGTCTGTTCAGTAGCCGACCGCGGAGGCAAAGCGTCCAGCTCCGATATCTCTTTTAAGAACGAGACGTTGAACACGATGTGCCGACCACGGGTATCCTCGAACATTGCGTAGAGTATTCCGTCAGAGAAGTGAAAGCGCACAAACAACCCCGTATATTCCTTATCCTCTTCGTGGCGCCATGGCGAGCGATAGCGAACCTTCACCGGTTGCCCCTTGTGGCTGAGATCAAGAAGGCGCAATAGATCGACATCAGCGAGTTTTGCCACTGAGGTGGTCTCGGAGGAGAATCTCCCTCGAATATGCTCAAGATCGTAATGGACATCGGACCTGCCATTGGTGAGATGCGCCCACAAGGTTGAAGCCGCGCTCCTCAGTGATCCATCATCTATTAAGTTGAGCAACTCACCCAGCAAGATCATCACCACCAATTCATCTCGACCCGGTGGTAGTGAGGCGAACGAAAAGTCCGATTTCACGAGGTAATAGCCCCGGTGCGAATCATCGTACTCAAGCGGCACTCCAAACTCATACCGCAATCGATCGATCGTTCTAACGGCGGTGCTCCGGGAGCAGCCACACAACTCCGCTAATGTGGACGCGTTAGGATAGCTATTACGTTGAAGCTCCGCTTGAAAGATCAGGGAGCGTTTAAGAAACGTTGATGTGTCCATGAAGTATGCCGATCCGTTCTTCCTATGAGGACCTTATCAGAACTTGCCCGAAAAGAGTCCCCCCCTTAATGTTCGCTCACCCAGTGGATCTCCACAACTGATACCGTTTACCCCGAAGCGGGGCTTTACCCCTACCCCTCTACCCCTGAAGCGGGGCTAATGCCGAACAGAGCCGAACAGAGCCGAAAAAGGACCAAAAAAGCCTGAAAACTAGAATGCACATGCTCAGCGCCCCAAGGTGGCAAAATCCTGATAAGTCGGACTATAGATACACGAGTGCCCTGCGAGTCGGAGAACGCAATAATCCAAGGCACAGAAAAACTAGCAACCGAGCAAGTTGGCGAGCTTCGGCATCGATGGCGGATACAAGCCTGGGGGAT
>JBDLRS010000062.1:0-24809 GCA_039799965.1 Pseudomonadota bacterium
CGACGAAAAAACCGGAGGCGTATCCACTGAGATACGTTGAGGATTTTTTCGGCGGCTCCAACGAAGTTGCAGTCAAACTATCGAAATGCGCAACAGGAAATCATTTTTCACCACCCTGCTATAGTTACTCGGCCTCCGACTGCATATTGTGGAACACACTCTGGACGTCGTCGTCCTCCTCGAGCTTGTCGATGATCTTTTGGATCTCTTGCTCCTGCTCTGCGGTAACTTTGATATAGTTTGAGGGAATGCGTTGAGAGGAGGCGCTTGTAACCTCAACTCCGCGAGCCTCAAGTGCTTTCTGAAGGTCGCCGAACTGTCTGAAGTTGCAGTATATGAGGAGTCCGTCATCGGCCTCGAATATCTCCTCAAGTCCATGATCGATAAGATCCAACTCGAGATCATCGAGATCTCCCGCTGGAGGAGTGATCTTGAATACGCCTTTCCGCTCGAAGATGTACTCAAGGGCGCCGGTGGTAGCGAGGTTACCCTCGTGCTTGGTAAGGATATTTCGCACGTTCGCTACGGTGCGGGTCGCGTTATCAGTAGCGGCCTCAATGAAGAGTCCCACTCCGTGAGGAGCGAAGCCCTCGTAGGTTATCTCGTTTAAGTCCGCCTGGTCCTTCGAGCTCGCGCGCTTGATCGCCGCCTCGATTCGGTCCTTCGGCATGTTGAGGGAGCGGGCTGTTTGAATAGCCATACGGAGACGGGGATTGCTCTCTGGATGTGGGCCAGAGAGCTTTACCGAGATCGCGATCTCTTTGCCGAGCTTGGTGAACGCCTTGGCATTCTTCGCCCAGCGAGCAAACATGCGGTCTTTACGTTTTTCAAAGATACGACCCATACAGATCTCCAGATACAATCGAGTGGAGGTAGCGATGGAGAGGATATCGCTAAAATGGGGATTCAGGCAAATGGGAGAGCTGCCTCGCGCATGAAAAGAGGTTAGGCTTCGGCCCAATGGACGACCTGTTCAAAAATCAACGAAACGATCGGTATACTAAGATATCGTCGTTCCACTCGCCTCACTGCCGGTGATGGCAGAGGTGATGATAAGGGGGCGAGAGGCCTCGCAAATGATGGCGCGAGCACAGCCTGCCTCGAGGGCCCTCAGAGCGCACTGCACTTTCGGAATCATCCCACCGGTGATGGTTCCCTCCGCAATTAAGTGGTCTATGTGAGCATGAGTCAGTGATGACTGGACCTCTCCGTCTTTTTTTACCCCCGCGACATCGGTGAGGAATACGCAGCTTTCAACACCGAGCGCACCCGCGATGGCGGCGGCGGCGTAGTCAGCGTTCAGGTTGAGCGGTTCTCCCTGATCGGTTTCCCCTACCGGCGATATGACTGGAACGAAGCCGCCTTGCAACGCCGCGCGGATCGGAGCGATGTTAGTCGATGCGACCTCTCCCGTTTGACCGAGGTCTTCGCCGTGTTTGCCTTTGAGTCTTTGTGCTTCGATAAGTCGGGCATCACGCCCAGTCAGTCCCAGAGCGTGTGCCCCCGAGCGGGTGATTCGTGATACGAGGTCGCTGTTGATAGTCCCCGAGAGCACCATCTCCGTTATCTTCATCGCCTCGGGGTCTGTCACTCTGAGACCATCGATAAAGTGGGGGATGAGTCCGACTCGCTCCATCATGCGCGATATCTCTTTACCGCCGCCATGCACGACAACGACCTTCACTCCCAACTCCGAGAGCGCCGCCACCTCCTGACATACGAGGTGTCGAGTGCTTTCGACCTCCATGGCGGCACCGCCGTACTTTACGAGCACCGTCTTTTCCTTAAAACCTTGGATCTTTGGATACGAAGCGAGAATCGTGGTGGCGATCGGGTTGTTCATACATCCCTCCTAGACTGGGCCTAACGACGCGTGAAGAAGACCTCGTCCTTGCGGAAGTCCGAAGATGATATTCAGGTTTTGAATCGCTTGCCCAGCCATACCCTTGCCGAGATTGTCGAGCGAGCTCATCACGCACACCTGTCCGGCCCGAACTGTGACACAGATATCGCAGAAATTGGTACCTATGACATCTACGAGACGAGGGGGTGCGGTACGAAGCCGCACGAAGGGTGAGTCATGGTAGAACGAAGCGTAAGCCTCACGGACCGTTCCCTCGCTCTCCCCGTTTTTGAGGGTTGCGTAGGCTGTAATGAATTCCCCACGCGAAGTTGGTATGAGGTGGGGAACGAACATCATCGCGTGGTTTTTGGAGAACGATTCGCCGAGCGCCTGCACGATCTCTGGCTCATGGCGGTGAGCCAACACTTTATACGCCGTGAAATCGAGAGATCGACTTGGATGGTGCATCGATGTTTGAGGCTCACGCCCCGCGCCGGAGGTTCCAGTTTTTGCATCGACGATAACGGTGCGCTCAAGCTCGAAACCGCGGAGAGGTGCAAGCGCCAGGATCGCTCCGGTCGCGAGACATCCCGGATTAGTAATGAAGCGGGCCGTACTATGGATGCCGGTTACCTCAGGGAGGCTGTAGGAGAAGCGATGTCGCACCTCCGGAGCGAAGGGCACCTCAGTATAAAATTTCTCATGTTCGGTTTGGTTGGTGAGTCGAAGATCTCCGGAGAGGTCGATAACGGATGTCGTGTCAGGCAACCCATCCCTAAGAAGCTTCTCGAGAGTGGGGACGGCGAGTCCGCTCGGCATGGCCAGGATGACAGAGCTTCGCTCGTATCCCTTAAGGATCTCCATATTCGGAGATTCCTCAAAGATGAGGTTGGTAACACCGGCGAGATGGGTATGGATTGATGAGACCGATGTACCCACGTGGGAACGAGATGAGACGCTGCACACCTCGATATCTGGGTGGAGCGAGAGGAGGCGAATCGTCTCTCCCGCGCCGTAGCCACTCCCTCCGATTATCGCGATCCCGAATCTCTTTGCCATTCCGTCACCGAACGTTTTAAAAGAGCACGTATTTCTCATCAAAAAACGCGCCGAAGTTCTGCTTTTTGACGTATTCACGCGCCGAGGTTGCAACGCATCTCCTACGTCTTTGGGCGGGGCTACGATCCGTACCTAAGAGCCCATATCTCTCGCCTGGAATACGAGTTCCCCGTACGGTACGGTGCGAATCCCCGGTTGGTGAGCTGACGTGATCACAACGAGAGGAATCACTCTATCTCGGTGAAACGACCATCACTAACCATAACCCCTCAGTTAAAACAACCGGATAGGTAAAGTCAATTACCTGGGATACGGTTCGCCAGTGCCACCTCAACGGCGCCTCGGTTTCTGAGATCGGAGTGGTTCAGAAGCGTAAAAAGAGTCCCATTTTGCGGATAAAAATGGCGCTAGTCCCGAAAGGAGCGCACCACTCCTGTCGATTGTGAATGCTAAGGCGCCGAACGGAAGGACGGTTTCCACGGTGTCGCGACACGCCACGGATATCACGGGAGTATTACTATGGGTCACGCACGGGGGAACAAGAGAAACGGCGCCTCACGCGGTATCGAGGTAGACGCCGAGGAGGTCGCTGGCGACTGGGATTATTCGTACGACGTCAAGCCTAAGAAGCCGCGCCAGAATTCCGTGTTAATCATCGACGACGATCCTGATCAACTCAGTATGCTTCAATTGATGGTCGAGCGAGCGGGCTACAAGGTCATCACCGCTGACTCGGGGGAGCAGGCGCTTCATCTCGCCGAGGAGCGTCCGTTCAACGTGATAGTCGCTGACTATAAGATGCCAAACATGAACGGTTTCGATTTCGTGAAGGCGCTACGCTCGCTGGATGCTGAGTGGAATGCCCAAGAGGTTCCGGTCATCGTGCTTACCGCGTGTGGCGAGGATATCGAATTCTCAGCCCTTGAGAAGGGCGCAGATATGTTCTGTGAGAAATTTAGAGCGGATGGATTGCTGGTGAAGCAGATCCGATTCCTATTGGAACTATAGTCCTATCGGTCTTATACCAATAATGGTGCAACAAGGTAGCCGTACTAAGTTGCATAAGGCTTCAATAATGTTAAAAAAACGACAGCTTGTTGCTATCTCGCCCCTCCCTGAATCTCAAAGACCGCTGGCTCCATCTAATAGGGAGCATGGGTTCTCTGAGGGTTTTCTCCACACTAACGCACGATTCCCGGGTCTTTGTGGCTGGCCACAGGGGGCTTGTAGGCTCGGCGATCGTTCGTCGTCTGAGAGCCTACGGGTTTAGTAACCTCGTTCTCAGAACCCGCTCAGAGCTCGACCTCCTTGATCAGACCGCGGTAAGGGAATTCTTCAGGGAGCAGAAGATCGATTTCGTATTTGTATGCGCTGCAAAGGTCGGAGGGATCCTCCACAACTCACTTCATCAAGCTGACTTCCTCTACGAGAACATGATGATCTCAGCAAACATCATTCAAGCTGCCGCACGGTATGATGTAAAGAAGCTCCTCTATCTGGGAAGCTCCTGCATCTATCCCAAGTTCTCCCCACAACCGATTCCAGAAGAGGCACTTCTCTCTGGACCCCTTGAGCCAACTAATGAGGGATACGCGATCGCCAAGATCGCCGGGCTTAAGTTGTGTGAGAAATTCTACAAGCAATACGGGAAGTGCTTTGTGTCGGTGATGCCAACGAATATGTACGGCCCGAACGATAACTTCCATCCTGATCACTCCCACGTTATCCCGGGAATGATGCGCAGATTTCACGAAGCCGCTCGGAGTGGAGCGCCTTCTGTGACCGTTTGGGGAACAGGCTCACCGAGACGGGAGTTTCTCTACGCTGATGATTTCGCCGAGGCTGCGCTCACCGTGATGGAGAGCTACAACGAGCCTCAGTTACTTAATGTGGGAACAGGGGAGGATGTCATGATCCGAGACCTTGCCTTCACGATGGCTAAGGTTGTTGGCTTTAAGGGCGAGATCATTTTTGACCCTTGTAAGCCTGATGGAACTCCACGAAAGGTTCTCGATGTCTCAAAGGTTACGTCTCTCGGCTGGGCACCGCAGATATCGCTTGAGGTTGGTTTGAGGCTCTCGTATGAGTGGGCGCTGAGAGCGGACGCCTTTGCTACGTGCGCACGTCCGTGCATTGCTTCGGCGTGATGAAATTGAGAATCGGTAGTCGGAGGAGTGCCGGCGGGTCTTCACGCCATCGTGCGTTGGAGATCCATGAGGCAAGGATAACTCGTACCGCTAAAGCTTGAGCTTCTTAAAGACGAACTCTGGGATGTGAATGATAATGAGCATGATGAAGCGCCAAAAGAACGGGGCGTAGACCACCGACTCCCCTCTCTTCATCGCCTTGTATATCCGTTTTCCGACCACCTCAGCAGAGGCGAAGAGGGGGCCCTTTTTGATGTGAGCGGTCATTGGGGTGTCGATGAATCCAGGTTTGATCGTGGTAACCGATACTCCGCGAGGCGCGAGCCGATTCCTGAGGCCTTGCAGAAACACCGCGAGTGCCCCCTTGGCGCAGCCATAGATGTAGTTGCTTTGGCGTCCACGGTCTCCCGCCACGGAGGAGATGACCGTGATATTCCCCTTGCCCCGTGTCTCAAAGTAATTCGCGAGCCAGGTCAGGAAGGCGACAGGACTCAGAAAATTCGTTTCGAGAGCTCGCGCAGTCTCCACCCATGCCCGTTGGCATTCAGCTTGATTCGGTAGGTCTCCGTGAGCGATAAGCGCGGCGTCTATCTCTCCCAACTTGTGGAATGCTTGCTCTAAGAGCTGGTCGTGAGCGGCAAGGTCGCGCGAGTTAAACAGCCCGGTGTGGACGACCGCCGCTCCGCGACATCGAAGATCGTTCGCCAGTCTCTCAAGTTTCTCCTCAGAGCGTCCAGCGATGAAGAGTTCGGCTCCCTCAAGCGCAAAGCATCGAGCCGTTTCGGTCGCGACCGCTGAGGTTGCCCCAATAATTACTATCTTTTTCATGATTAATTCCTTACGCGACGCCAAAAGCTTGAGGAGAAACGTGGATCAATATGTGGCTCGAACTCCGCGAGACGGGGATGGGAAGCCAAGAACCCCTTATGACTCATGCGCGCATCCTTGGCTGGGTACAGGGACCCGCCGGCACCAAGAACTATCGTGTCCAATTCGTTCATAAGCGCGAGGGTAGGTGCACCATCATTTGGAAAGTCGAGCGCGAGGGTAATTCCCTTTCGAGGGAAGGACATGATTCCTGGAGATTCGAGGTCCCCGAACGTTTTAAGGACCGCCAAGAACGAGGCTCGCTTCGATCGCGTGATGCGACGGAATATCTCCTTTATCGTCTCCCCCTTCTGGTCGAATGGCACAACGAATTGGTACTGGAAGAATCCCCGACTACCATACATTCGGTTCCAGTTTATGATCGCATCGAGTGGATAAAAGAAGGGCTCGTAGTGTGTGAGCGCGTCAACGCTTCGGCTGAACTGCTTATTGTAGTAGAGGGTATTGAAGCTCCGCATGAAGTAGGAGTTGAGCAGCCATGATGGGGCTTGGCATGGAAACGGTATCGCGAGCGATGGGGGTTGTCTCGACTTCGTTCGCTCAGAGAAATTTCCCGCCATAAAGAGACCCCGCCCGAGCTGATCGCCTTCGGTCGTGCAATCCACCCAGGACACGCTGTAATCGTAGATGGGATCGTTTTCTCGAGAGATCTCCACAAATTCATCGAGGTTTCTGAACTTGATGGTGCGTGTGTCGAGGTACGCGGATCGTATGTGGATGAGCTTTATCTCAACCCACGAGATAAGACCTGTGAGACCGAGTCCTCCGATAGTGGCTCTAAAGAGATCGGCATTCTGGGTTGGTGAACAGGTAAGGTGTTCGCCCGTTGAGCGAAGCAAACCGAATTGGGTTACATGGCGCCCAAACGTTCCAGCTCGGTGGTGGTTCTTGCCGTGAATGTCATTCGCGATCGCGCCTCCGAGTGTCACGAATTTAGTCCCCGGAGTAACCGGAAGAAACCACCCCTTCGGTACGAATACCTTGAGGATCGTAGCAAGGCTTACCCCGCTCTCTGCGCGCAAAATACCTGTGCTTGGATCGAAGGCGATGAAGTTAGAGAGCGCTGAGGTCTCAATGATCGCATTGTTGTCGTTTACGCAACTGTCACCGTAGCTTCGCCCGAGTCCGTAGGGGAGAACGGAGCGATCATCCTCGGGAAGGGGAAGAGGGCCTTTCAGCGAGTATACGGACAAAACTTTTTGGTCGCGTATTTTGGGGTATCGACCCCATGACTCGTAACGTCTCACGTGAGCACCTTCCTAAAACCAGGTATGTATAGCCTCTACCTTAGATTCCCAAGAGCCACGAGGAGACCCGCGAAATGTGGGGTAGAGACGCGAGTGGTGAAAGATAAACGGCGAGACCTCTCGTGGCAATCGTCAGGATCTCGCCTTGTTGTAAAACGCAGTTCCGCATGGTGTTGTTTTTGCCCCATAACGTTTGATGGCGCTGCAAATCTGGCGGCAGATATGGAGAAAAGGTTAAGGGCCGCGCGCGTTGTGAGGATTCTCCTAACTTGGTGAGCCGTTTCAACTTCTCGAAGAGTCTAAACGTACAGGGACCTGATAACGCCCCGTTTGTCGCGAACGGCGTTTGGAGTTTCTAAGGTGTAACGAAGAGTGCTACCTCGTCTCTTGCAATGAGGTGTGGGGACGACAATTGGTAATCCTTGCGATAGAAGTCTCGTATGCATGGTGAGAGTTTGAAACGTTCCGAAAAACCGAGTGTCGTATGTGCGGATGTTGATGGTTCTGTAATCGCAACAGACCTTCTCTATGAATCGCTCCTAGTCGCGCTCAAGCAGGATATCTGGATCCTCTTTTTTATACCGTTCTGGTTGCTTCGAGGTCGAGCGCATCTTAAGCACCAGCTCGCTGAGCGGTCGGGGGGGCTCTCTGTAGAAACTCTGCCGATGAACAACGCAGTCGTGTCGTACCTCCGCGCCGCAGCGGAGTCGGGGCAACGAGTTATGTTGACCTCTGCGTCCGATACCCGTCTCGTTGAGAGACTCGCGGACCAGTTTGATTTCGTGAGTGGAGTTATCGGATCCGATGGGGCCCTCAATCTAAAGGGAAGGGCTAAAGCTACGGCTATCCGAGAATTTGTCGGAGATAGCGCCTGGGAGTATATCGGTGACTCAAACGCCGACTTCGATGTGTGGCGCGAGGCGGCGAGTGTGGTGTGCGTGTCTTCGAGCTCGAAGTTCATCGCCCGAGTTAAGAATCGGCATCCCGACGCGGTCATCCTTGAGAAGGCGCAGTGCACCTTCAAGGTTTTCCTGCGAGCGTTGAGGGTTCATCAGTGGATGAAGAATATCCTGGTATTCGCTCCCCTCGTTCTCGCTCATCAGGTATTTAACGCGCAGGGTTGGCTCGTGGCCTCCGCTGCGGCCCTCGCTTTTTCTTTGTGCGCCTCTGGCGTCTACCTCCTCAATGATCTGCTCGATTTAGAGGCGGATCGACGGCACCCCCGGAAGAAGAGGCGTCCGTGTGCCTCAGGAGTGTTGCCTCTCTCGTACGCACTGACCCTCGCGCCTCTCCTTTTTGTGTCGGCGTTCGCGGTTGCGTTGGCGATTCAACCCGATCTCTCGATCGTACTAGGTATCTATTTGATACTTACATCTGCCTATTCATACAGACTCAAAGCCTTGGCGCTTGTTGATGTGATCCTACTCGCGATCCTTTACACCATCCGTATCGTTGGTGGTGGTGTCGCGACCGGTATCCATGTTTCGCAGTGGCTCCTTGGTCTCTCGATGTTTATCTTTTTCAGCTTGGCCTGCGTAAAGCGGTTCTCTGAGTTGCTTGTGCTTCAACAACGCAAGGAGCACCGCACATGGGGAAGGGGGTACGCGGTGAGCGATATGGAGCAGGTCGCCTCGTTCGGAACCGCGAGCGGATATATCGCCGTATTGGTTCTCGCTCTCTACGTCAGTGGAAAAGAGGTCGCGGCGCTTTACGCTAGTCCTACTGTCATATGGATGGCTTGTCCCCTCCTACTCTATTGGATTAGCCGTATCTGGTTGCTGGCTCGCAGAGGATTCGTACATGATGATCCTTTGGTCTTTGCGCTTCAGGATAAAGTTACCTATGCTGTAGCGGCGATAGGGGCGCTTATCTTTCTGGGCGCCAAGTGGTAACCTCTTCACGATGCAAAGGTCCTTACAACTAGTTTCTCCGGCACCCTTTCGACGACTTCGGATGGCGACGCCGATGGCGGCTCTGGTGGCCCTCCTGACCTCCTGTGCGATACCTCGCGATAACACGAAGTTTTCCCTCTCTCGTCCAGGAGCACATGGTGAACAAGAGGTGTTCGCCTCTAGTAAAGATCTTCGGGTTGCAGGATTAGTGAGCGAGGGGCTCACATTCGCGAACAAGGGGCGGCTCTTTAACGCTGAAGGGCGTTTTCGACAGGCGTATTACCTTGAGCCAACGAACGATCGAATCGCCTTTAACCTCGCTGTTATCGCTAATCAATCGGGAGAGAGCGATGAGGCGCTCTCGATACTTGAGGGATTGCTAGCTAAGGAGCCGCGTAACCCTCACTACCTTCACGCGCTTGCTGAGGTGAGGGAGTCTCAGGGACAGCATGAGATAGCCAAGCGTACGTTGAAGGAGGCCTTCTCTATCTTCAAGTCCGCGAATAATGCTCCGCGAGCCGCGATCATGGCACGTTCAATCGCGAATATCGCTTTTGGAACTGGATATGAGCAGGAGGCGATCTGCTATTCCTTTGAGGCGCTTTCACTCTCTCCGACGCCGCAGCAGGTGGCAGCTCACGCGAGATTATTAGTGGGGCTTAATCTCTTTGATCAGGTGATTGATTTCATTCAAGCCCACAAACCGCTCGCCGGAGAGGCGTTAACGTTTCACGCTCTCGGTATGGCGTATTTCGCGAGGGGCGATTTGAAATCCGCGTTAGAGGCAGAGGACAACGCGGTCGGTCGGCTCACCCAGGCTCCTGAACTTTCGCAGGAGATCAACACCGCATGGTGGGTCATGAAGATAAACGTTCCAGCGGACGCCGCGAGGACAGAGGCGACTCCTGAAAAGATAGAAGAGCTGAAAGAGGGCGCGATTCACTACGCCGAGCGCGAGCCGTATGAGCTTGTGACGTGGCCAGCCGCGTTGCGACGTGAATTACTCAAAGCCACGAGCCCAGCCTCGTAAAGAGACCCTGCTTTAGTTTCGGTCAGGTTATTTCTGCTCAGGGTATGTTGGCGCCGACTAAAACGGATCAGGATCGGAGTCGTTAGCCGCCATCATCGACATCTCTGACTCATCAAGATTATCGAAGCGAGTGAACTCGCCAGAGAACGCCACTCGGATGCTACCGGTCGGGCCGCTACGTTGCTTACCGATAATGATCTCGGCGACCCCTTTGTCTGGAGATTCTTTATTGTAGACCTCATCTCGGTAGATGAACATGATAATATCTGCATCCTGCTCGATAGCACCGGATTCTCGAAGGTCGGATGTCATCGGACGCTTGTCGTTACGAGACTCAACGGAACGGTTGAGCTGTGAGAGCGCCACGACCGGAACGCTCAATTCCTTAGCGAGCGCCTTGAGCGATCGTGATATATCAGAGATCTCCTGCTCTCGGGAGTGGCTGTACGCCGGGCTCCGAAGGAGCTGAAGATAGTCGACGATAACGAGCCCAAGCGGGTGGTCACGGTGAAGTCGTCGAGCCTTTGCGCGAACTTCGGTGATCGTGAGCGCCGGAGTGTCATCGATAAAGATGTCTGCTTCCGATATGCGACTCGCCCCATCGACAATTCGAGCGAAATCTCTCTCGGTAAGCTCTCCCGTTCGAACGGCGGAGTTGCTGATGCGAGACTCGCTGCACAACATTCGGAGAACGAGTTGCTCTTTCGACATCTCAAGAGAGAAGAGCGCTACTGGTTTTCGATACTGGATACCGCAGTACTGAGCCCAACCAAGAACGAGCGCGGTCTTCCCCATCGCGGGACGAGCTGCAACAATAACAAGGTCCGATGGCTGGAATCCCGCCGTCATCTTGTCGAGCTTTATAAGCCCACTTGGAACTCCCGTCACCGGCTCCTTTTGATCGTAGAGCTTCTCGACGAGTCGGATGGAGTCCTGGACCACATCGCTCACGCGAGCAAAAGCTCCCTGGGTTTTGAAATCGGATACTCCAAGGATGCGCTGCTCGGTGCCATCGATGAATTCCTCAATGTCTCCCTCAAGCTCGAACGCTGAGTTAATGATATCTGTTGACTCGTGAATGATGCGCCGTCGAATGGCCATCTCTTTGAGGACCTTGGCGTAGTACCCAACGTTCGCCGCGTTGGGTACTGAGGAGGCGAGGTAGGAGAGGGTGGTTGATCCTCCGATATTTTCGAACTGCCCCATATTTCGGAGCTGCTGTCCGAGGGTGATGATATCTATCGGCTCGCGTTTATCCGCAAGTGAGACCATCGCCTCAAAGATAGTTTGGTGGCTCGCTTTGTAGAAGTCCTCGGCGCGGATACGCTCAAGGCAGATGTTGATAGCTTGGTTATCAAGGAGAATACCACCAAGCACCGACTCTTCAGCCTCAAGGGCCTGCGGCATGACTCGCCCGCCGGGAGGAGCGGATCGAGGAGCATCCTTTCGTTGCTTATCTCGATACTTTCGGAGTTTTTCCATGGAGCGCTACGTCGAAATGCTAGGGGAGCCGAGTATCGGACACCATATCAGAGAGGTCAACGGGAAACACCCCCGTGGCGTGACCGCCAGCGGGTTTTTCCTGTGATAGTGGCAGCGGTCGGACGAATGATCCGCGCACCATTGGGGAGGGCGTGATACGTGTAACGGGTCACTCATCCCACCCGATCTCGTTTTGAGGTCTTCGGACCCTCACTTCACCACAAGAAACCCCTCGTTCCACCTCGCTAGTCCCGCCAAATGGTCTCGGAATCTGACAGATCGATCCACTTTTGGGCGGACTTCAGGATATCTCCCGTATTGAACTGTCCAAAGTCAGCCGAGGTGGTGTCGGCGGCGATATCCTTCACGAGTGAGAGGGGATATGCCAGCTCCCGACTAGGGCATACAACGACGATAGATCGTGGCGCGGTTTTGATATCAGGAATGGTCTCAACGGGTGCCTGCTCTTTGTCCTCTGCGGTCTCCGTCTCCTCTGCTTGTTGGCGTCTCACGTACTGAGCGGGAGTATGAATCGCGGCGGCGCGAAGTGGAGCATCAGCCGGCATGTACTCGTTCTCCTTGCTGAAGGAGGTGAGTCCGTGCGCGAACGCGACCATATCCGCAGCCATTTCAAGGTCTACGCTGACCTGACGG
Organism: Pseudomonadota bacterium; assembly: GCA_039799965.1. Taxonomy (GTDB): domain Bacteria; phylum Bdellovibrionota_C; class UBA2361; order UBA2361; family OMII01; genus OMII01. The sequence goes on from JBDLRS010000062.1 coordinate 12,243, forward strand.
GTAATTCCCTTCGGGGGAAGTCGTTTGACGATGACTGAGAGACCGGCTCGGGCGACTGCGTCCAAGAAGGCGCGTTGCCGAGAGTCGTCCTCATAGGGAACAAGGGTATAGTAACGGGCGACAACGGGGGCGATCCCTGAGGTAACACCTCGAACGAGGGCGGCCATGTCCACTTTGCGGTTGATTCGACGCGTTGCACGGTCTAGGCCAGTTCCATCGATGAAGAGTCCTACGACTCGCTTCTCGCGTTTCTTGATGAATCCACCGCCAAGCTTCTCATACTTCATATATATGTACCCCTGCCGTGCGCCGCTGGCGCACCTATAACCCGTCTACTCAAAAGAACAATGTGGCAGCATGGTGCCCGGTTTTGCGAGTCTTGTCGAGTTGAGGGGGTAACTTTCTGTATGCAGGCGGGTCATCCCGTTCACGTGCACGTGCACGATAAGTTACCGCACTTCGATACCGGTTCCGACCGAAACGGTCTCAAAGACCGTATTCATGTCTTCGCGAGAGAGCTTAACCCCCCCGATCTCCTCATTCCAGATCGGACCGGAGTGAACCGCGAGCTGTTTATCAAAGAAGAGGGCCTGGTGTCCGAGAGCGCCCCGCATGAACCGCTCCTTGCTTCCGTCCGCCGGAACCTTCATCCCTCGACGTAAGAAATACGTCGGTGGCGCGTACCACAACGGGTCGGTTTGCTTAAGAGCAACGGTGTACGCTCCCTTCGTAAGGGAGTAGGCACCCTGCGCCTTCATCGTGATCGGGGTTTCGCCCGGACGTGAGAGGGTGAGTGTGTGCTTGGTCGTATCGATAGTCAGCTTCGGCACGAGGTCGTTTGATGGAGGCTCCTCCGGAACTCGCATTCTCGCTTTCGGGTCGGTAAAGACCTCCTGCTTCGGAGATGCCATCGCCTCTGATACGAGGTTAAGTCGTGGTAGAGGGCGCACGATGCTGAGGGATCCATCGGGTAACCACCTCTCAGTCGTAGAGGGGTTAAAGCTGCTGGTCGCGCAACCGGTCATGACCAAGATGATCGTACCCAAAAGGACACGACCGACCCCCAATCCATTTGATAGAGTGTTCCAAATTGCGATGAGCGTGGTGCGCATACTCCTCCTCATTCCATGAGACCCCTCTCCCCTGGCCGTTTCCCGTGCTGATGGAACGGTGCACTATCTCGATAAGATGCACCGGTTGGGGTCTTGGATTGAGCAAAGCTCTTAGAGGGGCACTTGGTTCGACTGACGAGAACGCCGGTTTGTTTTGTTGCGGTTTCGTAATTCCAGTAAGTTAGGGTTTTTTGAGCGACCTGCTGCCACGCAGGGAGAGCCCGGGCGCTTGCCATTCCCGCTCGGATTGGGGTGTACTCCTACGGTCGAGGTTGACGTATGAACACAACTTCCCTTTCACCTATGGGTATTTTTTCTTATTACCGCTTGATTCGAGTCGCGCTCTCCGTTGTGACGATGGTCCTTATTTCGACCGTTACTACCGGGTGCGGCTTGCTCGGACGGGGACGTTCGGTGGAGCTTTCCCCCGCTACCGAGTCTCTGCTCAAACCCACGAAGCGCGCTCCAACTCAGTTAACCCGACTATCGACCCGTGTTCTCCCAAAACCTGAATTCGGTGTGACCCCCGAGGTTCAAGAGGAGCTCGATAAGCTCATGACTCGAGAGCGTTCGACCGTCTTACAAATCCTCGACCATAACGCCCATCACTATGAAGCTACCAAGAAGGTATTCGAGGGGCAGGGAGTTCCCACGGAGCTCCTCTCTGTCGCCGCGGTGGAGAGTGGCTTTAACCCACGAGCCGCGAGTCCAGCCGGCGCTCGGGGGATGTGGCAGTTCATGAAGTCTACCGCCCGTAACTATGGATTGAAGGTGGGGAAGAAGCAGGATGAACGCCTCGACCCGAAGCTTTCAACCGTGGCCGCCGCGAAGCACCTTAGAGATCTCTTTGTGAACTTTCAAGATTGGCACCTTGCGCTCGCCGCGTACAACGCCGGAAGTGGCGCTGTAAACAAGATCATGACCTCCGAAGGTGAGAGTGACTTCTGGGAGCTCTCCCGAAACGGTCGCTTCCCTCGGGAGACCCGTAAGTTCGTGCCGCGCGTCATAGCGCTCTCTATGATCTTCTCGGATCCGTCCCGTTACGGGTTCGATGGCGTTCGTGTCGTTGGCTAATACACCTGCAACCGGTGCCCGTTATGGATCCTCCACGCTCACGTTGAGCGTGTGAGAGGAGCTCGATCGGTTGTTCGCCTTATCGAGACATGAGCATCCCGAGCTCATCAAGGTCTTTCGTGAAGGCGTTCGCCGTGAGCACCTCATGACCGCCAGCGGTTACCAGCACGTCATCCTCAATCCGGATTCCACACGCCGGGAGTGGACCGGTTGGCTTCGGGAAGTAGAGACCGGGCTCGATCGTTATCACCATTCCCTTTTCTAGAACCGACTCCTGTCCCGCTGGGGTCGCGTCATGGACGTCGATTCCAAGTGAGTGGCCAATTCCGTGTGGGAAATAGGGCTTAAACGCGCCCTTCTTCATGAGCTGGGAAACGTTACCTTTCAGAATTCCAAGGTATTTGAGTCCGTAGGTGAGTTCCTTCGCGGCGACGGTATAGACATCCTTCATACGAACGCCGGCGCGCACCTTCTTAATCGCGAGCAGTTGGGCTCGCAACACGATGTCGTACAGATCCCTAAGCTCCGGACCTGTTGTGCCGCCAACCGGTATCATGCGGGTGATGTCGCTCGCGTACATACCGAGCTCCGCACCGGTGTCTATCAGGAGCAGCTCTCCCTTCTTTAACCTCCGAGAGAGGGAGCGGTAGTGGAGGGTCGCGGCCGACACGCCGCTCGCCACGATCGTTCCGAAGGCGGGTTCGGCACCATGAACCTTGTAAAAGTATTCGATGAAGGCTCCGATCTCACGTTCCGCTACCCCGGCCTCAATCAGGGGGAGGACGTGTTGCAACGCTGCGCCGGTGATCGCTGCGGCCTCTTTGATCCGAGTTGCCTCACTCGGGTCCTTAAAGAGTCGAAGTCGAGCGGTGAACTGCTCGACTTCAACGAGGGTCGAGGGAAGGTTTCTAAGGAGGAGGGTGCTTCGAGATGAGAGGTCTTGTTTTACGCCCGCGCTCGGTGTGCCCTCAATCGATTGGAGGTAGACGGCGTCGTGTCCACGAAGGAGGGACACGATATGCCTTACCGGCTCGTGGGTGGTGAGAAGGGATGCCTTGAGCGATTTTGCGAGCGGTTTAATCGGAGGTGGTGCCCCCTCCCACATATTCTTAACCTTATCCTCTGGGGGGGCGATTAGGACGATGGGATCCGTCGCGTGGGGCCTAAGCACTAAGGTGAGCTCCTCAGCGTGACTGCCGGTAAAGTAAAAGAGGTCGCTGTTCGGTCGGTAGGGGTAGTGGGTGTCCCGTGAGCGGATCACGCTGGGATTGCTTGAAATGACGAGCGCTTCTTTGCGCGACGCACCTTTGAGAAGGGTAAGTGCCTTGGCTATGCGGAGCGTGTGTACGTTTTTCATGTGCATCCTGGGGACGATTGATAAGGGTAATACATCACGGTTCGGGCGGAAGCGCAGGGGGCGAAGTAGGGTGTGTGGCGCCTTTGAGAGAGGCGAAAGGTCTGGTAAACACGTGGTGTTAGATGCGTGTGAGTGACTCAAGGGGGCTAAAATGTTTTCAATAGAGGTCGAGCTCGATGATCGGTGGGTGGCGCCGGTCTATGAACACGTCCACCACGGCCAATGTTTCTACCTCTTCGAGCAGGCTCGGGTAGCTTATATGGCTCACATCGGGTTTCCTAACGATGTCCTGTTGGCCCGAGGCCAGGCCGCCGTTATTACGGCCGTGGCCGCGCAGTATAAACGGGAGGTTAAGCGGGGAAAGGTGACCATAACCTGTGAGGACCTCACGGTTGACGGCAAAACCCTCATCATCGGACAGAAGATATTGAATGAACGGGGAAAGGTAGCCGTAGAGGCTAGAATCGAATCGGTTTTTATGGATATGACTACCCGCCGGGGGATACTTCCTCCCGAGGGTTTTATCGAGGCGTTTTTAGCGAATGCGGCGTGAAAAACTGACGGGAGGAACGTTATTTAGCCTCTTGAGCTCCCCCCAAATGTTGACACTCAAATGCCTGTACAGTACCCTTGCGCCGCTATGAAAGAGAATATTCACCCAACGTATTACGATGCCACCGTTTATTGCGGCGGCTGTGGAAACACCTTTGTTTGCGGCGCAACCGTTCCGGAGATTCGTGTGGGTGTGTGCTCTCAATGCCACCCATACTACACCGGCAAGCAAAAGCTTCTCGACACCGAGGGCCGTGTAGACCGATTCAAGAAGAAGTACGGCAAGCTTCCGTCCGTTACTAATACTTCGACTCAGAACTAAGAGAGTTACCATTCATGGTCTTTCTCCTAAGGGCGCTGATAACGACGGCGCTCGTGGGGTGCATTGGGTGCACCGACGGACGCAGTGGGATCAACCCCGGGGATCGCGCTCCGAACGTTCAAGGCATGTCGTCAACGGGTTCCCCGTTGGCGCTGTACGACATCAACGGCAAGCTCTTCCTTCTTAACTTCTGGGCCACCTGGTGTGCCCCATGTATTGAGGAGCTGCCGGCCCTTCAGTCCCTTCACGCAACGTTCAAGGAGCGCGGTTTTCAGGTCATCGGCATAGCGGTGGACGACACTGAGGAGAACGTAAGAGAGACGATCCAGAAATTTGGGATCACCTATCCGATCATTATCGACAACAAAGCCCAGAGTAAGCGTCAGTATCAGGTGAAGGGATTCCCCGAAAGTTTTATCTTGGACGGGGAGCACCGGGTAATGGTAATCACTGACCCTGCGGATGGAACACCGCAGACTCGTTTGTGGGGCCCGCGTGAATGGGACTCCCCAGCCGTTGGATATCTTATTAATTCGTTGCTCAAGTAGCTTATGATACCAACGCTCATTGAGATCGGCCCACTTCCGATTCGAAGTTTCGGTTTAATGGTAGCGCTGGCCCTCTTCGCGGGTGCTGTGCGACTCGCGATCAGCTTTAAACGATATGGGTTAGATCCTCGCCTCGCGGAGCGTTACGTTACTGCGGCGGGATTTTTCGGCCTCCTCGGCGCTCGCCTTTGGTATATGGGGGAGAACTGGAGCGAGGTTAAACATGACCTCCTTGGCGCGTTCCTCTCCAGTGCTGGGTTTACCTTCTACGGTGGCTTCATCATCGGCTCGGTGGTGGTTCTCTCCTTGGCGCGGCGAGACGGGACGAACATCGGAAAATTTTGTGACTCGCTCGGGCCCTGTCTCGCCCTCGGATACGCGATAGGGCGTCTCGGATGCCAACTCTCCGGCGATGGCGATTACGGAATCGCCACCACCGGGTTCTGGGGGATGTCGTACTCCACCGGAATTGTGCCCACCCCTCCAGGAGTGCTTGTGTATCCAACCCCACTCTTTGAGTCCTCGATATCCCTCCTCGTGCTGTGGGTCCTTTCAAGAATTGAGGTGAGCCCCACGGCGTTACGCGGGCGCTTTCAGCGCTTCGGTGTATACCTGGTCCTTATTTCGCTTGAGCGGCTGTGCGTCGAAGGGTTTCGAGTGAACCCCGTTGTTGCCGGCGGCATGAGCGAAGCTCAGATGATCGCTCTGGTGCTGATAACACTGGGCAGCGCGCTGATGCTTCGAGGCTCTCGCGCAAAGGCCGCGGCTCGGTAACGAAGCGCGTCAATCGGACCACATCTCCATATCGAGGTTTGTGTGGTGGTAGCACCCCTCCATCCCTCGTGTGTGTTTTGAGGCGGGCACACAAGCCATCTTAAACCGACAGGTCGCGACCGTGGGCGGTGGTTGCTTAGGGCGCCGGTTTTGGTAGTGTCGGAAACGGTAATTCGAAGGAGAGTTTCATGGGCGGAGAGGAAAAGCGTAGTAAAGAGGAGATCATCGCAGAGATTCAGCGCAAGGTCGCCTATCTTATTGCCACTGATGACTACACGGCAGAAGAGAAGGAAGCGATAGCCCGTAGATTTTTTCAGGCGTTAGAGGGAGGGGAGTAGGAAGATGGGGCACGAAATGCAAAAACAACGTAGCGCAGGACACGAACGGGTCCTCCAAGAGTCACGGCCCCCAGTAGCTCCTTTCGAGGTGCCGATTATTTCTTTTCTTCCACAAATTCCGAATATTAATTTACCAAACAGGCCACCCGAGGCTCTAGCGAAGGTCTCCGCCGTTCCTCCAAAATCCGGGCCCCCATCTTCCGCTTTGGGAACCCTTGTTGACCTTCCTGATAGCCGCAAGGGCTATGAGCCACAAAAGGCATACGTCTTCTCAGTGGCAGGCTCTCACGGAACGGTGAGGGAGGAGCTTGAAGCGTTACGAGGCCACGACGAGACCGTCCTGCTGGCTAACGGTTGGGGATACAGATGCAACCTGAATCAGGAATTGGCGGCAACGGAAGTGGTACTCTTCCTCAGTTCACATGACAAGCCTAAGTATCGTTACCACTGTGACTTGGTCGTCCCTACGACGCAGCAAGAGGATCTTGCTGCCACCTCTCATCAGTTTGCCGACAACCTAGCTACAACCGTTCTCAGTGCGCGGATCTTTCATAAGAGCAGGTCAGGGGAGCCCTTATCTGAAGGTGAGAAAGAGCTATTCGGCACCTTGAAGCTCGGATTCCTGAGGTGTTTGTCGGGCGGTGTTGGTATCAGAGCTATTGGCCGCCTGGGCGTGTTCGGGGAAGGCTCCCTCGCTGGCCCATACGTCAGGGCTGTAGGCCAGCGGATCCGCTCAATTGACGAATAATCGCACCCTCAATGATTGGTTTAGTTTGCGCTGTAACAAGGGTTAGCGGGGAGTTAGCCCGTGACGTACTCGTTAATGGAGAGATGGCTGCGTAGTACACTTCAGGGCAAAAAGAGAGCGTTTGTTTTTCATATCTTTTTGTAGCGCCTCAAGTGGTGCACCATAGGGGGGTTCCCTCTGTATACCCCTTTGCATGATCGCCGTTCTTCCTCTATCACATTCCAGATCGAAAGCGTTCCTCCGTGAAGGGCAGAGGGGAGATCTGTCATGGAGTCGCCTCGTTCTAGGTGCGGTGGCCTCCCTCGCGGTCGGATGCGGAGTGATTAAGGAGAAGCCGAATTCTCAGGTCGACGAGATGTCGGCTGTGGGGAGGCCGATGTCCAACGATCAGGCGAAGGCCGTGCTTGGAGAGGTCGGGAGTAATTTCGCGTATGGACCGGGGTTAGGGGATGCCGCCGTCAATTTAGGGGCGGTGATAGTGTTTCCCCCGTACATCCTCTATCTTCTTGGTAATACGGCACTTTCTCTTTCAGGATATGAGCCGGTTACGGTATCCTCCATGCTTCCGGAAGAACAGGGAAAGGCGTGGTCACATGGATATGATACAGTAGTATCGGGTCCAGGAAGGGTTGTGGCGGCTACGGCGGGGCGGGAGTATCGTTCTCGGGAGGTCGGAGATGAGCGGTTGCGCGTCTTGCTGGCTGATGGTGACCAACAGCACGCGAAAGCTCGGATGAAAGGTACGTAAGAGATGGCACGTCGGATAGGTTTAGTCACAAGGGCTGGTAGTGAGAAGGCGGTGGGACTCGCCAAAGAGTTAATCGCGTGGTGCGCCACCCGCCAACTTGAGGTCGATCTCGATACACAAACCTCGACGTCGTTAAACCTGCCAACTCCAGGGCTCTCCCATCGGGAGATCGTTGAGCGAGCTGACCCGATCGTCACACTGGGAGGGGATGGAACGTTGATCGGTGCGGCTCGCTACGTGAAGGGAAGGTCTCCGCTCTTCGTTGGAGTCAATTTTGGAAACCTCGGATTTCTGACGGAGGTTCGCCCCTCAGAGCTCTTCACTGTTGTAGAGAACGCTCTCAATAACGAGGTAACTTCAGCAGAGCGCGTGCTCCTCTATGTTCAGGTTGTGCGAGAGGGCGATGTTATATTTGAATCTCAAGCTGTCAACGACGCTGTGGTTCAGAAGGGTGCTCGTTCACCCCTTCCTGAACTGGATCTCTCAGTGAATGAACACGATGTCGCGCGTATTCGAGCGGATGGAATCATTATCGCGACACCGACCGGTTCGACCGCGTACTCGCTCGCCGCTGGTGGATCGATCGCGCATCCCTCACTCAGTGTGTTTCTCGTAACTCCGATCTGCCCGCACTCGCTCACGAACCGCCCGCTAATCCTACCGGGCTCAAGCACCGTCGGTATCAAACTCCCGCACTACAAGGGGGACGCGTGGGTCACGATCGATGGACAGGTCTCTCAACAACTCCAGTCAGGTGATTGTGTTCGTATAACACAGGCGAGGCAGACCGTTCGGTTCGTTATCTCGCCTGACAAGAGCTATTTTGATATCCTCCGCACTAAGCTGAATTGGGGCGTGCCGAATAAGGCGGATTAGCGCGGTATCTCATCAGCGGATCTGAAGTACAGGATCTCTATGGATACGAACGACACATACGACTCACAACCGAACCTTGAAGAGCAGACACCGTGCGCCACCTGTGGTCGTGTATTTCCATACTGTGTGTGCGAGTTCACCTCGCTTATCAAGGCACGCACGAAACTCCTTATTTTGCAGCATCCGCAGGAGCCCGGCGTTGATATCGGAACCGCTCCTATCCTTCAGGCATCTTTTGCGGGCACCGTGGTTCGCACCGGACTCTCGTGGCCCAATTTCAAGAAAGCACTTGGCCGGGAAGAGGTTGAGAATCGTCGGTGGGGGGTGCTTTATCTTGGGAGCGTTCGCGTCGAGGATCTTCCAAAAGATAGGTCCCTATTCGTGGTTGATAAACGAGGCGAACCTCGGGAGGACCAGGATAAAGTTTTGAAAGAGCTTGAAGGTATCGTGGTTCTGGATGGTACCTGGAGTCAGGCCAAGACCCTCTGGTGGAGAAACGCGTGGCTCTTGAAATTACCGCGACTCGTTATCCGCTCATCGCGACGATCGCTGTACGATCAAATTCGCAAAGAGCCACGTCACGGATGTCTCTCAACCGTTGAAACGGTGGGGGAGGTGCTACAAGCGATTGAGCGCCGAGACGACATACAACCCACGCTTGATAAACCGCTCAGTGAACTGATCGGTCGATTAAAAGAGGCCCGTCCACAAGGAACGGGGCGCGGTGCCGCGAAGCGGGATTGGCGAAGGCGTAGGCGGTATCGGGGCGCTCGATAGGCACCATACTACCGAACGCCACAGTAGCTTATTGCGCGAAAACATAAGCGCACTCCGAAGAGAACGTCGAACTCAGGAGATACCTTGGTGACTGACACGAGTTTTTAGGTTTAAGCTATAAGCCTCGGACAAAGTGCCTCTACCGCTTTCCGGGAAACGAGGTGTAACTCTGGTCCAACTTAGCCGCGAGGATGTAGTCATTCTCGCTGAGTCCATGTACCGTGTGGGTCCACAGGTCCAAAACGACCCTTTTGTAGAAGATATGAATGTCGGGATGATGGTCCTCTCCATCTGAGATCGCTCCCGCCAGTTGCACCCACGCCACCCCATCCATGTAGGTTTTGAACGTGTACTCGCGGCGTAGCTTCTTTCCCTCGATAACCTTCCATTCGGGAACGTCTCTGCCCAGAGCGTTTCGCTCATCTTCGTTGAGGGACGGGGTGCCGGGCTCGCACTGAGAGCACCGCTTTGTGGTAAGGTCTGTCATTGTTTCTCTGTCACTTGAGTTCTGTTTTCGTTTTTGGGAACGCTTTCCAGTATTCCCCAGTTCCCTTTCTGAGAACCTTGTCTGAATCAATGATATCAAACGGGCTCAACCTGGGCTTATTCCGACACGACTCATAGAGCGGAATAAAGGGACGCTCGATGCACTCTTTGAATAAAGCCTCGAAGCTGTCGATGGTAAAGTATGAAGATTGGAGGTCGTCGATGTAGTAGCCGGTGCGAAGGACACGTTCTAACTCAAACTGAAGAAAGTTCGGAGAGGGATCGTTGATCACGTACTTGGCCTCTCCGTACGAGGACATGATCCCAGCGCCGAAGGCTTTGATCGTGCCGTTGTCCTTAATCAATCCGAACTCGATCGTGTACCAATTCAGCCGAGCAAGGAATTTGACCCCTTTGTGATCCATCGCCGCGAGTCCCGCTCGTCCGTATTCCTGCATGTAGGCACCATAGGACGGGTTGGAAAGAAGGGGGACGTGCCCAAAGATATCGTGGAAGATATCGGGCTCCTCAAGGTAGTCGAGCTGCTCAGGGGTTCGAATGAAGGTCCCGGCTGGGAACTGTTTATTCGCCAGCATAGAGAAAAAGGGACGTGATGCTATCAGTCCCGGAACAGCGACAACCTCCCATCCGGTCGCTGCTCGCAGGTTTTGATTCATCTTCTCGAAATCGGGTACGGTCTCAGCGACGAGGTTGAGCTTCTTGAGTCCGGCGAAGTACTCATCGCAGACCCTCCCCTTGAGTGTGGCTATTTGACGATTGAAGAGGGTCTCCCACGTTTTATGGTCTTGAGCGGAGTAGGCGCCCCAGTCTTGATCGATGACGCACTCGTCTATCGTTTGTGCGTCCAGGATTGCGTGGCCTTTCGCCTCTTCCATACGCGGACCTCTCTTAAAACCGAACCCGCAAGAGCTCTCGAAGAGTATACCACCTGCCACTAAGCGCTTCCTACAAGCTTTTCCTGTTAAACTATCATCCTAGATTCGGCAGTTGCGAGTCTGAAAATGGCGCATCTGACTAAAATCACTTTTGTCTCATCGTGGAATGGAGTGGGTGCCAACGAGCACAGAGGTAACGTAAACCCTTGTTTTGGCTCATACATAGCGCCCTTTCCACGTGCACGTGCACGTAAACGTGAACGTGAACGTACCCGAACGAGCAACTTTATCTCTTCGCTGCTAGAGAAAGCGGGGAACTCTTGGATCAGTTCAAGCGCGCATCTTTCTCGATAGTGCTCAACATTGCGGAAGGTTCCGGCAAGGTCAAACAAGCAGACAAACAGCGCTATTTCTTAATAGCACGGGGATCCGTAATGGAGTGTGGCGCACTCTTTGATCTGTTAAACGCTCTAAACTATCGTAACTGCCGAATGTAGGATTATGTACCTAAAGGGCTATAGATAGCGTCTCATGCCGACCTCCCCTACGGGGCTACGTGCATCGGTGGAGAATATCGCCCTTGCTTCGATTGCTATTCCAGTTAGCGATAGTCTCTACGACACGGTCGCTATAACGTCGCCATATCGATCACGAAGCGGTACTTCACATCGTTGCGAGTCATTCGCTCATAGGCGTCGTTGATCTTTGAAGCTGCAATCACTTCAACATCAGAGACGATTCCCCTCTCAGCGCAGAAGTCGAGCATCTCTTGAGTTTCGCGAATTCCTCCAATCATTGAGCCGGCGATGCTTCGACGCCGCGGAATCAGTGAAAATGGGTGGATCTGCGGCGCTTCTGGAGGTACGCCCACGAGGATCATCACACCATCGCGTCGAATCATGGTGAGGATCTGATTGAGATCGTGCTGTGCTGATACGGTATCGATGATACAATCAAAGTGACTAGCGGCCTTTGCCACGGCGGTACTATCGCTTGAGAGCAAAAAGTTGTGAGCTCCGAGTCGAGCAGCATCCTCCTGCTTCTTTGGTGAAGTGCTGATAACGGTCACTTCAGCACCGAAGGCCACACCAAACTTTACTGCCATGTGACCGAGGCCACCGAGCCCTACGACCCCGAGCTTGTGGCCCTTTCCAATCTTCCAGTGCCGAAGTGGCGAGTAGGTAGTGATGCCAGCGCAGAGGAGGGGAGCGACTGCCTTCAGATCGAGTGAAGGCGATACGTGTAGCGCATAGCGTTCGTCGACCACGATTTGAGATGAGTAGCCACCTTGGGTAGGGGTCTTCCGGTCTTGCTCTGTGCCGTTGTAGGTCTGTGAGAGGTGATGTTCGCAGTACTGCTCAAGCCCATCGCTACAGCTTGCGCATGTGCGGCACGAGTCGACGAAGCAACCAACGCCGACCAGGTCACCAACCTTGTGACGAGATACTCCACCGCCCACGTGGGCCACACGACCGACTATTTCATGGCCTGGGACCATCGGGAATACAGAGTTTCCCCATTCGCCGCGCGCTTGGTGGATGTCTGAGTGGCAGACGCCGCAGTAGAGGATCTGGATCAGGACGTCGTGCTGCCCGGGGTTGCGCCGGTTGAAATCAAAGGGAGCTAGAGGGGATGTTGCTGCAAGGGCGGCGTAGGCTTTAGTCGGTAACATAGGCGATCCTTTTTCGAGTATTGTCGAGATGAGTAGCATCTTGATTGTAGACGCCAGAAGGGGGGAAGGCTAGCTAGCTTGAGAGACGGGGGTTATCTTCGGCAGGGAGATCTCAATTGGCTCTATCACGGCCGGCGTTTTTTGGAGAGATACTTCGGAAAAGGAGCCTAGCCTGGTCGGTATGCTCTCCGTTGAGGTTGCGCCACCACCCTGCTAGGCTCAGCAGCGCTCGGATCGCTCCTCCATTATGAAATCTTTGCCCTTCCGCTCGGGGCATGGTATCGCTT
>JBDLRS010000063.1:0-43442 GCA_039799965.1 Pseudomonadota bacterium
TTTTTCATCCACTATGCGCTCCTTCGCAAAGTCGATGATATTCTCCAGATACACTTTCGGCTAGTGCCTTTTTTAAATCCAGATGTTACTAGGGGTTAGCAGAATGGGGGAGATGCCCTAACAAAAGACACCAACTTTTGACAAAGATTGCCGACGATATCTTGTCGCTAGATTCTAAAAACATCGTTAAGGTTGCGATTGACGGCGTGGACGGCGCAGGCAAAACTACTTTCGCAGATGAACTTGCTTCAATATTAGAATCGTCTCCGCGACAAATAATTCGGTCGTCTGTAGATGGCTTTCACAATCCCAGAGAGATTAGGTATCGGCTTGGTAGAAACTCGCCGGAGGGCTTCTTTAAGGACTCATACAATTATTCAAAGCTTATCGATTTATTATTAAAACCCCTAAGCGTTGGAGGCAGTGCTATTTTTAAATCTGCTTATTTTGATCACAGGATTGATTCTGTTGTTCACTTGCCAGACAGATACGCCAAAAGCGGTGCAATTCTAATTTTTGATGGTATATTTCTGCACCGAGATGAGCTCGTTGACTTCTGGGAATACTCCGTGTTCCTTAAGGTCGATTTCCCCATATCAATAGCACGATGTGCGCAGCGAGGTGACGGGTCTCCCGACATGAACGCTGAGTCAAATAGAAGATATGTAGAGGGACAAAAAATATATATTGCTACCTGTGTTCCGGAGAGTCGATCTAAGGTCATTGTTGATAATAACAATTTAGAGGCTCCATTTATTGTTACCTGAGTAGTTGCATAACAAACGCACGGATTTTGGCGCTAATCGGGGCAAACGTAAGGTATTCCCCTCGCGCCCCCCGCATTTGTTTACACCGACCACAACCCGCACCTACTCGCCGATCATAACGGACCGGCGATACCCCGCCGTGAACTCCTGGCATGCAGAGGCGCTCTATGGTTAAATGGAATCTTCATGCGGATACTCTTAGCGCCAGCCTTGATTCTATCGATATTTGCAACTTCAACTACTTTTGCAGAAGAGACAACGCTCGCGGCAATTTTACCGTTAACAGGCAACGCAGCCGATCAAGGAGAATGGGCTCGTAGGGGGTTCGAGCTTGCCAGAGAGGAGCTCCAAAAGAGCAAGGGAACTGAGATCTCGTTGTTGTACGAGGACTCTCATGGCGCAGATCCCGCCTCGGCGGTTAAAGCGTATAAATCAATCCAGCTTCATAGGAAGGTTCCGGTTGTGTTCAGTTACGGCTCTGGCGTCGGAATGGCACTAACTCCACTTGTAAACTCAGACCGAGTCATTCAGATGGGGATAGCCACAGCCACCCCAAAATATACCAGTGCGGGTGATTTTACGTTTCGCAACTTTCCATCTGCCGACCTCGAGACCAAGTTCCTCGTTCAAAACCTCATAAAGAGACGAGCAATCACCAAAATAGCAGTGCTTAACATCATGAATGATTATGGTGTCGGAACGGCTGAATCGATGTCCAAGGCCTTTGTAGCGAGCGGGGGTTCAATTAGCTATTCAGACTCGTACTCTCCGGATGAAACCAATTTCAAATCCTTGCTCCTCAAGGTGAAAAAGTCCGATGCTCAGGGCATTTACCTCGCGGCATACCCAACGGACGGGGCTCTTATCCTTAAGCAGGCAAGACAGCTAGGTTTGTCGCATCAATTTATCGGATCTGTTGCCATCGTCGGAGGAAAACAGTTTTTTGATTCAGCAAATAATGCAGCTGAGGAAATGCTAGTTGTCTCCAGTGTCCCAAATAACGGAACTAAGTTTTTTCATGAGTATAGCAAACGATATCCTGGAGAGGCTCCAGCGCAAATGATTTATGCGGCCAGAGCCTATGATGCCTTGCTGGTAGTGGGACAAGCGTTGCGGGCGTGCGGAAAATTCAACCCGGAGTGCCTCCGTGACCACCTATTTTCTGTAAGGAATTACTCAGGTCCATCGGGAACGTTCTCTTTTGATTCTAGTGGGGACATGGTTTCGAGCTTTGAGCTTTTCAGGATTCGCAACAAAGCCTTCGAGGTGGAAGGCTAGTGCTCGTATGTCGTATCAAGAGTGCCGAGGTAGAGTGTCGGACGCTGGCACGCCGATGCCCCCTGGTAGGGGCGTTATACCGAATTCGCGCACAGGGGAGGTGGTGGTCACGTCGTGTTAAGCGAGCACCTCTGCCCGCCACAGAGGGATTTCCGAACCCTGTTGCTGAATGCTAAGATTAACGGCTCGGACTCTCTCTACTTCTACGAAGATGATCAGGCCGCAAACGTTAACTGTAACGTGGCACAAGAACAAGATGAAGGAACTCGGCGATCGGCTTTCGATCGAGAGAATCCATGGGGTGGATCTGGTGTTTGCAAACAGGCATAATCTATCAACAAAAAACGATTGACCTTCGCTGTGGCCGCGGTCAACCAATCATCGCAAGGTCCTAGCTCAAGGGAATGGATGCGCTATATTTTCCCCAAAGGTTACACAGCGCTCAATGGAACGAGCCTAACTGTAAGCGGGGTTAACAAAGGTGCGGGCATATTTGAGGTCTGGTTTATTCCTGAGACTCTTCGACTCACGACTTTTGGCGAGAAGCGAATTTGAGATCTGGTTAATCTTGAGATTGAACGAGGCACTCAGGTGGCGGTGGATACTATTGGAGACGATCTAAGATCTTTACTATGAATCCCACCGCAATCATCATTGGCGCGTCGTCGGGAATCGGTGAGGCCCTTGCTCTCGAGCTGGACGCGAACGGTTATTCTTTGGGCCTAGCATCTAGGCGTACCGATCTTCTGCATCAACTTGCTGCAAAGCTGAAGCATCATACTCATGTTCGAGCGTTGGACCTGGCTGATTTAGACGCAGCGGCGGTTGCGCTGCGAGAGCTTTTTCACGAGATGAAAGATGTCAACCTGGTCGTTATTTCGGCGGGCACAGCCTTTGACAATCCGGCGCTGGAGTGGACGCCCGAAGCGAATACCATCCTGGTTAACGTGACCGGTTTTGCTCGTGTGGTCAACGTCGTAGTTGAGTATTTCGAGCAGCGAGGTCACGGTCACCTCGCTGCCATAACGTCAATTATGGCCATTCGAGGTCATGGTGATGTTCCCGCTTACGGTGCGTCAAAAGCGTTCATGTCCAACTATCTTTGCTCTCTACGCCACAGATTTCGACGTAAGAAACTTCCCATTCAAGTTACAGAGATCTGTCCTGGGTATGTCGATACTAAAATGGCCCAAGGCGCTTCGTTGTTTTGGGTAGCCTCGGTGCAAAAAGCATCCAAGCAGATCGTGCGAGCTCTCAAGGCTCGTCGCAGTCATGTGTACATTACCAAGAGATGGAGACTAATCGCTTGGTTTTTACGAATCTGTCCGGAGGCGCTGTACAGGAGGCTATGAATTAGGACATAGTAAAGAAGTGCTACTGAAACTAAGCGAGTCGCCCAACATTCAGGTGCTCACACGGTGGTGAAAAATGATCTCCTGTTTCGCATTTCGATAGCTCGACGTCCCCCGTTGCTGAGGCTTCGGAGGAGAGGGCAGCTTCGTTAGGGCTGCCGCGCGGGCTTTTGTTCAGAAAATGGGTGCTACTGCTGTTTCTTTTGGAGCTCTCGATGCAATTCGCGGATAAGGTACGAGGTGGCGATAGACTTCTCGTAGAGGGCAGCATGTTTGATCGCCTCAAGCGTTTAGCTGGCGATGACTTTGACTCCCAACTTGCGCACCTCGGGTTAGTCTACTCGGAACGAGGTCAGGAAGCTCTTAGGACTGCGTATGGCTCTTATGCAGATGCCGCACGAGCAACTGGACTTCCCATCGTGTTGTTCACGCCGACGTGGCGCGCTAATCAGGAAAGAGTCTCTCACTCTTCATTCAGAGGACGGGATGTCAATCAGGATGGAACTGACTTTTTAGTCAAAGTGCGCGAATCTTATGCCCCTGGCGAGATCTTTATCGGTGGTCTGGTAGGATGCAAAAACGACTGCTATAGCCCCAAGCAAGGACTAGCAAGTGACGCATCTCAGCTATTTCATGCTCCTCAAATAGCCGTCCTTGGTGCGTCGGAAGTCGATTTTCTTTTTGCATCAACGCTGCCCGCCGTACCGGAAGCGATCGGACTAGCCCGCGCCATGGCTGACACCGATAAACCCTATATCCTGAGCTTCGTCGCGGATAGTAACGGCTTGACTCTCGACGGTCGGAGGCTAGAGGATGCCTTTGCAGAAATTGATAGAGCGGTATCTCGTAGGCCGCTCGGCTATTTTGTTAATTGCACGCACCCGGTTGGATTGCTGTCCGGCCTGCAAAGCTCGAGTGCAAGCGTAAAAGCTCTGGAAGGGCGGCTAATAGGATTTCAGGGTAATACCTCTCGGAGGGATCCTCGTGATTTCGACTCGCTCCCACAGCTTGAATCGGAAGACCCCAGTAGTTTTGCGAGCGCAACGATGCAGCTTAGGGACAGATGGGGATTACGTTTGCTCGGCGGATGTTGCGGCACTGGTCCGGAGCACATTCAAGCAATAGGCAACTTGCTGAAGGAAGGGGCATAACGTTGTAATCGAGCAGATAGCTAATACGCGCATCCACTCAAACGTCTGCCATCATGTTTCTCCTCGCCACTTAGGTGTGTTGTCATCGACCTTGATGAACCAAAACCTCATTCCTTACAAGAGGACAGCAGAGATATGTGGCGAGGTGCTGGGAACGTCGGTCAGTGTTGGAATGCTCTGCGAGCTTAACGCATGCTATGAGCTATTGAGCGCAGAGTCCGCAGCTATGAGGGCTGAAATTACGGCGAGTTCGACCTGCGCCGCACTGATGAGAAGTGCTGCCTTTGCAATCGGCGACACACTGGGGCGTTGAGGGGAAGGAGTACAAGAAAATGCGACCTTTCCGTAGGAGTATGGAGGGTTTACGCTTACTGGGTTATTGAAAAAGATCGCCCCTAACGCGTTGAATGAACGAGGTTTTTGTACTTACTTGCACGCTTCCCTTATTTGTCTGAAGCACGAAATCCCCCGTGGCTGATATGGGGTTATACGTTGTGCTTCTTTGTGAGGTAGTAAGATGGAAAATCAAGACAAAGCTCCAAATCTTTTTGAGAAGTTCGGTTGCGAAGTAAAGTTCGGCGATGTTGAGGTTGGTAACACCTATCCGCTCTACGGAATGATTACAAAGATCCTTGATGATTCACCAGGAAACGTTGTGGTTGAGATTAACTTTACGATTACGGCAAATATGTCTATTCCAGAGACCGATAAGATTGAACTTTTAAAGGAGCGAGCTTTCGAACCTGGCATCTTCGTATCCACGGTGACGAGCAAGGAGCCAAAGATTGAGGTTGATTGCAGCACGGTAGTGTTCGGTAAGCGACAAGGGTTTAGCGCCTAAAGGATCCCCTCACAGGCACAACTAACAAGGCCCCAGCTACTCGGTGTAGCGGGGCCTTTTTTCATGCCCTCACCGCTCGATTCCTATCCTCTAAAGATTGACCCTGTACCGCCCAGGCGGCTATCCTCTCCCCGTTTGCTGAAAGCCCGTCTTATCTAGGGCAAAAGGTTCACTATGGCGGAGCAACAACACTCATCTGGATTTTGGGCAGAGCTTGTTGCCTTCATAAAGACCCTGGTTGTGATCCTTGGATTGGCGTTCCTGATCCGAGTGCAGATCATTGAGCCCTTTAAGATCCCCTCTGGCTCGATGAAGCCGACACTGCAGATAGGAGATTATATCCTGGTCTTGAAGTTTTGGTACGGACTTCGCGTACCATTTGTGGATGCTCCGGTCATTCGGTGGGGCTCTCCCAAGCGAGGTGACGTTGTTGTATTTACGCGCCCTGATGATCCTGCGACTCCGAGTGAGGACGACTCAGCGATTCATATCATTAAGCGAGTTATCGGACTCCCCGGCGAGACAGTTGAGGTGCGAGGGGCGCAGGTTTTTATCGGTGGAAAACCACTCCAGGAGCCGTACGCTCGCTGGGTACATGGGGGGAACATTGAAGGCGATTTCGGTCCTCAGACGGTGCCCGCTGATCATGTGCTTCTTCTCGGGGATAATCGTGATGAGTCTAAGGACTCGCGGTTCTGGACGGTGCCATTTCTCGATGACAACCGGATAAAAGGTAAAGCTGTTTTGGTATTTTGGTCGTGGGATAGCCTCTCGCGTATAGGAAATCTTATTCGTTAATTGTGATGTGGTATCTGCAACCTTCACCGGTGGTTTTTAAAGTAACGGGCAAAGATGCCCGACGGTACCTCAACAATCGGCTCTCTCAGGATCTTCGCAACCTCTCGACGGGAGACTCCTTGGTGGCAGGCGCGCTTAGTCCACAGGGGCGTGTTGAGGGGTTGTATACTGTCTATGTACGAGCTGACGAGATCTTCTATCTCGTCAGTGATGGTGGAGAGCGTCAAACGCTCTTCGCGGCCCTCGGGCGGTATATCGTTGCCGACAGAGTTTCGATTGTTGATTGCTCGTCAGAGGCACTGGTTGGTCACATCGCTGGCGCGGCACTCCCCGATCTTGGGGGGGCTGTTACCTCTTGCGCGCACGCTTGCGCTCGCCTCGGCGTTGAGGGGGAGGACTTTTTAATCCTTACCGATAAAATTTTGGATACTCAAGCGAGCTTACTACAGCACCTTGACGGGGCGCTCTCCATGAGCGAGTACGACCTCAAGCGCTTCGAGGCCGGATTTGCGCAGTATCCAACGGAGATCAACGATTCCATGATCCTCACTGAGGGTGGATTGCGTGAGGCGGTATCGTTTCAAAAGGGGTGTTACGTTGGTCAGGAGGTGATTGAGCGAAGCGATGCGCTTGGCAAATTACCGCGGCGTCTTGAGCGAATTGTCTTCGGCGGTAGCGATCCGCTCCCACTCCAAGCAAGCGTTGTGGGTAAGGAGTCAAATCCGATAGGTAAGATCGTCTCAAGCATCGTTGACTCGGCCCATAATAAGCTGTGCGCCTTCGCGCTCCTGAAAAACGGCGCGTACGGAGTGCAAGAACAGGTTCAATGTGAGGGTAGGAAGGGAACGATTCTTTCATCTGAGGAGAAAAAAGTATGACAACCACAAAGCTTGATCGCGGAGCCGTCGTAGATTTTTTAATTCATAGCAAGGTTCTCAAGTTCGGTGAATTCACCCTTAAATCAGGGAGAAAGGCCCCGTATTTCATCAACGCTGGTGGCTTCGACGACGGGGAGAGGATCACGAGGCTCTCATCCTTTTATGCGCAGAAGATCGTTGAACTGGGGCTTGATAACGTCGACGTGATTTTTGGACCGGCGTACAAGGGGATTCCTCTCTGTGTTTCGACAGCGATGAGTCTGCAACAGAACTTTAAGAAAAATATCGGGTTTTGCTTCAATCGAAAGGAAGCCAAGACCCACGGCGATGGTGGCGAGTACGTCGGTAAGGCGCTCACCAAGGGGGCGCGGGTTGTGCTCGTGGAGGATGTTGTTACCGCTGGTTCAACCTTGAATGAAGTGGTTCCGGTGCTGCGAGAGAAGGTTGGTGTTGAGGTCGCTGGTGTTATTATCCTCGTTGATCGGGCTGAGAGGGGCTCAGGAACGTGCTCTGCTGTAGAAGAGGCTGAAGAGAAGCACTCGATCAAGATTCACCCGCTTGTCTCAATCCATGATATTATCTCCTACCTTTCTGGCGCGAATTCATCCGGGTTCCAGATCGATGGTGACCTTAAAGCGCGAATCGAGGCCTATCGTGCGGAGTTCGGTGCGCCATGTGTAGCAGCGTAAGTAAATTTTTAATCGCCATATGTGTGACTCTCCTCATTGCAGTCGCTCCCGTCCACGCTAGTCCTGAAGCTCCTAAAGGGAGCGTTGCTGAAAGAGAGGCTCTCGATCGAAAGGCGACCAACCTCTATCAGCAGGTATTCAGCCCGTTCTGCCCCGGGCGTTCTCTGAACGACTGCCCAAGTTCAAAGGCAGCAGAGTTGAAGGATCAGATGCGGGCCGAGCTTGAGGCGGGTAAGGCGCCTGAGGTTATTTTGAACGAGGTGATTCAGAAGTTTGGTGAGCAGTATCGAGCGGTACCGCAGTTCTCCGGTGTCGGTATGTTCGTCTGGCTCGTGCCGATCGGGTTTGTCGCGCTCGGGCTTGTGGTGGCGGTCGGCGTATCTGTTAGTCGAAAGAGGTCATCGCCTACACCAGCAACCTCACCGACGCCAGCGCTCTCAGCGGACGAGGAGCGCAAGATTCAAGAGGAGCTGTCCAAATTGGAGTAGCACACTTTGGTTTGAGATCGCCATTGAGCCGCTACAGCAGCTCCGTCTCTACCGATATTTCACCGTGAAGATCCTTGACCATAGTTGCTTTTATCGTTTCGTAGTCGAGCTTTTGCGCAAGCAGCCAAGCTAGCTTTGTGGTCATCGACTCTATGCTCATATCATGAGCAGCTATCGCAAGATCGTTGTCTCTCAGGTACTTCCCTCCGTCGTTAACCAAGAAGCTGGCAATTCCATTCGGAGCCTGCGTGGTTACGACGATCGGAATACGTTGCTCTTTGAGGTAGTGATACGCCGGAAACAGGGTAGCGCTCGAGTCTCCTGCACCAAAAGCGCGAAGTATAAAAGCGCGCGCGCCTTTGTGCTCAACAAGGACTTTGAATATATCTGGCGACATCCCTGGAAATTCGGTCAAGGACACGATTGAGGCCGTATCAAATTCCTTCTTAACACTCAGTGCGCGTGACTGAATGGCAAACGATCGTTCCTTGCTCAGATAGGATATATACCGTTCAAGGGCCTTGTCATCGATCCGGATAAACCTTCCGATCTGACCGATAGTGCCCTTCTGAAATGATGCAAAAGGATCGTAGTCAAAATCGCTTCCCTTTTTGACCCGGGGACCCGAAATGATCTTACTGCCGAAGACGGCGTATACACCCTTCACCGTATGGTACTGCCACACTGCAAAGCGCAGGGCGTTAATGAGGTTTGTAGTCGCATCGCTACCAAGGTATCCCAGAGGGACCTGCGCTCCGGTGAAGATGACCGGTTTGTTAATGTTCTCTAACGCGAAGGTCATCGCGGCAGCTGAATACCCCATCGTATTGGTGCCATGAACTACGATGAATCCATCGAACTGGTCGTACGCTTCCTGAATACTGGTAGCGATGGTGGTCCAGTGACTGGGTTGCATGTCGCTACTATCGGCGTTAAAGAGCACACGAACCGATGTCTCAACTTCAACGTTCCAATTACGGAGAATGGCATCTCTGGCTGACTCTAGCTCTGCTAGGAACTCATCGGGTCCGTTGAACACCTGATTGGTCACGGGATTCGCCGCTACGTTGCCTGCTATAGTGCCACCGGTAAGGAGAAGGAGGATTTTCTTGTTCATACCAAACAGGTGTATACTAAATGTTCGTCTATTTTAATAGAATCTTCCGCTACTTGTCAGGGAAAGGTAGATCCGTTGTCAAATGGTCGCTGGTCCCTGGGCAGCTTTACTGAGCAGGGTTTCCACCTCTTCAGAGGAGATAGAGCGACCTAGTGCAAGAGAAGCTACTCGAAGTGCGCTGCTCCATGATAGGGTGACTCCAGCCCCTCCGTGGCCGTAATTGTGAATAACTCGTAGGTCCCCGTGATTTGATTCCTCCAGCCGGACGGTACTTCGCTTGTGGCGATATCCAACCATGGCATGCCGCGGCAACTGCCCGATGTCGAAGCCGGTTAGGTTGAGAATCAGGTCTCGATTGAGGGAGATAATTGGCTCAGGTACCGATTCCATCTGTGTGGGTGCTCCGAGGCGAGGCACGTCTACCGTCTCTTTAGTCCAGGCCTCTCCCCTCCAACGAAAGGGGCGATCGGAGGTCGTGCGGGAGTCCCCATCGAGTTCAACAGACTCAAAGCGCGTACCACCGAGAAGCAACCTATCAGTGCGAGGATAGAAATACACATCGATGGGATCGCCATTCTCCGACCCGTATATTGTGGCTGATGGTGAGTAGTTATAGCTACAGATCTGCGAGGTATGGAGGCTATGAGGGATTGCCCCACCAGCGTCGATAGCGACAAGGACCCCCTTGACGAATATGGAGGATAGGGGATCTCCGACGAACCCTGGTGCCCATGCTCCTCCACAGTTCACGACAGTGTCACAGCCCGTGGCTGTGACGTCGTCCATTGTTGCGTAGCGGCCGACCTCAAGCGTTCCACCAAGCGCGCGATACAACCGGCCGAGAAAGGAGCGGTAACGTTGCATTTCCGCAAAGAATACGTCGGAGCTCCACCCGAAAATTGGCAGGTTGGGCGCTCGTCTGGGAGCGCCAGCGTCCCCACTTCCGTTCAGCGGTAATTCACTGAATCCGAGGAGCATTCTGGCGTGCTCCGGTATGGGCGTTGGGGATTCGAACACTTCGTAGTGGCGCTGCGCCCTAACGCCGGAAGCCGGGCAGTCAATCAGTCGATGAAAGAGGCGCTGGTTCGTCGTTATATGCCAATCCGCGTCTTTAATAGTTACAGAATGAGGAATAACGCTCGCTGCCGGATATTGAGAAGCGAACCGAGGCTCAGAGGCCAGCCTTTCGGGCGTGTCTGCGACCTCCTCGATCCAGTGTCGGCACATGATGCGAACAGGTGCTCCAGCCAAGAGCAGGACCACTCCGACAGTCGCGCCGATAACGCCGCCGCCAATAATTACTATCTCTTTATTCATTGAGTGTGAACCAAAAGTATCCCGTGCGGCATTTCACATGGCTTGATCTCGGTGGAAGTCTGAAACCAGGGGCACCACAGACAGTGTGCATGATTTGCAGCGCTAGGTCGAGGTTTCGTGTGCCTGGCCACCGTGCTCATTGATGGAGCCGGGTCGAATCGGTCGAGATTGGGGCGCTGATGTCCTGCAGCGGCTGTATGATTGGAGTGTATGACCCGTAACTCCGGTTCGGTTGCGAATGAGCGTCGTCGCGGTATATGAAAGTTGCTTAGAATAAGGTCTATGCCACTACACCAGCAACCTCACCGACGCCAGCGCTCTCAGCGGACGAGGAGCGCAAGATTCAAGAGGAGCTGTCCAAATTGGAGTAGAGAGGTCAGCAACCGAGTGTGTCCCTGTGGTCCCGCCCAACGCCGAGATAATCTTGGATGAAGACGGCGCACGATTGACTCACCCTCTCCGCGTTATCCCTGATGCAATCATGGAGGCGGTTATTCCCCGGTTCAACCTTGGGGCAAAACGTCTCAAAGTCAACCTTACACCGTTGATGAAACTGCCAATGCCGCACCGTCGCGTTGCATTCGCTCGTCAACTTTTGTCCCACGACATCTGGGGGCGATGGGAATGGATGGACTAATTGTTCAAGGCACTGGGCAGCTTGGTCCGTTCCTAGCGTGAGTCCCCAGCAGTGGGTTTTGACATCCGTGGCACATGAGGACCAATCAATACGAGCGTGGGATGTGCTGGGGAGTGAAAGAACCGCGAGGGCAATCAGAGGGACCAACATTTTCATAGCTCTTTGACGGTATTATCAGGTCCTGGTTATGGGCAAATGTTTTATGCCGCAGCCATCTGGAATGCCTTTGACGAGGTGGGAGTTGCGCCCCTCGTAGCGAGCTGGAAAAAACCTTTGAGGTAGCCCCCTCTGACGAGCGACCAGGAGCCGATATCTGAAGGATGCCGTTCCTATGAGTCGTTCCCGGAACGATTCAGTCTTAAGTAGCCGCTAGCAAGTTGCCAGGCTCCGTGAGCGTTCGTACTGGCGGGTGGGCATCCTGACTGATTTGCTTAGGTTCGGCACTTAGATGAGCATGTACTAGAGGGGGTTGAGCGCCTTAGATCGCTCACGGGCTACCAAGGGAGGGCAGATTCCATGAGTCAACGAACGAATGATACCGAGGCGCTTGTATGTCTCGGGTATCGTGAGCGACGAGCATTTCGCCGACAGGAGTTGCGAGAGCTTCTCGTTCGTCCCGTTCGAAAGGCTCTACGGGTCGCTCTTCGGTTCGTGCTCGTCGCTGTCGTGTTTGTCGCTCTTTCGCGAGCCTTGTTGGTAGAGGCGTTTTTCGTACCATCATCATCGATGAATCCGACGTTGCGGATAAGCGATTACATCCTCGTTCCAAAATTTCTCTACGGCCTAAGAATCCCCCTTTTTAACGATCTGGTTGTCTCGTGGGCGAATCCGGAGCGCGGGGATGTAATCGTATTCAATCAGTCCCATGCCATGAGGAGTGGTGCCACCGAGAACGAAGCTTTCGTGAAGAGGGTAATAGCCTTAGAGAGCGACGAGGTGGAGATTCGGGGGAAGACGGTGTTTTTAAACGGCGATCCCCTCGACGAGCCCTATGCTCGGTGGGTGGATGCCGATGCCGACCCAACCTACCACTACGGTCCCGTTCGGGTTCCGCCGGGGATGTTGTTTGTATTAGGCGACAATCGAACCAATTCCGAGGACTCCCGGGAGTGGCCAAACCCGTTTGTGGCCATCTCTAACGTCGTTGGGAAGGCAGTTATGGTGTACTGGTCCTCGGCCTACGATAGTCGAGTCAGAACAGTTCTTTAGGCCCCCTTTCTTTTGGTCTCCGAACGTTGACACAAAACCTCTCTGTGCCTAAGATCCGAGGCTCTATGACACCTCTGTTGCAAGCAAAAAACGAGAAGGTCTCGGCGTACGTCTGTCTGACGAAGCCTCGTATCTTGACCATGGTACTCGTGATGAGCGCTGCTGGGTTCTTCCTTGGCGCAAAGAGCCTTCAGCCGCTCGACACCTTCATCATTATGCTGCTTGGCACGGCATTAAGCTCCGGTGGCGCCGCCGTTCTCAATCACTATATCGAGCGTGACGTTGACCAGAAGATGCACCGCACAAAGACGCGACCACTTCCGCAGGGCATTATCACCCCGGCTGAGGCGCTTGAGTTCGGTATCACCCTTGTGTTGATGGGTGTTGGCCTTCTTGCGTGGCAGGTGAACCTGCTCACCGGATTCCTCTCGCTGTTAACTGTGTTTCTCTATGTATTGGTGTACACCCCTCTCAAGCGTGTTACCTGGTGGAATACCGTTGTAGGAGCTATACCGGGCGCGCTTCCTCCGATGGGTGGATGGACCGCGGCGACAGGACAGCTTGATGCTGGTGCGTGGATCCTCTTCCTTATTCTCTTCGTGTGGCAGCACCCGCACTTTTACGCGATCGCGTGGATGTACAAAGACGATTATAAACGTGGTGGCTTTAAGATGTTGCCCGTTGTTGAGCCCGATGGTTTGAGCACATTCCGGCAGGTTATCGCATTTTCGATTGTGCTCCTTCCGGTTTCCCTTCTTCCAGTTTTCTACGGCATGGCGGGGCAGTTTTACGGTTGGGGAATCTTTATCTCCGGACTCGTCATGTTGGCGATCGGTGTGAACCTCTATCGTTCGCACTCAGTTCAGGACGCTAAGAAGTTGTTGCGAGCGTCGGTCATCTACCTGCCCCTCTTCTTCGCATTGATCCTGGGGGATCGGTCGTTTTAATTTATTAATTCAACGTTTGCCGATCCGGCGGGCTCGTCTCCCGACGGGCCGGAACTCTCAATGGAACGGTTGTGCATGCCTGGCCTGTGAGGACACAGGCCCTCCGGGATGTTGACTGTTGGGTCGTTGCCTAAAACTCACTCTTTAATGGTCGCGTCATTAACGCGTGCGCCATTTCGGTGGCGCGAATCTCGCCGTTCATAAGTCGAACCACGTGCTCGGTAATAGGCGTTTCGATGCCGTGCTTTTGAGCGAGGGAAAGAACGAGGGGCGCGCTTGAGACCCCTTCGGCGGTGGCGCCGAGCGAGGCGATAACCTCAGAGAGCTTCTCGCCCTTGCCGAGTCGTAGTCCAACGGTACGATTGCGGCTCTGGTCTTCAGTCGCGGTCATGATCAGATCTCCCAAGCCCGAGAGCCCCGCAAGGGTTTTCTCTTCGGCGCCGAGAGCAATTGCAAGGGTGGTCATCTCATGGAGTCCACGAGAGATGATAGCGGCACGAGCTGAGGGACCATATCCGAGAGAATCAGACACGCCTGCGACGATAGCGATGATGTTCTTTAAGATGCCACCGAGCTCCACCCCGAGTGGGTCGGTTGAGGTATAGACGCGAAGTGATGGTGAGGAGAGGGAGTTCGCGATGAGCGCGGCGAGTTTATGTGATGTCGATCCAGCCACGACCGAGATTGGGCGTCCCGCTACAAGGTCGGAGGCGAAGCTCGGGCCTGAGAGTACGGCGAGGACCTCCTTGTTATAGCCGCAGCGCTCGTGAGCAAAGGAAAGCGGGGTAAGGCTTGAGTTCTTCTCTAGCCCCTTGGTCGCGCTTACGAGCGCTCGTGCGCTTAGGGTAGGAAGTACCTCGCTCCATGCGCGGGCTGGAATGGCTATGATAGTGAGGTCTGCGTTCTGTAGGTTGGTGATGTTTGATGTGACGTTAAGTGTGTCAGGGATGTGTACTATCTGGCCCGCCACGCAAAGCTCTCGGGTCGCTGTAACCTCTTTGGCGAGTGTCGCGTCCCGAGTCCAGCCGCTCACGGCGCATCCGAGCCGAGCGCAATGAAGCGCGAGCGCGGAGCCCCAGGCCCCGAGACCTACAACAGCGATCTTTGTGGAAGATTGGGTATGCATACGGAACGGCTTGAGCGTATACGACATTATCGGTCTGTAAAAGCTCCGCTGACGTAAAGTGGGGCTTTTTTCGAGTATTCGAGACCGTGTCAAATAAAAAAGCCCCTCCGCCATCTGCCCTTCAAGGAGTGGCGGAGGGGTCTCGGAAGGGGATGCTAGCTCGCCGAACCCTCAGTTGGAGGGGTCTCCTCAGCCGGAGCCTCCTCAGAGCCGTTCGTATCGGCGCTTGCTTGCGCGACCGCTACGACCTTCTCCTCAGCGTCGAGGTCGATCATCTTCACGCCGCGGGTGTTTCGTCCGATGACCGAAACGTCCTTAGCGCTTGTGCGGATAATCTTACCACCAGAGGTGATAAGCATGATGCCGGTAGTATTATTCACCGCCATCGCTTCAACCACTGGGCCATTACGACCTTCAGTTTGAATGTCGATAAGTCCCTTGCCACCACGGTTCTGTGAGCGGTACTCAGATACGACGGTTCGCTTACCGAATCCGTTTTCGCACACAGTGAGAAGGGTCATCTCCTCTTGTCCTTCTGCTACCGGAGCGCTGCCGCCCTGAATAACGGTCATGCTCACAACGGCATCGTCACCTTCGAAGCGAATTCCCGTTACGCCGCGAGCTGAACGTCCCATCGGTCTAACTTGGTCCTCGTTGAATCGGATCGACATACCGTCGCGAGTCGCGAGAAGGATGTCGTCTGTGCCGCTCGTGATGGAGGCTCCGATAAGGGTGTCTCCCTCCTCAAGGGTGCACGCCACGATGCCGCTACGACGGGAGCGTGAGAACTCCTCAAGTGCTGTCTTCTTGATGATTCCCTGCTTGGTAGCGAGCGCGATGAAGCTGTTCTCGCTCCACTCACGAACTGGCAAGATCGTGCAGAGCTTCTCGTCCTCTTTCAGCTCAAGGAGGTTAACGAGCGCGCGCCCCTTCGAGGTGCGGCCAGACTCAGGGATGCTGTACACCTTGAGCCAATACATACGCCCCAAGCTGGTGAAAACCAGCAGGTCAGAGAGGGTCGAGGTAACGAAGAGGTGCTGAACGAAATCGTCGTCATCCGAGGATGCTCCGATGATTCCCTTGCCGCCACGTCGTTGCTCACGATACTCAGATACCGAGGTGCGCTTGATGTAGCCCTTGTGGGTTACGCTTACCACCATCTGCTCGTCCTCGATGAGGTCGTGCATATCGATCTCGCCACCATCGTCTACGATCTCGGTGCGTCGAGCGTCGCCGTACTTATCTTTCACAGCGAGAAGCTCGGATCCGATGATCGAGTCGATGCGTTTAGCGTCACCGAGGATATCCAAGAGGTCTTGAATCAACTTGGCTAGTTCGTCGTACTCTTGCTCAATCGCCAAACGCTCCATGCCGGTCAGTTTTTGGAGTCGGAGGTCGAGGATAGCTTGGGCTTGAATCGTCGAGAGGGTGTAGCGCGAGATAAGCTCATCGCGCGCGTCCTTCGGAGTGCTTGCGCCTCGAATGAGCTTAATAACCTCATCAAGGTTCAGCAGCGCAATGCGGAAACCCTCTAAGAGGTGCATACGCTCTTTAGCCTTCTTGAGGTCGAACTCAGTGCGACGAGTAACCACATCACGACGGTGGTTGAGGAAGTGGGTCAAGAGGTCGTGCAGGGAGCAGATGACCGGCTTTCCATCGACGATAGCGAGGTTTACGATACCGAAGCTCGATTGCATCGGTGTGAGCTTGTAGAGCTGGTTGAGCACAACCTCAGGGGTCGCGTCACGCTTAAGCTCAACCACAATTCTCATTCCTTGGCGGTCGCTCTCGTCCCGAAGCTTCGAGATTCCCTCGATCTGCTTATCGTTCACGAGTTCAGCGATCTTCTCAAGTAGTCGGGACTTGTTGAGTTGGTAAGGGATCTCAGTGATGACGATGATATCCGCTTCGCGGCTCTTCGTCTTGAGCTTCTCGAACGAAGCTTTGGCGCGAACCTGAATAATACCACGGCCGTTTGAGTAGGCGCTGATAATAGCCCCACGTCCGTAGATCGTTCCGCCTGTTGGGAAGTCTGGGCCTGGAATGAGTTGAAGGAGCTCTTGAAGCGATACGTTCGGGTTATTGAGAACCGCAAGCGCGCCATCGATAACCTCAGTGATGTTGTGTGGCGGAATGTGAGTCGCCATACCTACCGCGATTCCGTTCGCTCCGTTGACGAGGAGGTTCGGAATAACGGAGGGGAGAACTTGTGGTTCATGTGTTGAGTCATCGAAGTTCGGCGAGAAATCTACCGTCTCCTTTTCGATATCCTCAAGAAGTCGCTCAGCAAGCGAGGTCATACGACACTCGGTGTATCGGTATGCCGCTGGTGGGTCACCGTCGACCGATCCGAAGTTGCCCTGACCGTCGATCAAGGTGTAGCGAAGGTTCCAGGGCTGGGCCAAACGCACGAGCGCCTCATACACCGGCATGTCACCGTGTGGATGGTAACGCTTGAGCACCTCACCCACGACTCCCGCGCATTTAGAGTGCTTGCGGTTCGAGACGAGCCCCTCGTTGAGCATCGCGTAGAGAACGCGGCGCTGTACCGGTTTAAGACCGTCTCGGACGTCCGGGAGGGCGCGACCGACGATAACGGACATGGCGTAGTCGAGGTACGACTGACGCATCTCTGATTCAATAGCGATTGGGCTTACAGATGGTTGATTTTCCATGCAAGTACTCTAGGACGAGGGGGTGGTTTGTTCAAGGTAAAAAACGGCTCTAAGCCCTGAAAAAAGCACGGATTTGGGGCGATTTTGGGGTCTGAAAATGGGCGTTCTTGGGTTCGAGCGAGACTCCGTCTTTTCGAGGTCTGAACAGGGACGATTCGACCCGATTGAGACAAAAGTAATGGACTCGCTTCGGGGCATAGTCTAGAGATCTGCGCCGAATCGATCCTCAGGCGCACCAAAAGTGGTACGGCGCCTGGATCTTCATGGGCTCGGGGCGTACGGTAGGTATTCACCCTCCTTCAAAGGAAACTGCCCTATGGCTCGTAAGGTAGCTAAGCTCGGCATCATGACCGCGATGGAATCGGAGTTCCGGCTTATCGCGCACGCCTTTGGCTTCACCACTTCCCGAGAGATCGGTCCTCGGTCCTTCCTCTCGGCTACCCACAACGACCTCGAGCTCACCCTCGTTGCGGCCCGGGTGGGTAAGGTCGCCGCCGCCGTGACCGCGTCGTTGCTCGTTCAAGAGTTCGGTGTCGATGCGATTGTGGTCGTTGGGGTTGCGGGCGCGACGGACGCAACCGTTCGAATCGGTGATATCGTTATTGCGGATCGTTTGGTGCAGCACGACATGGATCTGAAAGGGGTGCTGGGATACCAGCGTTTCGACATTCCACTCCTAGGTGTGCGAGAGATGCGAAGTTGTGATCGACTCTTGGGTGTCGCGACAGATGCGGCGAAGCGAGCTGTCGCGTCTGCCTCGTATGTGAACGGAGTTCGAAAGTTCTCAACTGAATCGCCTCAAATTCACGTCGGCGTAATTGGGAGTGGTGATGTGTTCGTGTGTGATCCCGGTGAGCGTGAGTCGCTCAGCGCCGCTATTTCAGACCTTAAATGTGTTGAGATGGAGGGTGCGGCCGTCGCGCAGGTGTGTGTTGAGCACGGTGTCCCGTTCGTTGTGACGCGAATCATTTCAGATGAAGCGTCGGGACATGCGGCGTCTGATTTTGGAGCTTTCATTGAACAGGCCGCGTCCGTTGGGTCTGACGCTTTTGTGCGCGAGTTCGTGCGCGGGCTAGCCTCGCGTGACTAAGCTAAAGAGGAAGGGATTCCCCGTGTTGTTTGGTTCGGCCCTTCGGCCGAACAGGTTCGAATCTTGGAGTGGGTAGGGAATGAAATGGCGGAGAGGAAGGGATTCGAACCCCCGCTACCCTTTCAGATAGACCTGATTTCGAATCAGGCGCCTTCAGCCACTCGGCCACCTCTCCAGAGGTAGTAACTCACTGATATGGTTACTACTTTACACTGCCCGCTGGACGCTAGAGTCCGAACTGACCGAATTAGGGTGCAATTAGGGTGCATCTGGAGCCCGGTATAATTAGCTCAAGGCGGTTCATTTGTCCACATCTGGGGTCTCGTGGTAGCTGTATGCGACGGTAGGAGTGCGATTCCTGGCGAGAGTGTGCCGCAGGTCCAAAGGCGCCTAGGCCCACCGCGGAATCTTCCCCGTTCAAGAGAGCTCACTTTGGGGGAATATGAAAAAGGCAAAGACAATCCTGAAGATCGGCCTGCTGGGTATAGCAGCGATGGCGGTCTGGGTGATGTACTCGGAGAGCGTTCGAAACCGGGAGATGCTGTGTCAGATGACATATTTCGACTTTGATACGGAGATCAAAGCAGCGTTGGCCGCAGAGGGGGTTGATAAGTTAGTGCACCTTCAGGCCGCGCAGATGGTCATGCATATGCTCTATCAAAAGGATTGTTGCCGGTTCGAAAGCACCTGCCCAGCTGGGCTTCGGCTATGAGGTAATGGTCGCCAGTGTGAGACATGCCTTTGAAATACAGCTGCTTTTTTGGTGGAAACTTATTCGAATTGGAGCGAACATTTTTTTAGTAGAGATTGCGGAGGATTAATGCATCGTCTCTTGATAGCGCTGGTGCTTCTCTCGGGTGGATGTGCGCCCAGTGCCCGTGCGGTTAGAGCGTTGCAGAATGGCGATCACTGCGAGTTTTGCCGCATTAGTGCGGGGGCAGCGAACACCGAACCTAATTCAATGCATAATTTGGGCTTGTGCTACGAAAACGGGTGGTGCGGCTATACAAAGAGCACGGAACTTGCCGTACAGCAGTATGCGTTGGGGGCTCGTTGGGGAGTACAGGAGTCGAATAATGCATTGGTCAGGATGGGATACGAACCGCCGCCCGCCGATCTGAAAATTGCCCAAGATCTAGCAGAGGCGAGGGAGAGAGCTGCAATGTGGGGTGCTGTTGGTGCGGCTCTAGTAAGCGCCGCGAGTGCCATGAATCAACAGCCTACCTATGGCGCGCCGTCTTACAACGCCCTACAACAAAACAGCATGGGCATTGCGCCAATCGTAGACCAGCAGGGGTGTTGCTCATGGCACGGCGGCATAAGCCGGGATGTTCTTGGAAATTACCAATGTCACTTTTCCGGCATGGTGTTATGTAATGATTTTCAGCCTAGCCCGACCTGTAGATGCTAGGTAAAGCTATGGGCTATGAAACTGATATCTCTGTTTTTGATTGTCTCCTTTGTAGCCGCTTGTGATTCAAGTTTTGCCGAGACGACCACGTTCAATTGCGAATACTTGCTATATAGCGACCCCAACGGACGGCATGAAGAGAATCCGCCACTTAGCTTCTCCCTACTGCTTGATTCAAATACGAAGAAAGCCTACTTGCTTGGCAATAATGGCGCATCCGAGATTGTATATAGAGCCAACGGTGATCGCCTCACTTTTCTGGAGGAGACGGCTACTGGCAATTTACTAGTAACGGTGGTTGCTAGGGATGGTCAGTCGGTTCACAGTCGCCATCCTTTTGTTGGCGATAAGTTTTTAGCTACGCAATATTATGGTCGGTGTGCGAAGAAATGACCGTGATTCCTCGGAGTAGTCGTCAAGCACGGGGCGCGTTGACTGCTTTTCCGGTGAATATGGTGATACGGGGGCCGCATACTCCACACCATACTGCCTCATAAATTCCTCTTTGCTGAGGGGCTTGCTCGATATGGCCGCCCTTACGTTTGTCTCAACTCGCTGTTCGATAGCGGCTAGCTTCGGCGCGAAATAGGGCGCGGCTGCTACGGCTGCTGCTATTCGCATCTGAAGCGAAGGGCGTTCTCCGTCGATAGCGTCCCCGCGGACGATGCGGAGTAGGAATTGGTGCGGAAGCTCGCCGCCTTCCTTAGCTCTCGCTACGGCCTCTTCGGTTATCTTAGCGACCGAACCTTTAGGTCGTCCGGCTCCGACTCTGTATCCGCCTCGTGGCATAATTCTCCTGCGAATCTCTGATACTTAATCATTATCGTATTACCCGTATTGCCGGGTAAACATCAAATCAAGAACGATAGCGTTACTTATCGAGGACGCGCTTGTCTCCTTGCGTCCGGAAGGATGCCTGTAGCTGCGCCTGCTGCTTCGGCGTCAGCGGCGGCTTTATAGCGGTTTCAGTGTAGGCCCAATGCGCGACGCTGGTAGCCCAATAGGATTACGCGCTGGTAGGGCGTCCCGCTCTCTATAACCTGCTTAATGCAGTCGCCGGCGGCAGCTTCGTTACTCACTGCGCTATACCCTTCTGTGCTTCTAATTGCTTGCGACGCGCTTGAAGCTCTTTTAGCTGCGTTTCCAAAGACGCAATCGTCTTCTGCGCGTCTTCTGCGCTTACTACAGGAATCGGCCAAAAGCCATGCTCTCGAAGTCTCCAAGCGACTCCGTTTTTCGTATCCAATAGGTAGGTGCTAGAAGCTCCACCGGATGACGAATCAATAACCATCTGATACCTGCCTACTGGGCCGTTGTCGCAACCAGTAGCCACTGTGAGTATCATCAGTAGCGCCGTTGTCTTTTGCATCCTGCGCCGCCTCGTTTTCGAATACATCTCTCTGTCCTTAAAAATACGATCTGCCGATAGACACTTGTTCTTCACCGTGTTGCCATGCACCAATGTAGCAACGGCGGCGCCTGTCTCACCAGTCTCAAAGTCTCACGCCCCCACGCCTGAGACTCTGAGACTATTCCGCAAGCTTCTTCTTAATCCGAAACACACTAGCCCGCGACACGCCTGTTTGATCCACCACGGACTGCCACGACTGCCCAGCGGCAAGCATGGCGCGAGCCTCGGCGGTCTTTGGTGTGCCGCCGTTTTCAATTAGCGGCTCCTGCAGTTGATAGTCTCCGACAGTCCAGCCGTCGGTATTATCGAACCTGGCGCTAAAATCCACGGCGGTATTGGCTAGGTCGCGGCAGTGCCTGAACTTGACGTTGAAGTGCGCCGCTTGGCCTGCTGAAGCGCCGATCTTCTGTAGGACGATTACCACCTCCGGAAACCTCTCGGCCTTGCTTGAGCCGGCAGGTGCCTCTGGGTGGCTCTTGGGGTTGTGATGGACAAGCCATGCGGCGATGCCGCGTGAGCGACAGGCTTTTATCAGATCCTCAATCTGGTTCCAGTAGCCGGGTTGATTCTCATCCCCCTTGAAGAGCGAGTTAATGTTATCGAACACGATCACCTTAACCGGCTTATCCTTGGGGCTAATCCGATTGAGTAGGATGTTAAGGTCTTTTGGATTCGATAGGTCGGGGAATTTCTCACCTCGGTCAGTAAAAAACTCACGAGTAACTATCTGCATCTCTCCTGCGCCTGGTATGTGTTTGATGATCGATTCAAGTCTGCGCTTTATAGATTGAGGGCGCATCTCGCCGTCGACAATAGCCACCGGAGCGCCGCCGGTTGGTGTTTGCCAACCGAAGATAGGGGCACCGATACTCACGGCATGGGCCAAGGAGTACATGAAGAAGGTCTTGCCGCATTTTGTCGGCCCTGACACTAGGATCGGAGCGCCGACCGCACACCAGTCCCCGACCAGGTACTCAATCGGAGGCAGAATCATTGAGAGGTAGTCAGCTGTGCGGGGTATTCGATCCTTTGCCTCATGAGCGGCGATTGCTTTTCCGAGAGGGTCTTCTCCTGAAATAAAAAGATCGCACCGCTTTATCAGGTCCCCGA
Source organism: Pseudomonadota bacterium (assembly GCA_039799965.1). Taxonomy (GTDB): domain Bacteria; phylum Bdellovibrionota_C; class UBA2361; order UBA2361; family OMII01; genus OMII01. Next base: position 22,293 of record JBDLRS010000063.1, read on the forward strand.
CCTGAGATGGTTCTTTTGATGTATTATTCGCAACGGCCTCGGGGGCAAGTTCTGATGTATTCCCAGGGCTACTCTCTGCGTATGATTTATCGTCAATAAAGCTCACAACTACCTCCCCCCATTATAGGCAACTGTACGAACCGAGGACGGGATTGGACCCTTTCGGCGTGTGTCAGGCCAAGTATCGAATGAGCGAAGGGCTCGTCGATCGTTCTCCAGGTTGGTAATCATGGAGTGAAGTTTCTCCCGGATGTCGGGATTTAATAATCTCTCAAATTTAGCTACTGTGTTCATAATCTCAATTCCTCTATTGGGGCCGACGCGCCAACGTCGGCTTTTTTGTTCTTACCGCTTTGGGCTCTGTCGAGTTTCAATCCACTTCAAGACCTCGCTCTCCCGCCAGCCTATGCGGCCCTGGCTGATTGCAAGCTGCTTGGGAAAGTTACCTCGGTGGATCTCTCGATAGAGAGTTGCTGTCGTTAGATTGGAGATTCGAAGAACCTCCTTTCGAGGGATGAACCTGTCTTCCATAAACGCTCCTTCTTACATGGCGACGACCTCAATTGGTCTGCGCTGTGAAGAGGATGATTGATCGCGCCTGCGATTAAATGCAATTGATTTCAGGTAGTTATGCAATGACAAACCCCCTTCGAAAACCGGAGGGTTTATCCTGCTGAGCTATCGCGGTGTTGAGCGGCGTTTCGCGGCTTTTAATGATTCGCTCATATCGAAGGAGTGAAATTTAAGAGCATCACGGACTGCGATGGATATTTTGAAGCTGAGAGAATCCGTGGTGCGACTGCTCTGCTTGATCGGCTGTCCGTGTTTCGAAAAAATGTGTTGTAGCTGTTTGGTGAGTACATGCTTCACCTGTTCAACTGGCCGACCATTCGGGGCGCTGTACCGAGTCGGTAACGTAGCTCGGAGGTGTCGTAGTGCTTGAACCCTTTTGCCCGCAATTACTTCAGCGTCTCTGGTGTTGTATCTCTCGATTAAGGGTTTGGCAGAGCCTTGAATGAGAATTTCAAACTCTTCCAGCAGATCGTGACATTTACCGAGACTTGCTTCCTGGGCTTTGGCCGCCGTCGATAAGTACTTTTCGAGCTTTCCGGTCGGTTTCCGTGCGCCGGTTCTTTCGCTGTACAAATCTGGAAATTCAGTGACAAAAACTGTGAGATGTTCCTCCACGACGTCGCAGATCGCCCGAATAATTAGAGCCTCTTTCGGTATTTGAGCGGGAGCAGGCACCGGAAAGGGTAAGAGCTTTATTAGTCGACGCTCAAGGTCTTGCATTCGGGACGAAATGAGAATTGAGGGCGGCGCATCATTTCGTAGTTTCGCCGAAAGTGAAGCCCTAATATCCGACATAAGCACATTAGTTTTTCGTCTTCTCGCCCTTCGTTCGCTTACATATTTTCTATCGAGTTCATTGGACTCGACGTACCTCGGGCAATTCTGTTTAGCTTTCCGTGTTTTGCTGCTTATGCTACCGCCCTCATAAGCGGCTGTTTGCCCGCCACCTTCTCGATATGCATCCACAGCTGCTCCAGCGAAGCTCTTTTCTCTGTCGCTTCGTTGTAGTGGTCGTAGATGTCCGTGACAGATCCGGCCACGTGATTGAGTATTTTCTTGAGAGTCTCCGTGCGGGTTCCGGTTTTTCTCAGTAGCGTGGCCGCCGTGCGGCGGAGGTCATGAGGTGTGAAGTTGCTAATCTCTGCATGGTTGGCGAGGCGAGAGGTGGCGTTTTGCAGGGTGCGATGCTTAATGTGGTGGCTGCGAGCGGTTTTAAAAATGTACTCGCCCGGCTCGGCGCCTCTTTTTAGCTCCTCAAGGATAGCCAGGGCGCCTTGGCTCAGTGGTACGATCTGCCGTCTGCTATTCTTGGTCTTCTCGCTGGAGAGTCGCCAGATCCCATCCTCCCCGATGTCCGACCACTTGGCCGTCATGACCTCTCCTGGTCGTTGAGCGGTCAGCAGTATGAAGAGTAGGGCGGCCCTTGTCTCAGGGGATTCTTTCTCAAGATGAGGCCAGATCGTTTTTATCTCACTGTCCGATAGAAACCGGTCCTTGGATTTCTCCCTGAATTTCTTTTTCAGGCCATAGCAGGGCGATGTCACCACTAGCTCCCGCTCTACAGCGAAGCTAAAGATACCGGAGATGAGGGCTCGTGTGCGGTTGGCCATTATTGGTGCCGAGCGTTCAATCCCGATTGTATCCAGCAGGGCGATGACGTCTCGTCGCTGTATGTCACAGGCCTTGTGGTTGCCCCAGGCGGGTAGAAGATCCGCCTCTATAATGCGCTGGTCCTCCTGGCCACCGTCCTTCTTTTGCCGGGCGTGGGTGGAGAGGTATTTGGTGCATAGGTCCGAGAACGTAATTGCGCCTTTGTATGCGTCCCTCTCCTGGGCTGGATCCAGTCCCTGGGCTATTTTCAAAACGAGTTCAGAAACTTTTTCGTGAGCCTTGGAAAGCGAAAGCACTGAGGCGTCTCCGATTGAGATTCGTCGGTAGCGTTTCGTTAAATCTCTATACCGAACGAAGAACTCCTTGCTGCCTGTCCTATTCACTCTCACGCCGAAGGTCACTCCACGTCGAGAGAATCCCTCGTCGATAAAGTCCTCCTGAGGAAGCGTAGTCTTGAGGCTCTTAATCGTTTTGTCGGTGAGGTGTTTCCTTGGCATGGCGCAAAACTCTAGGGTGCAATTAGGGTGCATTGGGACGAGCATAAGGTGCGACGTCGTGACACCAGTTGATACTGGAAATGTCGATAAATGCAAGGATTTACTGATATTTGAGAATTGCTGAGAGGGGGTGAGAAGAGAAGAAAATGAGAGGAAACTGATTTCGAATCAGGCGCCTTCAGCCACTCGGCCACCTCTCCGTTTGGTCGGAATGTTGGGGACTCCGACCAGGACCGGTAGGGTATGTAGCAGGGAGGAAAAAGTCAATCGATGTCGGGCTGTCGAATTTTGTTCCGGATCTGTAACTTGTCGACGCAACACAAAAAGGGGTGGATTTGATAAACGCTAACTGTCTATCATCACTCCATGATACGAGCGTTTTTTCGCAGAACATATGCTGCCTTCATGTACGCGGCGCTAGGGCTCTCCCAGCCTGTTGTTGCCACGGCGGTTGATGCTGAGCCGTCAAACTGCACCATGAAAGTGGCGCTTTTTATGCCGCTCTCGGGCGCCGCGGCCACGGTTGGCGATGATTTTAGGCGCGCTGCTTTGATGTCGTACCAGACGCTTTCCCCTGAGATTCAACGGAGGTTAAAGCTCATATTTGAGGATACGCGGCTTGACGCGACCGTCGCGCTTAGCGCGTATCGGTCGGTTACCAACCGTGAACGGATAGATGCCGCTGTTGTTTCATTCGCGGAATCCGCAGCTGCAATCGCTCCGATTGCAGATCGAGAGAGGATTCCGTTCATTGGGTGCGCACCGACTCGTCAATTCCTCCGAGATCGTCCGTTTACGTTTCGGCACTGGACGGATGCTGAAAGTATGACCCCTGTCCTGCTTGAGGAGATTCAACGTCACGGAACAAATAATCTGGCGTTAGTATACTCAGAGCACCCTGCCATGACTGAGTTTGGAACCTACTTTGAACGCTATGCGCGTGAGCGGGGCCTACAGTTCTCGATGGTTTCCTCGGTGCTTCCATCTGATGCCGATTTTCGAGCTCTCGCTGCAAAGATGGTCGCGAAGAGATCGGGTGGAGTAGTATACTTTCTGTTACCACCGCAGACCTCCCAATTTACCCGACAATATCGGTCAATCGATAAGAGCGCTTCGATGTTTTCTTTCGTAAATACCGAGTCAGAGGGTGAGGTTCGAGCCGCCGGTGGGGCTATGGAGGGGATCGTGTACGTTGGCCCCAAATTCTCTGAGGAGTTTATCCGCGAATTTAAAAGCCAGCATCAGGGTGGGTTTCCTGAGATCTGCTCCGGCAACTTTTATGATATCGTTCAGATGTTCGCGGAGGCGCTACGTGTGGATGCGTGCTCAGGGGATAAGCTGCGAGAGTTTTTAGCGAACCTACGCACATTTCATGGAGTTTCAGGGGACTACGGTGTAAGCGACGAGCGGGAGTTCAAACTTAATCTTGAGTTGAGGACCGTCCGTGACGGAACCTTCGTGCGGTACCACCCTACCGAACAATAGTTTAGTCAGAAACCTCCCTGTTTGTTTTCTTCTCTTACTTCTCGCTTCTTAAGACCTCGAGGAGGTAACAAGACAGCTGAAAAATGGGGGTGTCGAAAGTCGAGAGGCTCAACCCTTCTAGGACGTAAACAGAAACTACAATTCAGATTTGAGTGCGCACGGCATTCTCGGATGCGCCGAAGTCTCGAAACGGTCGTTTAAAGTGCAAAGATTTGTTCGCGGATTTCCTGAGATAGGGCATCCGGAACTCCGTCGAACAGTATCTTTCCATGTCGCAGAGCAATGATACGGGACGAGTATTTTTTGGCAATGTCAACGTCGTGCAGATTGCAAACAACTGTGAGGCCTTTTCGATTCAATTCAAGCAGGTTCTGCATTACGTCCGCAGCCCGACCTTCATCCAGGCTGGCAATTGGCTCGTCCGCCAACAGCAGTACTGGCGATTGAACCATCGCTCGTGCGATCGCGACCCGTTGTTGCTGGCCTCCGCTCAACTGGTCAACACGTTGATGCTGCTTCTCATAAATTCCCAACTCACGCAGCACAGAATCAATTGCCTGTTCGTCCTTGTCGTCGAAACGCCCATTAAGGAAACCAACAGCCGAACGCCAGAAGGTGTACTTCCCAAATAGACCCATGGCGACATTCTGCCGCACGGTGAACCGAGCCAGGAGTTGATGCCGTTGAAAGATCATGCCGGTTTGGCGTCGAATGTTTCTGCGCGACGAGGCTGTCAACTGCCGAGTATCGACTCCTCGAAAAGAGACAGCTCCTGCGGTTGGGGCGACGAGAAGGTTCATGCATCGCAGAAGTGTCGACTTGCCGGCCCCACTTGGACCGATGATGGAGACAAAGTCTCCCTGCGACACTCGGATAACAATATCTTTCAGAGCGGCGACGTTCCCATTCCTCGATTGAAACAGTACCGCTAGACCCGACATTGTGACGATGTCAACGGGGGTGTCACTATGGGGTTTCTGTGGATTGAGAATTGGGTTATTGCTGCACATATTTTCGCTGCATTCGAACACTCAAAAAGTCGACGCTCCCGATCAACAACATGATCACAATCACATCTGTAGTCACCTCACGGTACTGAAATGTCTTGAAGTGATTGATGAGTTGCTGACCAATGCCGCCTGCTCCTATCAGTCCAAGTGCAATTGATGCTCGAACACCGACCTCCAGCCGGTAAAAATACTGAGCCACCACAGTGGGCCAGATTTCCGGTAATATTCCGAAGGCCGCTGCCGTCGTCCTGGATGCACCAATGGAAACAAGAGCTTCAAACGTCCCGTTCGATGCCTCATCCACGCGATCAGAGAGAAGTTTGGCAAAAACGCCGGTATTGTGCAGAGTCATAGCAAGCATAGCTGCGAACGCCCCAGGCCCGAAAACTACGAGAAAAATCAAGGCGACGACAATTTCAGGCAAGGATCGAAAAACGACAAACGATGCTCGAAGAGCGGTGACAACTGGAAAAGGAGAGAGTCTCAGTTTTAATGATGCGACCAGGGAACATGGTAGTCCGATAGCCAGACCAAAACTCGCGCCAAGAAACGCCGTTGCCATGGTAATAAGCGATGCCCGAACTGAGACCATAACCCCACTGGTCTCTGGAGGTATCCAATTCCCCAGAAATGCGATTCCATCGACAACGTCTGTGATGCCCAACTCCGCAGGCCATATCGAAACCATTGACCAGGCGATCAGAGTCATGAAAAGGACGGTTGTCCGGAGCCCTGCTAACCGCATACGGAACCCCCACACTGCCTGAACCTTCGACAGTCTTTTCCATCATCTGCGCTCTCCTCAAAGTGAAATAGGTCCTGCTGTCGCGATACGTTCTCTTCCCACCACCAAAAGCCTTTTGCCGGGAACGCTTTCAATACAAATCTGTCCTCAATCTGAGGCAGGACGTCAAGCAACGCGTCCCGAACGGCCCTGGCGAGTTCATACTGAACGTCCTCCCTTCTGGAGCAGCGGACGATCGTCAACGCATACTGATGCTCAACACAAGACGAATGCCACAATTCAATAAGCTCGTCAGCCTCTGAATTTGGATAGTCTCGCCTCACTTGCGCAAACACGTCGGTGTCGATTGCTGCGATTCGCCGAGGTGCTAAGACCTCTCGTCCGAAACTACCAATTAATTGAGGCGCAAAAGCAGCAGGGCATCGTTTTCGCATCGTCTAATGTCATTTGATAGACTCACCTGTGGAAACACCATCAAGAATCAAAGCTTTTTGTGGCGAACAACAGACTACTGCACTCATTCTAGCTTGCCCAGTTGCCCAGCGATTTCTTTGATTCGTTCGTAATCTTTATCGCTACAGGTCGTAAATCCGCTTGCGCCTCCAAAGGCCCTCAAGACAAGCGGCTCATCGATCGCCAAGAAAGTTTCCTGTATCTTTCTGATCAGAGTGTCGTCCATGTCTCCGCGGACGGTCCACGGATATTGAAACAGCTTTTCACTTGTCCAAATCTCACGAATCCTCGTGCGATCAATCTTTCCCGATTGTTCGAAAGATGCCAGTAGTGCGCTGTCGATTGCGCCCGCATCGACAGCGCCATTCTGGACGCTCAATCCGACCACATCATGGGACCCTCCAAATTGAACGGACTTGAAGTCGTGATCATTTTCGTTGCGGTAGACACCCCGAGCTAGTAATTCGGCTGATGGTACCAGACAACCAGAGGTGGAGTTGATGCTGCCAAACATGAAGTTGACGTTCGCTTTGTCGGCAATAAGGTCATCGAGCGATTTGTAGGGACTCTCAGTTGGTACAATAATCCGAGAAAAATAATACGGCTGCCCGTTGATCAACTGCGTGACGATCGCTTTGGCCCCCGATTTGTGGTTAGCAACGACGTAAGTGAACGGCCCCAGAAAGGCCATGTCGACCTTCTTGTAATTGAGCGCTTCCACCACACCGTTGTACTCAGGATACACCTCAATCTGAACCGGCCGCTCAATTCCGCTGGAGAGTAATTCTTGCAGTCGCTTGGTGCCCGCTGACATCTCTCCCTCAGTCTGTGCGGGAATAACGCCCACCCGCAGTGGTTTGACCGCGTCAGGTTCTCTACAACCCTGACAAAATACCAAACACCATGAGATGCAGAGAATATAACGGCAGATCCAGTTCATTTCGTTTGTTCCTGTGAGAGAAGATGATCCTTGCCTTGGGTAATGAGAGTACCATCATGCAGCGTCAGAGATCAAACTACGGGCGGGATTTGCTCCCAAGATGGCTTCCAAATCAAGTTGAACAGAAGCCGATTTTTGGGGATTTCGGAGTAAGATGTTTCGGGTGCAGGTGTCGCGGCGGCGGACGGGAGCGATGAACGTGGGGTTGGCAAATGGTTTGCAGTCAAACCAATAGTTTCAATCTGGTTGTACGGAGGTATTCGACGCAACCCCAAAAGCAACTTTGAGACCATCCGACCCAACCAACTGCGGAAAACGGCCGGATGAGCATCACCGATAGCTCTGTGCTGAGCCTGATTCGTGGCTGGTGAACGTGTTCTGGGGTCGAATAGAGCGAGGGCGGTCGCCAGGTGAGCCACTGCAATGGCTTGGCCTCCCGCTGCTGTAAATCGGCTCGCAGACTACCGGTCCGTGCCTCCTGGTGGGAATTGTCAGGGAAGTCGGATGGGGAAATCCACCCGTCCGATTTGATGCGGGGAATGGAGCTGGTTCACACCGGACCGTTCATGCTCCGCTGGTTCACAAAGAGTATTTATGAACTTAACTGCGGGTTGCCGACGCTTTGACCGCGTTCCATGGGAAACTACGGATGAACAGGGATGGGCACAGATGAAGTGTGCGTTACTGCATGACTACGTGCTGTAAGATCCTAAGTGGATTGGTGTGCAGCTATGGTAGTCAGCGTAGGGGTGATCTACGATCGTCCGCACGTGTCACCCTTGTCAGGGACTACCGTAAGTTCACCAAGTTCGTTCACCGTTGCGGGCGTCATGGCCTGCCGCCGCTCCAGATCAAACGCACGTGTCGCTCGTGCGCCGCAATACCTGGCGCCAATTTTCAGACCAGTATCGGCTGTTTTTAGGTTAAAGGGATTAAGCTTGCACAACTTCACGCCATGCCTGCGCCGCGCTTGCGGGGAGCCGCGCACCTGCCTGGCTAACGATGATGGCGGCGAGTCGAGCGGCCCCTTGAGCCGCCTTATCGATAGAGCATCCGAGCGCCAGGCCACCGAGAAGAACGCCGGTGAAGGTGTCTCCAGCGCCTGTTGAATCAACAACCTGAATGTTGTTCGTGAAGGCCGGAACGTGAAGCTGTTTTCCTTCGTGCTGAATGAGCGCGCCATCTTTGCCACAGGTTACAATCACGGTCGGACATCGTGACGCGAGATCCGCAAATGCCGCTTGAGGCGTGTCCTTTTGGGAGAGGGCTATGGTCTCTGGCTCATTCCCTATGATCATGTCGATCTTGGGAAGGAAGTGGGCGAGGACTTGATCTCGTTGCGTGAGCGCGGCGAATTCAGAATTGATATTGAGCGCCACCTTTGTGTTGTGCGCGTTTGCTACCTCGATCCCTTTACAAAGGGCGCTGATATTCCTCTCGCCAGCGGTAAGGAGGTGTCCCTCAAGAAGTAGCCACGCGCTCGCTGCGATGGTGTTTTCGTCGATGTGTGTGAGATCGAGATCTGTCGCGACGCCCAGATTCGTTCGCATCGTTCGCTCGCCGTCCGGCGTGATGAGCGAGAGGCAGACGCCGGTTCGAGCGTTATGCACACGCGCGTTTGGTGACGAGACACCGACCGATTCAAAATCGGCGTGATACATTCGCCCGTATTTATCCTCTCCAACGAGCCCCGCGTACGTGCATGGGACACCGATGAGGCTCGCGCACGCAATAGAGTTCGACGCGGATCCTCCGCTGGAGATCGTTGGTTTGGCGGTGGTGGTCGCGAGCAATGCATCTTGAGTCGCCGCATCGACGATTGCGTAGCTGCCAGGTTTGAGATTCCGACGGGAGATGAAGGCATGCTCAACCGGGACGATGACATCCACGAGCGGCTGGAGGATTGTTGAGAGCCCCTTCTTCAAAATAGCCCCGCAAATCAGAGGTTTTGAGCCTTTTTGTCTAGCCAGTGTGTTCGCGGGTCATATCCTTGTCAAGTTCGCAACGAGCTAAAGAATTCTTTTAAAAGAGCCTGACATTCCGCCGCCATGATGTTGCGAATGACACGGGGCGGTGTGCCCAGCCGGTCGTCGAGGCTCAGGTCGTAAAGCGAGCCTACGGCACCTTGCGCGGAGTCTCCCGCGCCGAAGATGATGACCGGAAGGCGGGCGAGTCGAATAGCTCCCAAACACATCGTGCACGGCTCAAGGGTAACGCACATGATGCAGTCGTTTAACCGCCAAGAACCGAGCTTCTTTGAGGCTTCTTTGATGGCGTGGATCTCCGCGTGCGCAATCACTGATTGATCTTTCTCAGTTGTATTTCGCCCCGTGCCGATGATCGTGTCGTTGTGCGCGATAACGGCACCGACGGGAACCTCACCGGCGTGGGCTGCGCTCTTGGCGTGACCGATCGCTTCGGTCATGAGGTGGTCGATGAATTCAGGGGTAGGTGGGGTGAGCATATCGATTGAATAGCTCAACCAGGATGCGGGCCGCGCACCTGGTTCGCCTTACGCAACACAGCGGGCCGACGCGAGCTATGGCGAGCAAGTGGGGCGACAGCACCTTGGCCAAAGCGCCGAGCGGGAAAAAGGTGGCGGAGAGAGGGGGATTCGAACCCCCGATAGGGGATTAGCCTATACACGCTTTCCAAGCGTGCGCCTTCAGCCACTCGGCCATCTCTCCGCACGGGTACTACACAAGTTTTTATCGCCAAGACTGTTTTACCTTTGAGCCGAGCCTTCTGAAGCACGGCAGGCAAAACGTATGGCGGAAGGGAAGGGATTCGAACCCCCGATACCCTTTCAGGTATTCCGGTTTTCAAGACCGGCGCCATCAACCACTCGGCCACCCTTCCGCTTGGCGAGGTCGTAAGGTAGCCCGGATCTTTCCCAATAATCAATGGCCTCAACGAGTTGTTTTAAGGGGTGATGGGCCTCACCTGTCGGCAACAGTTGTTATAAGGGGTTATGCCCGCACTTTAAATTCCCCTTCACTTGAAAAACTTTCCAGATTTGGTACCGTGCTCCCCCTTGCGTGCGCTCTTAGCTCAGCTGGATAGAGCATCTGACTACGAATCAGAAGGCCGGTGGTTCGAATCCTCCAGAGCGCGCCATCTTTTCTCTTAATAAATCCAAACTTAATCAGTCGCGAAAGGGTGGATTTTGGGTAAAGATGGAGCATAGATAGTTTCCAACCCGCGGAGAGATGGCCGAGTGGCTGAAGGCGGCGGTTTGCTAAATCGTTATACGGCCCGAAAGCTGTATCGGGGGTTCGAATCCCCCTCTCTCCGCCACTTCGTTTTTGCCCGCTCGGCGCTTTCGCCCAGGGGCTGCCGCCCCTCTTGCTCGCTAGAGCTCGCGTCACCCCGCCGGGTAGTTCGAATTAGCTACGCTGTTGTTTTTTATTTGTTTCGCTCGTCAGCAGTCTTTTCACCCTCCCGGCGTGCTCTCCGCAACTTCCGCCGCACGATTCCATACGTGATGCAGAATCCAACGGCAGCCCCACCGGTATGAGCCGTTGAGCTCACCTGTGGCACCATCATGTCGAACACAGCTTGAAGGAGAACGATCTGAATCATGGTGTTCAGTTGGGCCTTTGCGACCATGCTCCCCGTATGCCGGTAATTCAGGAGGGAGATAGCGGCTTGCGTGCCGACCAGTCCAAGAACGCTCGCGGACGCGCCAAGAAGAATGATGGGGTGCTGATCGGGCGAGATCTGTGATGCGGTCCACGCGATCAGCATCCCGCCAGCGCCGCAGAGGAGGTAGAGAGCGATATAGCGCCAAAAGCCTATCATCGCCTCGACAGTTCGCCCAAAGATCCAGAGCCCCATCATGTTGAACGCAAGGTGCATCGCTCCCCAATGAAGGAACTGCGCGGTAAAGATTCTCCACCACTCCCCTTCAGAGAGGAGTGGGGTGTAGACAGCTCCCATCTCAACGAATTCCGCGGCGTCGTTCGTCGCGCCGCAACTTAGTTGAAGCATAAATACAGCGACGTTTACGCCGATCAAGAGCTTTGTCGCGAAGCTTGGGAGATGTGGCGCCGGGGCCCGGTTTCGCCCGTAAAGCTTAATCGATAAGACGTATGTGGCGAGAATTGTGATCGCGATGTATCCGCATATATCTGGCATGAAAAGCCATGCGCTGGCGCATCCCGCCAATCCGCAGAGGTTGGCCCATGCGATCCATTTCGGTAGCTGGTCTCTGAACTTGATCACATTGAGCAGATCCGCGGAGAGGTTGAGGACCGCGACGAGGAGAAGAACGAAATTGATATCCATGATGTGCCTGGAAAGACTACCTTCGCGAGGCAGTTCTCGCAATGATGGCTATTCAGGCAAAATAGCATAAAATCATTGTGCAATAGGGCTCTTGCCGTGTAAAAAAAGGGGCTGACGTCCCCCGCGCCGCGCCGCGCGGCGCGTTGTTGAAACAGAGGGACGCTCCTTCATCAGGTGATTCATGACTCAAAATCCTTTTAACGCTCGCAAAGAATTCGCAACTGGATCCGGCAAGACGGCGCATTACTTCTCCCTTCCTGAGTTAGAGAAAGCGGGGCTAGGAAAGATCTCCCGACTTCCAGTTTCGATCCGAATCGTCCTCGAGTCGGTGCTTAGAAATTGTGACGGCGCTCGAGTCGAGGAGCGAAACGTTCGCGAGCTCGCCGCATGGCAGCCGAACGGTGAGCGAACCTCCGAGGTTCCCTTCGTAGTTGCGCGTGTGTTGCTTCAAGATTTCACGGGTGTTCCTCTCGGCGTGGACCTCGCCGCGATGCGATCGGCGGTGAGAGGCCTTCAAAGGTCGCCTGGGATGATTGAACCGCTTGTTCCCGTGGATCTTGTAATCGATCACTCGGTGCAAGTTGACTACAACAACAGAAGCAACGCGCTCCAACTCAACATGGAGACCGAGTTCGAGCGAAACGAGTCGCGCTACCAGTTCTTGAAGTGGTGCAAGCAAGCATTCAAATCGTTCAGCGTTGTTCCTCCAGGATTCGGTATCTGCCACCAAGTAAACCTTGAGTATCTCGCGCAGGGAACCTTGGAGCGCGATGGGGTTTATTTCCCCGACACGCTTGTGGGGACCGACTCACACACCACGATGATTAATGGTCTCGGAGTTGTGGGATGGGGTGTAGGTGGAATCGAGGCGGAAGCCGCAATGCTTGGCCAGCCGGTATACTTCCTTACTCCAGACGTTGTCGGATTCCATCTTCACGGCAAGCTCTCGCCGGGAGTAACCGCGACGGATCTCGTGCTGCACATCACTAATGTGCTTCGTAAAGCGAAGGTGGTGGGTAAATTCGTTGAGTTCTTCGGAGATGGCGCTGAGAACATTCCGGTTACGGATCGCGCGACGATTGCGAACATGGCTCCGGAGTACGGGGCCACGATGGGCTTCTTTCCGGTTGATGAGCGCACCTGTGAGTACCTCCTCGCGACGGGTCGTTCGCCAGAGCGCGTTGAGACCTTTCGCAACTACTACAAGGCGCAGGGGCTCTTCGGTATTCCGAAGAAGGGCGAGTGCGATTACTCACAGCTTTTAGACCTCGACATCTCAACCGTTCAACCGAGCGTCGCGGGACCGAAACGTCCACAGGACAAGATCGCCTTGTCTGGTGTGAAGAGGGCGTTCGGCGATCTTCTCGTTCAAGGACTTGCTGAGGGTGGATATGGAAAGACCTCAGCGGATATCACAAAGAAGGTTTCGGTAACCGTTCCAGTGACCGGAGTGGGAAGTGTAGATGGCGCGACTGTCAACACAGATGTTGGAAACGGTGAGGTGTTTATCGCCTCGATTACCTCATGCACGAACACCTCAAATCCGAGCGTCATGCTTGGCGCGGGACTTCTGGCGAAGAAGGCAGTTGAAAAGGGGCTCACGGTTAAGCCGTTTGTGAAGACCTCGCTCGCGCCGGGGTCTCGCGCTGTGTCGGAATATCTCGCCAAGGCGGGATTGCAGCCCTACCTTGATAAGCTCGGGTTCCAGGTTGTTGGATATGGTTGCACGACCTGTATCGGAAATTCCGGTCCCCTCGATCATAAGGTTGAGGAGTGTATCGTGAAGAACGATCTCGTTGGAGCGGCTGTTCTGTCGGGAAACAGAAACTTCGAGGCCCGTGTTCACCAGAACATCAAAGCGAACTTTTTGATGAGTCCTCCCCTTGTTGTGGCGTTCGCGCTTGCGGGCACGGTGAACATCGATCTCACCAAGGACGCAATCGGAAATGATGCCTCAGGAAAGCCTGTCTATCTGAAGGATATCTGGCCAACCACCGAAGAGATCAACGCGCTCATGCCGCAGGCGTTTAATCCAGAGATGTACCAGCGCCTCTACCGAGATGTTACCGCTGAGAATCCGCTCTGGGATAAGGTTCCATCAAGTACCGGTGTTGTGTACGAGTGGGATACCACCTCGACGTACATTCAGGAGCCACCATACTTCGAGGGCTTTTCGCTCACCCCCAACGGTGGTGGGCAGATCTCAAAGGCTCGCGCACTCGCGATCTTCGGTGATTCGGTAACGACAGACCATATCAGCCCTGCCGGTTCGATTAAGAAGGATTCTCCCGCTGGCAGGTACCTTATCAGCCGCGGTGTTGATGTGAAGGACTTCAACAGCTACGGGGCTCGACGTGGTACGCACGACGTGATGGTGCGTGGAACCTTCGCCAACGTTCGTATCAAGAACCTGATGGTGCCTGGCGTAGAGGGTGGCGTTACAAAGTATCAACCAAGTGGTGAGACGATGCCGATCTTTGACGCGGCGATGAAGTACGCTGAAAGCTCAACACCCCTCATCATCTTCGCTGGTCAGGAGTACGGAACTGGAAGTTCGCGTGACTGGGCCGCCAAGGGGACACGTCTTCTCGGAGTCAAAGCGGTTGTCGCTGAGAGCTTTGAGCGAATTCACCGTAGCAACCTGATCGGTATGGGGGTGCTACCGTTCCAATTCATGAACGGACAGACCGCGAAGTCGATCGGACTTACCGGGACTGAGGAGTTCTCCATCAGTGGTCTTGAGACCGTTGACAGCATCCGCCCAGCCAAGGATGTTATCCTTGTTGTCACCCGCGCTGATGGCTCAAGCCTTGACGTGCCGGTTCGTCTCCGGATCGATACGAACATTGAGGTGGAGTACTACAGACACGGCGGCATCTTGCCGTACGTGTTGCGGCAGTTGGTGTCGAAGAGTTAGGGGGGGGGCGATCCTCCTTAAAGTGAACCCGAGATCCGGGAGGGCGGTCGTCCTCGACCGCCGCATTTTGGATGAACGACGATCGTTTCTTTGGCCCGATGTTTCGGCGACCGAGGACGGTCGCCCTCCCGGGTTCCATCCCCTTTTTTCCGGTACGATAATCGGGTAACCTGCTGAATTCTCCGCCTTCCGGCGGTGCGGTTGGTTACCCCATTCCCCTTCAAGTTCCCCCCATTTCCTGCCGACTAACTCCTTGGGATCACGCGGTGTGGCCCCGACGCTCATTGGATGGGACTTATGGAGACGATTCTCGTTATTGAAGACGATGCCTCGCTACGAGACGTACTGTGTATGGTCCTGCAAACGGGCGGGTTCGATGTGCTCAGCGCGGCTAGTGCTGAGGAGTCGCTTCCGGTCTTCTCATCGAAGGCTATCGATTGTGTGCTCGCTGACTTTAAACTTCCTCAGATGAACGGCATCGATCTTTTGAAGAAGGTTCGTGAGTTCCTCCCG
Source organism: Pseudomonadota bacterium (assembly GCA_039799965.1). GTDB lineage: Bacteria > Bdellovibrionota_C > UBA2361 > UBA2361 > OMII01 > OMII01. Next base: position 37,324 of record JBDLRS010000063.1, read on the forward strand.
CACGTTCCCTACGTGTTGATGACGGCGTTCGGATCGGTCGCGGTCGCTGTTGAGGCGATGAAGTGTGGCGCAACAGATTATATCGCGAAGCCCTTCGAACCCGCGTCGCTCGCGACGATGTTGCGGGATGTGATTAAACACAATCGCATCCTTGATCGAGATGCCGCGGAGCGAGCGAAGAAGCAACGAGCCTTTCTTACAACCTCGCCTCAGATGGAGACGATCCTCGCGCAAGCTCGACATGTCGCGAAGGTTGATAGCTCGGTTCTAATTCTCGGAGAGAGTGGCACGGGTAAAGAGGTGCTCGCTCGCTATCTTCACGATCACAGCCCTCGTTATGATAAGCCGTTTATCGCGGTGAACTGCGCGGCGATCCCGCTAGACCTTCTTGAGAGCGAGTTCTTCGGGCACGAGTCGGGCGCATTTACGGGCGCGACCCAGCCACGTGTCGGAGTTCTTGAGCTAGCGTCAGAGGGAACTGTGTTCCTTGATGAGGTTGGAGATATGCCTCCGCTCTTGCAGGTAAAGCTGCTCCGCGCTCTGCAGGAACGCGAGATCCGCCGAGTCGGCGGAAATAAGCAGATTCGGGTCAATCCCCGTGTGATTGCAGCGACAAATCGTGATGTCGAGGCTGAGATGCTCTCAGGTGAGATGCGAGACGACTTCTACTACCGACTCGCTGTAATTACGTTTAACCTGCCACCACTCCGTGAGCGAAAAGAGGATATCATGCCCCTCGTTGAACGAAGCATGGGCCACTTCGCGGCGCTGATGGGTAAGGGGAATGTGAGGATCGACCCGGTTGCTCAGGATATGCTCCTTACATACGCGTGGCCAGGAAACGTTCGAGAGCTCGAGAACGTTGTAGAGCGAGCGGTGCTCATGTGTGATCAAGAGATTCGACCGGAGCACCTTGGTATTTACGTGCGCCTCGATATCTCGGCCATCGAGGAGTCGATTCGCACCCTTCCTGAGATAGCGTCCCAGGCGGTGCGGCAAGCAGAGGTTGAGGCGATTGAACGTGCTCTCCAGCTTACTGGCGGCAATAAATCAAAGGCAGCGGAAATTCTCGGTGTGAGCTACAAGACCCTTCTCAATAAGGTTAAAGAGTATTCAATCGGGCTTATCACATAGGTTGGGGGCGAGGGAGTTTCCCCAGAGGGCGCGGAATGACAGTACGGTGGCTCACTACGCGAGGTCGCGTAAGATAGACACTGCGACCTGATGATGATTAGGTTTATAGGCGCCGCTCTGGACCTTTTGCTTCAGCTCATCAACCTTCGCAGCTCGCGCTGATTCGGGGTCCTGAAGGGGAGTTCGATGCAATGAGACGACCACCGCGTCCGTGGATACTTGTGAGGTGTTTTGCGCAGGGGCGGATTGAGGCGTAACAGCCCTGGAGGGGGTCACTGGAGGAACCGCGTCAACGTTAGCGGGAAAGAGGTTGCTTATCTTTGTGATTCCCATATCTTTATTCCATGACACGTACGTCGGGTGAAACTACCACCAAGGATAGTCAACGTGAGGTTCCCGGTCTTGAGGTTGCCATCCACGATTAAAGGAGACAGGGAGTTCTTTCCGTGATTCCTCTCTATCGACCGCTTCCCGCAAAAACTTTATAGGAATTTTAAAAATTTAAACTGAATTAAAACAAATCCTTAAGGGACTAGTGCCCCGGTTCTCCGAGCCCATCCTTGTAGGCTCAGCCCTTTTAACAGGGTGTGCTATGGAGGTGCCACACTTAGTCATCAGCGTACGATATGAAGATAGTGGTTCTTAGTGTTGGAAGGGTTCGTCAACGATTCGTTCTGGATGCGGAGGGGGAGTACCTCCAGCGCATTAAGGGTAGCTTCCAGGTTGAGCTCGTGGAGATTGGAATGGAGTCTCCTGAGTCGATGAAGCCGGCGGATGTTCAGGCGCGGGAAGCTGAGGAGGTGTTAAAGAAAACGAAGAGCTACGACTACCTCGTTGTGCTTGATGAACGTGGTAAAGAGATGACCTCAAGGGCGCTCAGCGAATTCGTTCAAGCCCGCATGAATTCCGGAATTAAGAGTGTATGTTTCGTCATTGGTGGCGCGTATGGGTTCGCCGAAAAGGTTAGACAGGAAGCCGACCTTATCCTATCGTTATCCGCGCTCACATTTCCCCATCAACTGACGAGGATGCTTCTTGTGGAGCAGCTCTACAGATCTCACACCTTGATCAAGGGAATTAGCTATCACAAGTAATGACGGTGCGTTCATGGGCAAGATTAAAAAGTTCGCCGAGCTCAACATCAGAAAAATTACCGGCGGCAAAGATCCCGTTCGTGTTGTTGAGGACTTCCTTTCCCGTAAGGGCTTTGACCCTGATGAGTGTCAAAAGGAGAAGACCCCCGATCTCGCTCGTTGGATGGTTCAAATAAGGGGTGAGGAGGAGCTTGAGATCCTTCTTGAGGGGATTCGAAAGCCCGCTGACTCAACGCTCTATATGGGCCTCAACATCATCACCGTTCCGATTCGCGGCGCCCACGATATGCTCGCTGCCGCGCTTGAGATAGCGGATGGACTTGTCGGCATAAAGGTAAGCCTGGTTGGTCACTACCTTGTGTTGAGCTCGAGCTTGAGCGCGACGGGGCTTACCCTTGATGAGGTGGATTACAACTACCGCTTGATTGAGGTTCAGGAGGGATGGTTTAGAGAGACCCTCGCGTCAGAGCTTCAATGGGAAGATGTTGTGGTGGAGTAACGCTCGTCTGCGACGCCCGGTGTAACCCCAGATGATCGACCTGATTGTGTAAAGCCAAACGAGGACCGAGCGCTCCTTGATCCGTTCCGTAATTTCACCAAGTTCGTTCAGCCTTACGGGCAGTCAGAGCCTGCCCCTCCATGGCCGCAACTACATCGTCAATCTGCCGATACACGGGCATGACCATTCTGAATTGCTGGAATCGTATCGCCCTGTGATTATGGAGGAGTTACGACTGCCCGTAAGGATCGCCACTCTTGATGAGGCATGTGGATTCACAGAGGTGGTTCAACTGCACGGGCGGTCATAGCCCCGCCATGCTCAAATTTTGTGCGGATCTCTCAGTGTCAGTCATGAATTTCCGAATTTATCTCGGTGATTCCGTTTTTGCCATCTTCCGTTTGCGACAGTACAAGCGGGTGAACGAACGTCCTCAGGTATGGAGCTCTTTAGGCGATGTCGCACGAGAACAATGACCCTCCAGGGTTGGCACGAATATGGATTGAGGAGGAGCATGCGAGCGGAGTCCCTTTCCCACAAGGCGAGGTTTTAGCGACCCGCGGACTGGATGGCATCCCGCGCACCCGAATGTTAGGAGCGTATCTGACACCAGAGAGAAAGTTCCTATTGTACACCTCTCCAACTTCTCAAAAGGTGCACGAGATCGAGCGTTCGCCGTTAGCGTCGCTCACCTTTGGGTTTCAACGAAGCCTTCGCTCCATTACTGTGGAGGGTGCTGGAGCGGTGGATAGTAGGGCACGTTCTGTAGTGGAACGAAGCTAAACTAGGACCAGAGTTTCCCCTCCCGCATGCGGGGCCGTTAGGCTCATGTAGATCGAGGAAGGGGATCGTTCTGTGTGGTTACTTGCCGTGCTCCGCCTGCGCTTCAAGCACATCGCTGAAATCAGACACCACCTGGCCTTTTACGGCAGCGATTGAAACGTAGAGTTTCTTCGCGTTCTCCACGTCACGAATCAGGTATCGATACACGGGACCATATTCCGGATCGTTGACCTCTTTGACATCCGTTGCGGAGAGCGTTACCTCCTTGGTAAGGGAGGTTGGAGAGCTGCCGTATCGAATGATAAATCCATCCACCGGCTCGCTCGGTGTTTCCCACAGTACCTCGATCCCTTGTTTGGGAGCCTCAGGAGCGTGCTGCGCCTCAACGAGCGCTTTCTCCTCAAGGATCTTCGCGGACTCCACATTTTGAGGTGATGACTGAAAGAGCGAGCACCCCGAGACGAACAGGAGCGTGAGCGAGAGGGTGAAAGGGGAGAGAGTCTTAATCATGTTTCGTCCGTGAACTGACCGCATAAGGATACGCTGGTTGTGGTGAGCTTCCCAAAAGATCGCTTGTAACGCCAGCCGCAGATCGGTCGTAACGTACGGTACTAGGAACAGCCGATGAGGCCGCCCTTGGCGCTATCCCAGACGCAGCTTTTGGCCGCTTTGAAGTGACGAGTGGTGGCCACGAAACCAGCAGGGTTAACCTGCATAGTCAGTGAGACCCCTTTTGAGAGATTGGTGACCCCGGGGAGATCCTTTATTTCGCACTTCACGCCACCTTCAACTTTGCCACACTGTTCGATCGCCTTATAGATCTGATGGTCGGCGAAGAACGCCTCCTGAGCGGCGGCGATATTCTTAAGATCCCTGATAGCGGTCTGATTGTAGACCCGCTCACGGTAGTTCGAGTATTGCGGTACAGCGATCGCCGCCAAGATGCCGAGGATGGCGAGAACCACTGAGAACTCGATAAAGGTGAAGCCGTCGGCGTGTTTCATGCTCAATCTGGGTGGTTATAAATAAACTCTTCAAACGCCCTGTTAGTATGTGATGCTCCCAGACCAAGAAATGAGTGCGATAATTGCCCATTTTAGAGCAAAAAAGAGTTGCGGGGAGGAGCAGGAGCAGCTTACTCGCACAAGACCTGGCAACCGAACGGAGACAGGACTAGCCGCATACCGAGGGTTTATAGGGCGTTACAGCTTGAGGATCTCGAAAAAACAGGTGGTTATGAGTGGCGATACCCGAACAACGTGGGCCAGTTAGCTAAAGAGGTCTCCCATGGAGAAGATGGGAAGGTACATAGCGATGACAAGGATGCCGACGACTGCGCCGATGATAGTAACGAGCGCGGGCTCTGCCGCACGGATGGCGGCGTCGAGGGAGCGTGAAACGTCATCTTCGAGCGACTCCGCTATGTTTTCCAACATAGTGACTACCGAGCCGGTTCGTTCGCCCAGATCGAGCATCTGTATACAGGTTGATGAAAAGAGTTTTGAAGCGTTGAGCGATTGCGAGATACTGATTCCCTCGGCGATATCTGAACGGATCGTTAAGAACTTTTGCTGAACTTCACGATTTACGGCCGCTTGAGAGCTAGCCTCAAGAGCTGACAAAATCGGCATCCCCGCGTCTAGTGTGGTACTGAAGGTTCGGCAGAAGCGAGCAAGTGCGGATTTGTTTAGGATATCGCCGATGAGTGGAGTTCGGAGTAGGTAGCGATCCACAAGTGCTCTTCCCCGAGCGGTGACGAAAAGGCGAGATACGATGAAGCAGAATAAGGAAAAAACAATCAGCACTAACGGTGCCCATCTGAGACTTGTTTCGGATATCGCGATGACAACGCGGGTGAGCCACGGAAGAGGGGTTTCGAGATCGGAGAAAAGTTCCTTAAAAGATGGAATTATGAAGATGACCAAGAGGCTGCTGACTAACGCTGCTGTCGAGATAACGCACAACGGATAGATCAAAGCCGCGGTCATGGAACGGCGTAGCGCGTGAGCGCGTTCCATGTGTTCCTTTACTCGCCTCAACGCCCCCGGAAGTCTACCGCTCATCTCGCCGGCCTGTAGCAAGCTGACATACAGGAGAGGGAAGGAGGCTTGAGACCGCGCCATCCCTTCAGAGAGCGATCCCCCGTTCTCGATCGTTTGAATGATCCGCTCGTTCGCTTCCCGAAGCTCCTTACTTCCCTCCATGCTCTGCAGCACCCGAATGATGTTGTGCGTTGAGAGCCCAGCGTCCATCATGCGAGCGAGAAATCCTATCAGCCGAAAGAGCTCGTGAGGTCGGATCTTTTTTTGAGTCAGTTTCATCGCAGGCAACGGGTTAGTCTTCTGTGAGGTATTCGTCGTCTTGCGCAAAAAGTTTCGATTCTCAGGCGCGTAATCTTCTGACGAGAGCCTCATCAACAAGCCAATCACTACTGATAATTACCGCTGTTAGGTCCTAGCAGGGTGGTCAAAAATGATTTCCTGTTGCGCATTTCGATAGTTTGACTGCAACTTCGTTGGAGCCGCCGAAAAAATCCTCAACGTATCTCAGTGGATACGCCTCCGGTTTTTTCGTCGTCTCCGCCTCGTTTCGTTAAAACTCTCAAAATG
>JBDLRS010000064.1:0-3979 GCA_039799965.1 Pseudomonadota bacterium
CTAGCAGGGTGGTGAAAAATGGTTCCGTCGTGAGCATTTTGAGAGTTTTAACGAAACGAGGCGGAGACGACGAAAAAACCGGAGGCGTATCCACTGAGATACGTTGAGGATTTTTTCGGCGGCTCCAACGAAGTTGCAGTCAAACTATCGAAATACGCAACAGGAAATGATTTTTCACCACCCTGCTAAACTATGTCTCCGCCGACGAGTATTGCGCTGGTAAGCGTTTGCTTACAAGGATTGCAGCCATGCTTTCCAAGCTATGCCTTCAGCCCGCATGATGCCTGTTTCGGGTACGTTTACGTTTACGTGCACGAGCACGTAAACGTCGGAAAAACACCGAGCCCTACCCACTCGATTTCACGAAGACCCTTTCAACTTTTCGGAAGGCGCACCCCTGGCTACGCGGAGATATGCGCGGCAAGGACCTGTGCCTGCGGAGGGGCTATAACCACCCGTAACGCTGATGCCTTGGTAATCCGAGGTGCGGTTGCTCAGACGCGATCCCGTTCCGCCGCCAAAAGGTATCGTTTCATTTCGATGCCCCATCGATAGCCGCCAAGAGAGCCATCGCTTCGAATCACTCGATGACAGGGAATGAGAAGCGCTATCGAATTGGCTCCACATGCGCGAGCTACCGCGCGGATCGCGCGGGGAATGTTGAGTGTATGAGCGATCTGCGAATACGACCTGACCTCTCCCGAGGGGATCTCACGGAGACGGTTCCAGACCACGCGTTGAAACTCGGTGCCGATGGGGGCTATGGGTAGGGTGAGGATGCCCTCGTAATGTCCTTGCGTCGCGCCTTGTATAGCGGCCTCGATGCGCGAAACGAGGGCACCTTCCTTGCTCTCCATCTGCACGAGCGATTCAGCGGAGCAGTGGCCGGAAAGGCTATCGAGGAGGTTGTCTAAGCACTCTCCGAATTGAAGAAAACACACCCCGGACGGCGTGTGACCGACTACACAGAGTCCGATTTTGGTGGGAAAGTAATGGTATCCGACGTGCATAGTGGCCTGGTCCGGTATACAATCCGGGATGGCAGGGTGACCAGGAAACCGCAAGCGAGGCGCACCGCATTCTCATGATGAGGTGTGAGGGGGCGCGCGAGGGGACGTGCCGTATGCGCGCTCTCTTTTGGCTGGTTCCCCCTAAAAATGTTGGATGTTTACGGTAAGGGTTCTTTACTTGAGAGTCAAAGGGTGGTGAATAGTGATGCCCGTAGAGTCGCTGCTCATAACCGGTCATTCGAGTTCGCATAAAGAGGGTGATAGAGAGCTTAAACCAGAGGTACGCATGAAATTCATGCCACTATTCGATCTTCTCCGTGTCTGCGCGTGCTGCGCTGTAGCCGTGCTCTCTGCTTGTGGCGCAGGGGGAGGCGGCGGTGGCGGTGCCGGTAGCGGTGCCGGTAGCGGTGCCGGTAGCGAAGGTGACAGCGCCTACGGCGTGAGAGTGCTACACGCAGCTATCGACGGTGCTCCCGTTGATGTTACCTCATCTGCGTCTACCTCTCCACTGCTCTCACAGCAATTTTTTGCGGGCGCAAAGGGATATCGCTCCCTTCCGAACGGGGCGCAAACCCTCTCGCTTACGCGGACTCGTACCCCCTCGGAGGTGATTGACACCGTTTCTGTGGACGCGTCCCCTGGCGATCGGTACACCATACTCTTGTACGGCGACAACGCGAAGTTTGGGCTCCGTACCAAGTTGATCAAAGATGAGATTCCCGAAGCCGGCGGAAACGCGCTGCTTCGAGTAGTTAATGGGGTAACGCAAGCCGCCGATGTGACCGTTTCTATCGGCACATCGCCCGCCGAAACTATCGCTTTTGGCGGAAAAACGGACTATGTGGCGACGCTGGGCGGCGCCGTCAACGTTTCCGCCGTCCGCGCGACCGATGGGTCTCCGGTGCAGGCAGGGCCGATAACACTTGAGGCGGGCAACGCATATACCCTTCTTCTTGCGGGCGAGGTCGGCTATTACGTAAAGAGCACGCTGTTCGTAGACGGCAAGTAGTCGGTTAGATAGCCGAGGGGATGAGATGGGTGATGTGAAGGGGTTCAAGGAGAAACTCCCCACCAAGGTGTGTCCGGTGTGTAATCGTCAATTCTCGTGGCGCAAGCGGTGGCGATTGACATGGGATAGGGTCATGTACTGCAGTGAACGATGCCAGCGGAGCAGGAAACGCAAGGATACCGTGTGAAAAAACGAATACTCAGGCTCGTGCTTGGCGATCAACTCAATATCCGACATTCGTGGTTTTCCGATGATCCCTCTATCGCCGAGTACGTTCTCATGGAAGTGCGTGAGGAAGCGACCTACGTCCGACACCATATCCAGAAGATAATCGGCTTTTTCCTCGCCATGAGGGCTTTCGCCAAGGAGCTTGAGGCTAGGGGATTCGCAGTCAGGTATCTCTCTCTCGATGATTCCGCCAATCGACATTCATTGGCGGCGAACGTTGAGGCTCTCCTCTCGACCGGCGAATACTCCTCGTTTGAATACCAGAGACCCGACGAATACCGTGTGGCTGAGTTCCTCAAAGAGGTTCGGAGTCGCCTCTCGGTTCCAACTCGGGAATTTGATTCAGAGCATTTCCTAACCACACCTGAATTCTTTCAAGGGGTGTTCAAGAACCACAAGCGGTACGTCATGGAGAACTTCTATCGAGAGGTGCGCCGTAAGTACGACCTCCTCATGGAGGATGGAGAGCCTATAGGAGGGCGGTGGAATTATGACGCCGAGAATAGAAAAAAGCTCCCCAAGGGCGTTACCCCTCCGCCACCACTCGAATTCGAGCATGATGTCTCTGATATCGTCGCTCTTTTACAAGCTCACAAGGTTCCCTCGATCGGATCCGTTGACGCGCGTCGTTTCACCTGGCCAGTAACGCGAGAGGAATCGTTACGACTCTTGAGCTATTTCTGTGAAGAGCTTCTTCCAGAGTTCGGCTCCTATCAGGACGCGATGCACACCGAGTATCGGTTCGTCTTTCATTCCAAGCTCTCATTCTCGATGAATGTGAAATTGCTCTCTCCGCTTGAGGTCGTTGAGGCGGCCATTAAGGCGTGGCGCGGAAGCAACGGCGGGATATCCATTGAGCAGGTAGAGGGTTTCGTGCGCCAAATAGCCGGGTGGCGTGAATTCATGCGGGGTGTCTATTGGGCCCGCATGCCTCTCTACAAGACCCTCAACTTCTTCGGCGCAAAGCGACCACTGCCGCATTACTTCTGGGATGGTGACACCAAGATGCGGTGTGTGAAACACGCGGTTGAGCAGTCCCTTGAGGAAGCGTACGCTCACCATATTCAACGGCTCATGGTAACGGGCAACTTCACGATACTTGCGGGGATTAATCCCGACGAGGTAGACGCATGGTACCTGGGCATCTACGCTGATGCCCTTGAGTGGGTGCAGCTTCCGAATACACGAGGAATGAGCCAATTCGCGGATGGGGGAATCGTTGGCACGAAGCCCTACACATCCAGCGCGGCCTATATCAACAAGATGTCGAACTATTGCTCAGGGTGCTTCTACAACTTTAAGGAGCGGTATGGGGAGCGTGGGTGCCCATTCAATACGCTGTACTGGGACTTTCTCATTCGCAACAGAAAGGCGCTTGAGAATAACCCCCGTATCGGTATGGGGTATCGTCACATCGATAAGATGAGTAGGGATGAGATAGCAGAGATCACCTCGAAAGCGGCTGAAGTCCTACAACGGGTTGAGGACCTGTAGTGCCGGTACACATGAGAACGAATATGAGAGGCCCCAGGATACTGCTTCCCACTCAATGCTCTATCTGCAAATCGCGTAGGTGACATAGACTCAGGGGTGGTATTAGCCTGGCGGGGCAATTCCAATAGGGCGTCGCAATTATTTTTTTCAAAATCGCCCCTCCCCCGAGGCCCGCGCCGCTTCAATCCAGGTAAAAGGCAGCTTTGGCGGTCAGGCGGTACGAGATTACGGCTCTTTT
>JBDLRS010000065.1:0-31783 GCA_039799965.1 Pseudomonadota bacterium
GTGGTGAAAAATGATTTCCTGTTGCGCATTTCGATAGTTTGACTGCAATTTCGTTGGAGCCGCCGAAAAAATCCTCAACGTATCTCAGTGGATACGCCTCAGGATTTTTCGTCGTCTCCGCCTCGTTTCGTCAAAACTCTCAAAATGCTCACGACGGAACCATTTCTCACCACCCTGCTAGGAACCGTGCTCAACGTAGTCGTAGAAGAGGTTCCTGCCGCGAGTTCCTACGCGGCGTTTCTCGCTTGAAAGGAGCGCTCGGCTAATATTCGTTCAACGGTCGCTATCTCAACGGGCTTGGTAAGGTGTTCGTCGAATCCTGATTCGCGCCCCTTTTGCTTCGTTTCTTCGGTGCCCCAGCCGGTCAAGGCGACAACGAACGGAGGTGGGTGGGGATGCAACCGCTTGATAGTCTGCACTACCTCAAAGCCATTCATCCCAGGTAATCCTATATCCAGAAAGATGATATCGGGCTTGAATGAGGAGAGCTTCGTAAGTGCCTCCGGACCGGTGAACGCCACATCGGTCGAATGTCCGAGTAGCTCAGCTAGCATCGAGAGGCTATGGGCCGCGTCGGTATTATCATCGACTATCAGAACACGTTGTGAGGGGCCTTGGACCGTTGGCTGCACGGCTGCTCGATCTGGCAGGCTCGTGGATGTAATCAGGGAGGAGGGTAATGCGATCGTAAAGGTGCTTCCCCTTCCTTGACCCTCGCTCTCGGCGGTGATGGTACCACCGTGGAGTTCGACCAAGTTTCGTACAAGGGCTAACCCGATACCGAGCCCGCCCTGCGCCCGATCGAGGGTGCGATTGATCTGACCGAAAAGCTGAAACACCTGATCCTTCATCTCAGGTGGAATTCCGAGCCCATTATCTTGCACCGCCACTTCAAGACTGGTGTTCGTGAGACGGGCCCGCAGTTCGATCCGTCCATGGTCGGGAGTATATTTAGCGGCATTGTTGAGAAGGTTGCTGATGGTTTGAGAGAGACGGGTTGGATCGGCGTACATCCATATCTTCTCCTCGGGGAGAGACACCTCGAGGGTATGATGACCGGCCTCTATCGCTGGTTTGCTCGCCTCCACTGCGGTTTCAATGACTGTGCGGAGCTCCACATTTTCTTTCTTGAGCTGGAGACGCCCAAGGGTTATGCGGGACACATCGAGGAGGTCGTCGATAAGCCTGACCATGTGAGAGAGCTGGCGTTCCATGATCTCTCGCGCGTGCGTCGCTGTAGGGCTCGCCGGATCCCGCTTCATAATCGCGAGACCGGTGCGAATAGGAGCAAGTGGATTCCGTAGCTCGTGCGCGAGTGTGGCCAAGAACTCATCTTTTCTTCGGTCCGCTTCGCGAAGCTGCTCACGGATTGCTCGTTGAAAGGTCATATTCGCGTGAATCCCTATCGCTCGAGTCGCGTTTCCCTCCTTATCTCGTTCGATAATCCGACCCCGATCGAGAACCCAGATCCATGAGCCGTTTTTGTGCTTGAGGCGATGCTCGGTCTCATACACCGGCGCGGCTCCCTCCATGTGGCGCTGAAGAGCTATTTGAATCGCGGGCATATCCTCAGGATGAACGAGGCGTTCCCATGCCCGGACATGCGGCTCAATTTCGTTTAGCTCATATCCGAGCATATGTGCCCACTGCCCACCGAATTGCACCTCGCCGGTCTTAATGTTCCAGTCCCAAAAACCGAGCTCTCCAGCTTCGAGGGCAAGTTCAAGGCGTCGGCGATCGCGCGCTATTTGTTCCTGCGCGCGCACTCGTTCGCTGCAGTCCTGCGCGGTGCCGATAAGCCGCACCGGTTGCCCGGCCTGGTCGTAAACGACCTCTCCGAGGGATTCGATCCATCGAATCTCTCCTGCCCGTGTGCCAATGTGATAGTTGCTCCTGAAGTATCGCTCCTTTCGCTCAAAGGTCTCCTTCAGTATGGTGTTGATGACGTGAACCTCCTCCTTCGGGAGGAGGTTCTGCCAGGCGTCGTACGACGGCTTCCATGATAGGGGATCGACGTCATGGATAAGGTAGGTTTGTGGCGTCCAGTAGAGATGGTTGGTGTGAACCTCCCAGTCAAATATCCCTAATCCGCCTGCCTTCATCGCGAGATCGAGGCGGGTCTCAACCGTTTGCAGACGTTCCTCAAGAACGCGTCGCTCTAAAATAGTGGCCGCGAACTGAACCCATAGGTCTCCCTGCATCAACGCCTCTTCGGCCACATTCGGCTCTTTTCCAGCAGACCGAAAGAGGACGAAGATGTAGCCCCAGGCATGACTGTTACGGGGACGAATACGGTGGATGGTGGCTGCTGTGATCTCCTGGGTAGGGAACAGCTCTCGGAGCTCGGCTCCCGCAGGGTGTGTCTGGATTGAGCTGATTCGGGTGTCGTGATGGATTTTACTCAGAAACGGTGGGAGAGCACGTAGGTCAAGCTCCGAGTCCTTGGCGTTGCTTGAACGGTATACGCTCTCTGCGGTCTCCTCGGAGTCTTCCGTCTTGAGGATCCACACCGCTGCACTGGGCATACACTCCTCGAGGAGAGAGCCTACACTTTGGATAAGCTTCCGGGTCTCGGCCTTGCAGTTCAAGAGGGCATAGAGTTGAGATTGCGCGGAAGGAGAGGAGACATAATCGGGTTTCACGCGGTACCTGCAAGGATATTCATGTGGGCTGGAGTCCCAACAATAGAGGTCGTCTAAACGGCACGTGTCCCACGCTAGCAGGGTGGTGAAAAATGATTTCCTGTTGCGCATTTCGATAGTTTGACTGCAACTTCGTTGGAGACGACGAAAAAATCCTCAACGTATCTTAGTGGATACGCCTCCGGTTTTTTCGTCGTCTCCGCCTCGTTTCATCAAAACTCTCAAAATGCTCACGACGGAACCATTTTTCATCACCCTGCCAGAGGGACAATCATGAGGCTTCCCACGATGCCTTATCTCTCGGATGTGAGGCTAGAGTATTCGCTCAGCAGGAGGGTAGAGGGTGATGGGGATCATGGGGAGGGGGCGCTCTGGTGCTCGATGGGGAAACCACAAGCACTAAAGCGCCTCCGTCGCCACCTTGTTAGGTTAGTAGTATGAACACGCTGTAGTGGGGCATGAGCAACTCCAGTGGCGAAAAAACCATATTTATTAATCTCAGCGGTGACCAAAAAAAGGGAGAATGGTATGAGAACCTGGCTTCTGTTCTTTCTAGGTCTAGGATATTGAAGGACCGGTGTCGTTCTCTGATATCTCCTTCGCCACCTAGACAGTTTCACCATGGCAATCTCGTTATTCAAAGACACGCTACTTCCACTTATTATCAACCCTCGCCTACTGCTAGCGAAAATGCGAAAGGCGTTTTATTGCGTGAGGGAGGGGGGACTGATAGCTCTCAAGATCAGACTTGTCGGCCGGCAGGGGGGCGACAATTATGCCCAGTGGGTCGCACGTTTCGACTCATTCTCCTCGACCGACAAGGATCTCATGCGGAGAGGTGTTGATAAGCTTGTTCGAAAACCGAAAATATCGGTGGTGACACCCGTGTTTAATCCGCCGATCGATCGGTTTAGGGCGTGTCTCGATTCCGTTCTTAATCAATGTTATCAGAATTGGGAGCTGTGTCTTTCCGATGATTGCTCGACTGATTCGGAGGTTGGGGAGATCATCAGGGAGTACTGCGCCAAGGATCCGCGAGTGAAAGCTGTTTTTCGCGATTCATCCGGGCACATTTCAGCGGCGACTAATTCAGCCCTATTGATCTCTACTGGCGACTACATCGCCTTCCTTGACCATGACGATGAGTTAACTCCTGATGCGTTATATCTAGTTGCTCAAGAATTAAATCTTCACCCTGACGCGAAATTGCTCTACAGCGATGAGGACAAGAAAAGCGCCGATGGTATACGTGTCTCTCCGCATTTTAAGTCGGATTGGAATCCCGAACTTCTGACACAGCAGAATTATATCTGCCATCTTTTAGTCATAAAGAAGAGTGCCGTTGACGGTGTAGGCGGCTTGAGAAGCGAGTTTGACGGAGCCCAGGATTGGGATCTCATATTGCGGGTCAGCGAGAATCTTAGTGAACACCAGATTCGGCACATCCCGCACATACTTTACCACTGGGCGATTATTCCTGGCTCTACGGCCCAATCCACAGCGGCTAAGCCTTACGTTCTTGAGGCTCAACGTAAGGTGGTACAGGAGCATTTTGATAGGATGCGCCAACCAGCTACAGCCTCTATTCGGCATAGTGTCGCGCACGTGCACGTCGAACGACGGGTCGACGGTGTTCAACCCAAGGTGTCGCTGGTTATTCTTTCGAGGGATAAGATCGCATTTCTCAAGCCGTGCGTGGAATCGCTGTTTAGAGCAACCACATATCGGAACTTCGAGGTCATAATTGTCGACAACGGTAGTATCGAAGCTGAGTCTCTGAGTTTTTTTGATGAGGTGCAGCGTGTCTATCCAAATGTTCGGGTTGTAAGAGATGAGCGCCCCTTTAACTTTTCCGAATTGAACACCACCGGAGTGAAGTACTGTTCCGGGTCGATTTTGGGATTTCTTAATAATGATCTTAAGTTTTCAAAAGGGGATTGGCTCGAGAGAATGGTGGCTCAAGTCTCCCTGAAAGAGGTTGGAGCGGTCGGAGCTCGCCTACTATATCCAAGTAATCTGCTTCAGCACGGTGGAATTATCCTGGGTATCGACGGAATCGCCGGGCACAATCACAAGGGGAGTCGTAAGGGGGACCCAGGCTATTTCGGGCGCGCCATTTTAACTCAAAACGTGAGCGCCGTTACAGGTGCGTGCATCCTTATACGCCGAGATGTTTTTGAACAAGTCGGGGGATTCGATCCGGACTTGTCTGTCGCCTTCAATGACGTAGATGTATGTCTCAGGATTCGCGCTGCCGGTTACAGAGTAGTGTACGAAGCTCGGGCCGAGGCATTCCATTACGAATCCGCAAGTCGAGGCTATGAGACTTCGCCCGAGAAATTTTCTCGCTTTCAGCAAGAGAGGTCCATAATGAGGACCAGGTGGTCTTCAACTCTTGCACTCGATCCATATTACAACCCGAACCTCTCCATTACGACCGAGGATTTTTCTCTCGCCTTTCCACCCCGAATTTCTCGTCCTTGGAGGTAGTGAGGGGTTTTCTGTGCCGTCATGAGCGGATTGCTGCCTCCGGTCAGGAGATATATTTACCAAACATATTAGCCCGCTAGCAGGGTGGTGAAAAATGATTTCGGGTCTTCGTGAAATCGAGTGGGTAGGGCTCGGTGTTATTCCGACGTGAACGTGGAAAGGCGCTATTTATAGGCAAAAACAATGACTTATGTTACCTTTGTGCTCGTTGGCACCCACTCCATTCCACGATGAGCCATGATTTCCTGTTGCGCATTTCGATAGTTTGACTGCAACTTCGTTGGAGCCGCCGAAAAAATCCTCAACGTATCTTAGTGGATACGCCTCCGGTTTTTTCGTCGTCTCCGCCTCGTTTCGTCAAAACTCTCAAAATGCTCACGACGGAACCATTTTTCACCACCCTGCTAGTGGCGCGATTGGGGCTGCGACGGGTTGTGCCGTGTGCTACCACACGATTGCGGGGTGCGGAGGGCCTCAGGGGGCTCCTAACTTGCTGATACTAGCCAATTTGGTAAGCTATCGTGGTGGCTAGCTTGGGAATCGTCGAAGTGCAAAAAGGATGGGTAGTTGGCGGCCCTCGAAGCCTTCAAAGTGTTGTCCGAGTAAACCTCGATAATCATGTCTCTTAAGCCTGCCTCACCCGCTGCATGAATGACTTCAGTATATCAGCTCGGAGCCTTGTTCGAAGCTTGGTCTCTCATAGAGCACTCCTTTTTGAGCTTGTTAAGCGTGAGATCTCGGCGCGCTACAAAGGCTCCGTTCTAGGAGTCGTGTGGTCGCTCGTTACGCCCGTTCTGATGATGGCGGTGTATACGTTCGTATTTAGCGTCGTCTTTAAAGCTCGATGGTCAACGGAGTCGCAATCGAAGACCGAATTCGCTCTGGTGCTCTTCGCGGGGTTGATGGTCTTCAACCTTTTCTCTGACTCGATTAGCCGAGCTCCATTTCTGATTCAGTCATCAACAAACTACGTTAAGAAAGTAGTATTCCCACTGGAGATCCTTCCGCTTGTGTCGCTGGGAGGTTCGCTTTTCCATCTCTCGGTAAACTTTCTCGTGTGGTTATTGTTCTATGGGATCTTCGTCGGCATACCGCCACTGACCGTGGGGCTGTTCATATTCATTATCGCCCCTCTGGTCTTTTTAACGTTAGGCTTGAGTTGGTTTCTAGCCTCTTTGGGTGTGTATGTCAGAGATATCGGACAGGTCATAGGGGTGTGCTTGAGTGTCCTCCTTTTCATGTCGCCGATCTTTTATCCGCTGTCTGCGCTGCCAACACATGTAAAGCCTTGGCTGGCAGTCAATCCAATCACTCAGGTTGTCGAGTGGGTTCGCGATATTTTGTTATGGGGAGTGGTTCCGAGCTTTCCTACGTATAGCGCTTATCTCGCAAGCAGTGCTCTTGTCGCGTGGTTAGGATACGCGTGGTTTCAGAAGACGCGGAAAGGATTTGCGGATGTCATCTGAAAACGCGATTAGTGTACGAAACATTAGTAAGAGCTATCAGCTTTACAAGACCCCCGCGGATAGGCTGAAGCAGTTTGTCGTGCCAAAGCTCAAAAAGCTTTTTGGTGGCTGCGATACAAGATATTTCGAGGAGTTCTGGGCGCTGAATGATATCAGCTTTGACGTTAAGAGAGGGGAAACCCTCGGTATCTTGGGTCGAAACGGCTCCGGCAAGAGCACCCTACTTCAGATAATAACCGGGACTCTTTTTGCTACATTCGGAGATGTGCGGACAAAAGGTCGGATTGGGGCGCTTCTCGAGCTCGGGTCGGGATTTAATCCGGAATTCACAGGGCGTGAGAATGTATTCGTAAATGGGGCGATCTTGGGACTCTCTCGTGATGAGATTGAGTCCAAATTTGATTCGATCGCCGCGTTTGCGGATATCGGCACACACATCGATCAGCCCGTAAAGACCTACTCTAGTGGCATGACCGTGCGGCTGGCGTTCGCGGTGCAGGCTCAGATCTCACCTGATATCCTCATCGTTGATGAGGCTCTTGCGGTGGGAGACGCCAAGTTTCAAGCAAAATGTTTTGCGCGACTGAAAGAGCTCAAGGAGCAGGGGACAAGTATCTTGTTGGTCACGCACTCAACCGAGCAGGTGGTGACCCATTGTTCTCGGGCGATCCTCCTTGATGGTGGGCGATTGCTGGAGAACGGAGAGCCCCGATTCGTTGTTAATAGATACCTCGACGTGCTCTTCGGAAAAGATAGGGGGGGAGAGGCCACGAATGCCGTGGGTGAATCCAAAGGTTCTCAAGAGCCGCCCAAGCCCGAGGCTATTCAACTAAGTTGCTCCGAGGACATCTTTCATTCTAGGCCCCTCTACAATAAGCATGAGTACAGGTGGGGTGATGGAGGGGCTCAGATAGTTGATTTCTCCCTTGAAGCTGGGCACGAGCAGTATCCCGGAGTGATTCAGAGCGGAGACCTTGTAACGGTCAGGCTTTCGCTCAAAGGTCTCGCGCCGCTCAAAGTTCCTATTGTTGGTTTGACGATTAAGACAAAAGAGGGGCTCACGGTGTATGGCGCAAACTCGGATACGCTGGGGGTATCGATAGTGGGCGATGTCGGCGTCCGATCGCCAACAACGTTAATCTGCATGGGTTTTAGGTGCTCCCTTGCGCCTGGAGATTATTTTATCTCAGTCGGAATTGCTTCGCGTCAGGGGGATGAGGTCATTCCGCATGATCGTCGGTACGATTCAATTCACATTCAGGTGGCGGCTAATCGCACCTTCTTCGGAATCACCGATCTCGGATTAACGATGCAATTAGAGAGGATTGAGTAGTGGCAACGTGGTTAACGAGCGCCGGATATATATGCAATCTTCCCGAGAAGATATGGAGTCGTCCCTCATACGCGGGGCTCGCCTACAGCGATGGGGACGCGTTTGAGGAGGGGATGCTCAAGCTTCTCGAAAATACAAAAGACCGAGGACTTTTCTCTCGGGCACTTGGTAAGGAGTGCAAAGATTGGCCGAGCTCTTATCACCTGAGTCCTACGAGAGCGAATATCTTACGACCATTCGAGAATCAGTTGCGTGGACGCGATGTGCTTGAAATTGGAGCTGGATGTGGCGCTATTAGCCGCTTTTTGGGAGAGATCGGAGCTCATGTATGTGCCTTAGAGGGTAGCCCCCGACGTGCTCGAATCGCTCGAGCACGTACCGCCGATCTTGATAACGTCACTGTGCTCACCGAGAACTTCGCGGCGTTTGCGGTGGAAAAGAAATTCGACGTGATAACGTTGGTCGGTGTTCTTGAGTACGCACACCTGTTCGTTGACGGAACGAATCCACCCTCTGAAATGCTTAAGCGAGCTCGGGCGATGTTGAAGCCAGGTGGGTCGATCTTTATCGCTATTGAAAACCAGTTAGGTTTGAAGTACTTCGCCGGCGCTCATGAGGACCACGTGGCTCGTCGAATGTTTGGGCTTGAGAACCGATATTCCAGTAATGGAGTGAGGACCTACGGAAAGGAAGAGCTCGCGCGTATCTGTGTAGACTCCGGACTCTCTCATACACAGTTTTTAGCCCCATTTCCGGATTACAAATTTCCGCAGGCGATAATTACCGACGATGGATTCAAAGCAACCGAATTTGACGTCACAGCGCTCCTGCGAGCGACGACGTTCTCCGACCGTCAGCTTCCTAATTTTCTCTCTTTCGACCCTCGACGTGTGTGGGAGGTCGTGGTCAGAAACAAATTAGGGATGGATCTTTCCAACTCGTTTCTGGTCGTGGCCGCACCCGATGCTTTGCCCCCCCTTGAGAATCTCGGATGGTGGTACAGCACACAACGGGCTCCCCATTTTTGTAAGGAGATTGGGTTTCAACGGACGTCAGAGGGGGAGATAGTAAAGTTCTCGCGTCTGTTGGCACCGTCTCATGGCAGCTCGTGTGAGGATGAGCTGGCTATCGAAGTGTCCGTGCCAGTTCCCTACGTGCGGGGTGTCCCTCTGTCCGACCAACTTACGGCTATACTTTCGCGGGATGGATGGCTGCTCGACGAGGTGGTTTCCTTCGTTCGGCAATTCCTTACGATTGCTGAAGAGCTCCTGAGGGAGGAGGGGGTAATCGTATCTCTGTCCTCACTGGAGGTCGAAATCCCAGGGCGCTACATAGACCTCATTCCGCAAAATGTGATCGTAGACGAGATGACTGGGCAGCCTCGGTTGATAGATCGCGAATGGGTCGCTCATCAACCTGTGAGAGCGGACTGGATCGTTTTTCGATCCCTTCTAGTTTCGCTCTGCTCGATCCCGGTGACGGGAGTAACAGGCAGTGAAGCCATACGAACCCGGATAGAATTGATCGAGTCGGTGTTCTCCGGGATCGGCATGTCTACTTCTCGACAGAGGATATGGGCTCTCGGACGTCAGGAGGCGTACCTCCAGTCTCTCGTATCAGGTCAAAGCGTAGCGGAGGACTTTTGGAAGCCAGATAGTGCAGTGGGAGTGGCACTGGAGCGAGAGACAGAGGTGATAATGAGTATGGAGACCTTGGTCGCTCGGTATGAGGAATCGCTTCGGGGAGCCCAATCTCTGAGGCAAGGGATGACAGACGCGCGTGAACGAATTGAGGATGGAAAGGTGGACGAGAGTCAACGAGAATTAATCGCAGCGGCCCTATCTAGTGTGTCGGCTCAGTCTCACGAGGGTGCTACCCAATCCCTCATCCCGAAGACGCGATCTCGACCAACTCTTCGGCAGATGATCGTCGGTCTTAAAATTGATCTGAAGGGAATCCTCTCGTTACGAAAGAGGCCTGAATTCGATGTAGCCTACTATGCACCGCGGCTGAATGGACGCAAGGGAGGGCGGCTCCTTTCAATTATTCACTATCAGATGTTCGGATGGCGCCAGGGGCGAAATCCGAGTCCTGTATTTGATACCACGTGGTATCGAGGCTTCTATAAAGATTTGGGAGAACAGTGCTACTCTCCGTTATTGCACTACGTAAGGCATGGAGCTCTTGAGGGACGCGCGACATCCGAGCGAGAGTTAGATAACCAAAATCGCATGGTCGGCGCGAAGCGTCCGGATAGGCGAGGGATGTCGGGAGTTGGCGAGCATATTCGAGAGGAGATCGTTAGCCTTCGCCGGAACATGGCCAAAGACGCGGAGAGTGGCACCGGCATCTCGCCAATTGAGATCCTTCAGAAGGTCTTTGATATTAAAGGGGACATCTCTGAAGGGTCATCCGTTAGGGCTCCCTACGACGAAGCCCCCGAGGTTTCGATAATCATTCCGGTGTTTAATCAACTTCGCAGTACGTTGTCGTGTATCCAATCGCTCGCGAAGCACGAAACAAAGGTGTCATTTGAGGTCATCGTCGTCGATGATTGCTCGACGGATAGAACCGTCACCGCCTGCCGGAGTATCCCCGAGTTGCTGGTCATAACCAAGGAGACAAACTCAGGCTTTATAGAGTCCTGTAACCGTGGAGCCCACGCGGCGCGCGGAAAAAAGCTGGTGTTCCTGAACAACGACACCTACGTATTGCCGGGGTGGTTAGACTCCCTCTATGAGACATTGGAATCTAACCCGATAGTGGGTCTGGTAGGATCTCAATTGCTTTATCCCGATGGTACGCTGCAAGAAGCTGGAGGAATAATCTGGCGAGACGGACAAGCATGGAACTACGGACGCAACCAGGATCCCGCGAGAGGGGAATTCAATTACGTAAGAGATGTTGATTTTTGCTCCGGGGCGTCGCTCATAATTGACCGCGAGCTATTTATGAGTCTTGGATGTTTTGACCCTCATTATGCGCCAGCGTACTGCGAGGATGTCGATCTCGCGTTCAAGGTTCGAGAGAGAGGCCTTCGGGTGCTGTATCAGCCGTTCTCCCGGCTCGTGCACTTCGAAGGGGTCTCCTCGGGCACCGACGTTAAGGTTGGGGTGAAGGCCTACCAGGTCGCCAATTTGAGGAAGATCAAAGCCCGATGGTCCGCTCAACTAACTCGACATGCGCCGTCGGATGTAGCTCCGGAGGTGGCGCGAGATTACCAGGTCAAGGGACGAGTTTTCTTCGTGGACGCCCTTACTCCAACACCTGACCAGGACGCGGGTTCGATAGTGACTGACACCTGGCTGACCGCGTTGGTTGAGCTTGGGTACCACGTTACGTTCTTTCCGTATTGGAATCGCGAATACGTGCCGCACTACACCGAGAGGCTGGAGCGATTGGGCGTTCACGTTCTGTCGCCGCCAACCAGTCTCGATGTGGAGAAGTACATCTCCCGATTTGGATCGTCCTATGACTTAGTCATAGGGTTGCGGCACGAGTCTGCAAATCCGGTCTTTAAAGCATTTGAAAAGTGCGGATGCCGTCCGAAGAAATTCTTTCTGCCGATAGATCTTCATTACGTGCGCGAATTGCGGCAGGCCGACCTTACAGGGGCCTCTGGGGAACGGGAGCGAGCGCTTAAGACGAAAAGAAAGGAACTCGCCGTTGCGAAGGATAGCGACATCATCTTCGTGCATAGCTCGTATGAGCAGGAGGAACTAGGTCGTGAACTCCCCGGTGCGGACGTTCGGGTTTCTCCAATTATTACGGACGTGAACGGTTGCCGTAATCCATTTGAAGCCCGAAAGGATATCTGCTTCGTGGGTGGGTTTCAGCACACACCCAACATCGACGCGGTTACCTTCTTTGTGAAGGAGGTGCTTCCGCTTGTGAATCAGATGTTGCCTGACGTTGTGTTTAGAATCATAGGCAGCAAGCCTCCAGCGGAGTTAGACGCCTTGCGATCCGACAACGTGGAGGTTTTGGGGTTTGTTCAGGACCTTGAGCCGATCTGGTCCTCTATTCGATTGTCGGTCGCTCCGCTTCGTTTTGGCGCTGGTGTGAAGGGCAAGGTATGCATGAGCCTTAGCTACGGTGTTCCGGTCGTTTGCACACCTATCGCTGCGGAGGGCATGGGGTTGCAAGATGGTAAGGACGTCCTCATCGGAGCTACGGCCGAGGAGCTGGCGAAGCAGATTATTCGAGTGTATACCGATCCAGATTTATGGAGCGCGCTCTCCAACGCGGGGATGACGCTGGTAGAGGAGGAGTTTTCGACTGCTACGAATCGGAAGCGCATCGAGGGATACCTTGCTGATGTGGGGCTGGCGCGAAACCCGCATAGTGATTTGACCGCAGCGTAGTATCTGTAGAACTATTGATCGGGATGTCATGTCTAGCGGCGCGCGCGTCGGCTAACACTATCTCGTCGGCTCACATGCAGCGTTGAGCCGGAGCGATCTATCAAATGCACAAAGGACGAGGCCATACGCTTTTTGCGAAAGTCGAGACCCTTCATTCCACATGCGTTGCTCCGGATAGTCACCTTGTGCTAGCCGGAATTTAGGTAATCGGTTAAAAACATAAAGACGATGAGACCTTAGTAGCTCCGAGTTCGGATCCTATTTCGCGAACCAGATGATATACGGTCCAGATAAATTATCTCGATCAATTTGAATAGACTGGAACCCTTGAGCCCCTAGCAGTTCGTTTAATGGCGTGGCGTTCTTGGTCTTTACGTCAACAACGACGGCTTGGATGTTGTAGTCGTGAATGATGCGCTTCACCCTCTCTTCATCGATGAGAGAGCTCCCGTCCAATGTGAATAGGGCATACTCTCTATCTTGATATTCCTGATGTCGTTTGAGCCCCTGTTCGAAGACTCGAAAGATATACCAGAGCCTTGGGGCCAAAGGATAAATTTCCCGCTTCGAGGAGAGGATTACCGCGGATACCTCTTGGGGAGTCCAAACGGTTGCCTTGTCGGGAACTCGCTCATGAATCTTGCGAACGGCGGCTTGAACGGCTGTAGACACCTTACGATCTGGAAGCCTAAGTTCCGCATAGCTGGAGTTCTGCCATGAATATTTCGTGGGCAGGAATATGATAGAGCCGAGTATCAGGGCGGTGGGTAGGTATCTTCGGCAAGACAGGTCTACCAGGCTGCCCAACGCTACCGCGAAGGGACAAATCCAAAGAACTCGCCAAAATACAAGTGATGATGTCAGATATCTCGCCACATAGTCGGCGGTTAGCGGATTAAATAAGACGCCCACAACGGTCAAGCTACCGAGGACGAGACGTTTTTGTCCTCCAAAACATAGTGACGCGAGAAAGGCGGCTCCCCAAAAAATGAGGCTTTGGTAGCTGCCGAAAAACCAGAAGGCTGTCTCGGCTAATCGTGGAGAGGCGAAGCTTTGGTCTACGCTCTGAAATTGATTAAGCGCGTTAATCGCCGTTAGGCCGATCGGTAGGATCAACAAAGGGGCTCCCATTACGAGTTTCCGAACGTTCATGGGTGCGCACAACGTAGCGGTAGTTAGTAGGAGGCCCATGGGAGAAAATCCCATTAAAGCCGAGCCAACTAAAAAGAAATCTTTTGTCGAGGAGGCGGTGCTTCGTACAAGCAAGTAGGTGAGGAAGGGGACTCCAAAATTTAGCAATAACGATTTGCCCTGCCAAATTCGTACAAAAGAAAATTGAGATGGTAATGCAGGTGAACTTGCATCGATTGCTAAGAATACTAGCCAGCAACCTAACCCCGTCATCCATGACCTGGGAAAACACGTTTTGAATAAGAGAGCGTATGCAAAGACACACAAGGCTGAAGCCACCGGAACAATGAAAAACGCCACCACATCTAACGGCTCGAACCATACGGAGATGAGTCCGATGAGGTAATTGAAAGCGCTAAAACGAAACAGAGGATAGGGGGCGGGAGCATCGAGGTTCGGGAAGATTGTCCAGTGGGATGGGAACGGCTCGAAAAAATGATTGGCAAAATAGACAGCCTGGTTCAAATAACCGCCATCGTCCCCATCAGGTCGATGGACAAGAAGGGCAAACAACGCCGCGGCGAGTGCGTAGCCACAAACAACTCTTTGCTCATGAGGGGCGAACTCCCGCCCATCGTTCCAGGGGAACATCCGCACGAGCGCGACAAATATCGCGGTGGCGAGTAGTGAGATCTCAAAGGGAGACGGTGCCGCTACCATGAGGGGAAGCGAGGCTAGCATCCAAGAGGCGATGAGATACAGGGTTAACAGGGATGCACGAAATGGCAGCATGGAGGTACATGTCCAATAAATAGTAGGGGACGGGTTTACGGTAGTCTCCCCGCCCTATGTTGTGTGGTGCCGTATGAAAAACACTCTTCCTCCAGGGGCGTGGTGGATTGTCTCCACGATATTCAAATAATGGCCCTCGGTCCACTTGTTAGAAAGGGTAATCCTAGCTCGCGATGAAGGGCACTCACGCGGGGGGCGCCTGACCTCCCGAATAAGGAGTGCCGTGCCGCAGGTGTCCTATCGAACGTATGGGAGATTACGTTTGGAGGTGATTTCGGCTAGTTGAGATTGCAGGTCTTTTCGCCGACTCCTTGTGGGAGACTTCGTCCGTACCTCGGTGTTATTGGCGCTGGAAAAGGAATACTCGGGTGTCGGACCATATCGGACTTACAAGGGAGAGGAGAGCTCCGAACGCGGTGAATATCGCCCGCTTGCCACCCTTCGAGGGCTCCCCCTCTTTGCCTCGTAAGCGCTCTGGCAGTTCAGATCCGACATCCGCCAAACTGACACTGTCCGCAAGCCTAAACCCGTTGCTCGCGAAAAGCTGGGTGAGCCCTTTGCTTGTAAAAAATGAATAATGAGGAGAGATCTCATCCACCAGGAGTAAACGGTATAATAATCCAGGTCGTCCTAAACGGGCGAGTATCTGCGAAGCTCGACCGATTGGCCCATGGAGCATCGGCACCTTTACGAGGACACCGTTTACCCCGGCCTTATGAAGCTGACCAATAAGCGCGCCGGGATCAGGGGAATGTTCCAGGACGTCAAGGAAGCAGATCGTGTTAATACCGGAGAGGTCGGGCACAGCCCAGGGGCCTGTGAGCTCAATAAACGAGTCCCGCAAATTGCCTTCAAGGTAGGTATCAGAGATGTCGCAAGCCACGGCATCAATGCCGCATTGCCGCATGTACGATACAAAAGCTCCTTGCCCACACCCATAATCCAAGGCTTTGCCGGCTCTCAGTTGTGGGCCAAAGTGATTTACGATCTGACGGGCTTGGATTGCCCGACGAAGCTTAAGTGCCTCAAGAAAAGAAGGAGTTACGGAGCCCATCTCCCAAGGGTCCTTTTGATCGGCTGTGGAGGAGAATTTAGTAAGCAGCGATCCGCAGCCTTCGCATCTTTGCGCCTCGCACATTGGCGACTCGGCAAAGGCATGTAATCCGTTTCGACAGCAATAGCAGGCCTCGGTGTTCATACGTGTAATCCTCGTGCGGTCATCCTATTGTAAAGCCCCCCAAAAAGCCACTCGAAGGTGGGCGGCCAGATTAGGTTCATGGGTTGGTATTGATCGAAATTTTCCTGGGTATGTAGAGCCCGAAGTCAGCGGTCTCTTCTATCTGTGTTAAAAGATCCCGAAAGCTATCGGAGCGCACTCCCTGGGGAGTAGGCTTCAAGGGCATAATAATGTAGCAAGCTTTAAGGTTGTCAAAGACCACCGCCTGGAGGTCCGCCGTGGATTTGGCCTCCGACAGCTTCCTGCTGACCGTGGTGAAATGCCACAGGTTCGAGACGAGGCGGGTCTGGGCGAAGTAGTTTCCCGGGGAGTCAATTAATAGACCCGTGGCGTCTTGGCCACACAGCTCTCGCCCTTTCTCAAAGAGAGTTTTAAAACGGGCGTGATACGCCATTGATGAATGACTCGTTGACTGAGCAATCGCCGCGACGACCGGGTAGGGCTCCGCTGAATTTCGCCCTGAGAGTAGGGCGGCAAAGTTGCCGGCTAGGAGGGCGCACACGATCACAAAAGCAACTCGGCGAGAGGCATTCCCCGCAGATAACAATTGGTGGACGGTTAACGCTAAGCAGAGGGAGATAGGCGCAATCTGTCCAACAAAATAGCGAATGTAGAGTCCCGTGGTTGCGGAGCACAGATATACGTACGAAACGCTGATGAGAAGGGTCGACCAAATCCATAGGTCGTTTTTACATGCTCGATACGTACCAATACTCACAATGGCCGGAAACAAGACAAGCGGAGCAAAGCCGAAACAGAAGTCGCTATTCTCGACAAATCGAGACCCGTGGAAGGTAATAGCCCAAAGTGTCGTGGGGGCGAATGGTTGGTTCCATCGCGTATCAACAAGGTTTTGAGCGGGCCAGTAGGGTGATTTAAAGAAGGAATTGTAGAAGGGAAAAAGCGGGTTTCCTGAAAGGATATAGTTGTGGACTAAAGGGGGCGCGATAGTGACGATGAATGTGACTGCTGCGAGGCCTACGAATATGACGCAGCGCTTTGGTGTCGCGAGTAGGGCTCGTAGGACGAGTACTCCCATCGGCACCGCTAGAGGAATGGCGATGAATATGAATTGCTGTTTAGCCAGGTAGCCGAGCCCTGCTAGAAGGCCAAGCCATGGGAGCATTGAAAGGTTCTTGGATGAAAGGAAGCTGATCGTGCACACGAAAAACAGCGTCGAGAGTGCAAAGAAGAAGGAGTCCACAAAGCAGATGCCAAGGGTCCAGTGGGTGAACGGGGTTAGCACCGCGAATAACGTGGCGAGCAGGGCGACTCGGTTTCCCCAGCGGTTCCGAACGAAGGATTCAAAGATGAGAAAGCCG
Organism: Pseudomonadota bacterium; assembly: GCA_039799965.1. GTDB lineage: Bacteria > Bdellovibrionota_C > UBA2361 > UBA2361 > OMII01 > OMII01. The sequence continues at coordinate 16,778 of JBDLRS010000065.1, forward strand.
AATGTGTACATGCTTAGATTAAGAATCCGCATGGCGAACTCTCCCCCAAGCATAAACACGCTTGTATACGCGCCCATCGGAAGCATCGAAGGGTTTAATCCGCTCACTAACTCAGGAGAAAAAACAAAACGGCCAAAAAGACGCGTCTGGTGCGATATGAAAAGATGAGATGAGATGTCGTCAAAGTTGTAAGCAGGAACCACCGCGAACGGCAGAAATAGGAGCGCATGAAGAAGAACTACAAGTCGCCCCGGTTCGAGGCGCCGAGATAGCTTTACGTTCACTAAGTGGGCGGCGCCTCTCCTAAAGAGAAGCAGTTCCGCGCAGAAGAAGGACCAGTACGCCGCGGTGTAGTTGACTGAGAAGTGCATCGCCACCCATGTGAGGAGGCTGTTCAGGCTAAGCCCGATAAAGAGCTTCAAGAAGGGAAGTGCGTCGCCGAAGCTGGATTCCTTTTCGGGTAAGAATAACCGACAGACGTAAGACCCTAATCCAAAAGACGCTGCACAAAAAACGGCCCAGGCTAAAAACGCCACGAAATGTTGGGTATAAGCGCAGAACAGAACGGGAATAACGAGGAGAGCCGTGGGACGCTTGAATAGTTTGATCGAAATGAAGGACACAAGAGCGGACACTGCTAACGTAATAAGGCCAAGCCTGATGCTGACGAGCTGGAAGACCTCAGGAGTTTTAGACGCCTCCATGCCTACTACCACCAGCATTATCAGGACGCCGCAAAGGGCAACTAACGCTAAGGGGAGCGGAAGACGCGGATTAACATCAGGTAAATCTTTCATAGGTTCTTACCGTATTCGCCGAAATTGAAGGGTCTCAAAATGATTCATTTGCCTTTTGCGCCTGATAGGTCTGTTGCTGCCCGCTCATAAGACCTCCGGGACCGTTTTTGTTTCAATGTGCTGGCCGGTCGAATATCGGTCAAGCTCCGAAAGTAGAATGGGTGACCATGTTTGCTCAAGCAAAAGTGAAAGCAAGAAGGACTCAATATGTTCGACGACGATAAATCGGGTCCCTTCCGGAATAGAAAGGAGGGTCTTCGCGAAGTCTCGGTTCGGCACTTTATGTAGAGTCGTGAACGCCGCCGCGAACCCGGCCCGTAGGAAGGCGTCTGAGAAGGAGTCGCCGATGAGGACTGTGGGGGGCAATAGGGGAATGCCCTTAGTGTCGGACGCGATGTATGTCCATTGGTTTGGGTCCTTGGTGAGCTGCATCGTTCCAGTAGGCCGCGTGAGAGGAGCGTCCAGTTCAATTGAGCTCTCAAGCGGGGGATAAAACACAGCTAAGGAGTTTATTTCCCCTCCCGCAAGGTTGTGTACTTTTTTGATCTTCACCCTATCCAGCGGAGGCATCGGTAAACGTGCCGCAGAGACCATAAGGGTATAAAGGCTCTTCCAAACAACAGCTCCAGCAGGATCGGTCCAATGGAAGTCTGTCTTGTGAAAAACCCGCATGCGAGGTTTGAGTTGATCCAGAATGTTTTGAACATCAACGGTTAACAATTCGGGATGCTGAGCCAGCGCTGCCCGATAGCGTTGAAATGCGGTGTCCTTCGGGTACGCTGGATACTGAGTCGGTACATGCTCCGGATAGAGGGTCGTTTTAGCCGGGCAGGGAACCATAATAAGGGTAATGCCTTTACTCGCCAAGAATTGGTTGAGTCGAAGCAACCGTGTCATGAGGGTTGGAAGTTTAACGCTCTCAATCTCTTGGGCTCGCATGGTGTGTTGGTAGAGCTTTCGGTAGAACAGCCAGCCATCCCTACCAATTAACACCTCGTCAGACACATTAAACATCGAGTAGTCGAACTGATTCTTGAGTTTAATGAGAAAGTCTCGGAGCCCGTATGAGTCGTTGAAGTAAGCTTCATACGCATGCGCGTATCCGCTACTAGAAATAAAAATGTTGGCAAGTCCAGAGGGACGAGGCTGCTTGTTGCGGTTCTCCACAACCGGCGCATAGGTGAACAGCTTGAACCTCTCCTGAATTGAGGGGCTCGCTATGAGGAATAAGAAAACAGCTACAAACAGCCGCTGAAGCCATATTGTTGCCGTAGTCGATGAGAGTTCCTGTTTGCTACCCATTAGAACCGAAAGTAAATGAATGGATTAAATGCGACCTTGGAGAGGGTAGCTGCGCAGTAGATAAAAAGTAATACAGACACAGAGCCCTGAACGAGCACCGTCATGGGCTCTGGAAGGCGCATGCCTTGAAACTTCTCCGTCGGTAGCCATGAAAATATCATGGCTAAGGCGAGGCAGAACCAGACGTCAGGGGTGAGGTAAAACCAAATCGGGAGGTCGTTCGCTGAGTGCTCTACGGCGATACTGAACATGCGGGATATAAACATCCCGGCATGGCTGAGAGAGTCAGCGCGAAATGGAACCCAGCCGATAACTACGAGTAGAAATGTTAGACCGGTTCCTGGTATCCCTTTCGGGGTCCAGCCAAAGCGAGTCTTTGCCCACCGTTCCCCAACAAGCAGAAGTCCATGCCACATTCCCCAAACCACGAATGTCCAGGCGGCACCATGCCATAGCCCACACAGGAAGAAGACGATCCATAAATTGCCATACGTTCTGCGTGCCCCGAGGCGATTACCGCCGAGTGGTATGTACACGAAGTCGCGGAACCAGTTCGACATGGTCATGTGCCATCGCCGCCAGAATTCAGTGACGCTCTGACTGCGGTATGGTTGGTTAAAGTTTTCGGGAAAATGAAATCCGAACATGCGCGCGAGGCCAATCGCCATGTCGGAATACCCGGAGAAGTCGAAGTAAATCTGGAATGTGTAGCAGAGAGCTCCAGTCCACGCCTTTACAGGATTAAGTTCTGCGGATGGCAGGGCGAAGAGCTGATCCGCGACTGCCCCGAGCGTATTTGCGATGATGACTTTTTTTCCCAATCCTAACGCGAACCGCCAAATACCCTCAAAGAATAAGTTGAGGGTTTCAGCGCGCTCCCGGATCTCACGATCAATGTCTGAGTAACGGACGATCGGACCAGCGACGACATGGGGAAAGAAGGCAAGGTATGTCCCGTAGTCCAACCAGCTTCGCGCTGGTTTGTGTTCCCGTTGATATGCCTCAGAAAGGTAGGCGATGCATTGGAAGGTATAGAAGGAGATTCCAACCGGGAGCGCTATCTGTGTGATGGCTGGCAGAGATATCCCCCACCACGCAAACAGCGCAGCGAGGTTGTCGTAAAAAAAATTCAGATATTTAAAGTATAGGAGCCAAGCGAGATTGTACCCAACGCCCGCCCAGAATATCAGTCGGGCCTTTTTTGGGGGGGAGCGGTCAATCAGTTTGGCCAGCATGTGATTCACAAACACCGCGGCCAGGAAAAGGATCGCTATCTGCCCGCTTCCCCAAAAGTAGAAGAAGCAACTCATAAGAAAGAGGAACGCGTTGCGAAACCGTGGGGCGAATACCTTTATGAGGTAGTAGCCGAGTAGGCAGGCCGGCAGGAACGCAAAAAGGAAGATGTTGGAGCTAAAGAGCATCGATCGATCCTTGTCCGTCAGCGGTGATTCGCCTCATTATGGAAGAGGCTTCAAGCAATATCAAGGGCATACGACGCCCTTCATTCGTCTCAACAGTTCCTGCGATGGCGTTTAAGGTTGAATATGGCTGTCGATGAAAGGGAGCGTTGCCGGCCTAAACTCGGAGTAGGGGACCTTAAACCGCGACTCATAGAGAAGGGTTCCTTCATACGGGCGTTTTCGATAGTCCCTGTAGCCAACGAGCCTAAGAGGTAGGGAGCGTCGAAGCAAAATCTGTGGAAGGCAAAATGGAAGCAGCCCGAGAAACGCCCGACGCTGGGTTGGATAACATCGAGCCTTCCACATCCAGGAGAGAGCTTCTCCCAACGTAACGTCATCATTTGTAACGGAGCCCTCGAGCGGAATGAGGGTCATGCATCGATACAGAGGTCCACGCCTGTTGTGTGAATGATAAAGGGAGAACTCAAAAACGGGGGCCGCTTTGCTTTTGGCGACGGCCATCGCCAAAAGGTGTGCAGCATCGTGGTCCGCGTGTCCCCCCTCCCATGCTGGAGCGTAAACCCGTGAAATGTGCACGTCGCTTAAAAGGGTAGAGAGCTCCTTCCACAGGGACGCAAGGTGACGAAAAGAGGTCCCGTCGCGAATGCCGAGTCGCTCGCCTAGAGTGAGTATATCTGCATTCTCGACCCCGCATGGATTCAGCACAGATTGGCTTTCCGCCCGTCGTCGCGCAGAGCTTTCGCCATAAGCCGCACCATCCGTTGTATAGACGCAGATAGTTCGGTGTCCCATCGCCGATTCGCGTTGAAGGCGCGGAAGCACAAAGAACTCGTCGTCATAGTGGGCGAATAAAAAAACGACGATCTGCTGACCCGGGGTGGAGTGGTTAGAGGTCATCGGAATCAATCCACATGACATCGAACATTGATGGGTCGAGGAGGCGCGCTTCTTTGGCGCGCTCCGAGAGCAGTTTGATAATAAGTTTGAACGTAAATGGTGTTCTCACAAAGCCGCGCCACAGAAGGGAGGCCCGCCGGGCGCGGTCGCTTCGGATCATCATCCCGATGGTCTCGCATGATCGACTCAACGCGAAGCTTTCCATAGCGCCGATAAGATCGCGAGATGCCTGGCCGTCTTCCTCGACCAACATGAGATCAAGTACGGCAAGACAGGGGACGCCTTTTAATTCCGTCACGCGAACGATCGCCATACCATCAATATCCGTGCCGCGTACTACGGCAATGACGTGATACTCACTCTCTGGCGCTCCGAGTCGCCATCGCAGAAAAGCCCGATCCTTGATGAGATGTACCTTTCGTAATGCGCTCCAACGGGAAAAGAAGCGCTCATACCTGTCATCCTGTCTGTTGAGAAAATCGGCCGCTGACTCTATGTCCACGCGCGCTTGCCCCGATCCGGACACTCGAGATCGTGTCAGAAGCGCGAATAGCCTTAGCCCTACATTAACGATTCCCGTAAAGTAACGGGCGATAGAACTCTTGAGGAGGGCGTTGCTCCGCAGCACCTTGAGATAGAGGGGGAGTTCTTGAGCCACCTCCCAACCTACCTTAAGGTGTCCTGGAATCACCTCGGGGCGTATAGGATAGCCCGAGGTGAAGTCAATGCCCTTGCTTCGAAGGTCCTCTGTCGCGTATCTCCCAATCTTAGTGAAGATTCCTTTGCCGCGCGCCGCGGAATGAGTCATGACGTCGCACACCATTCCGCACGAAAAAGTTGAACCTCCTACCGAGTAACGAAATGGGAGAGCGGCGTAATAACCAAGGAGCTTTCGTGGGTTGGATCGCCAGACGGAATACTCATAGGATGGTGGCTCGTTTCGGATTGAATGGAACTTCCAGCGATAGTGGCCCGTCGATTCCACGGAGCTGCCACACGCCTCTGGAAAGCAATCGCGGAAGAGCTCTCGCTGCTCTGGAAGGGACGCGTCGCTGTTGAAGGGATCGAATTCGAGGTCCACTAGTATAGTCCGCCATTCAGATGCATCACTTGCCCTGTAGTGAAGGCGCTCTCATCGCTTAACAGAAACCTGATCAGCCCACCTACTTCAGAGCCGAGACCAAATCGCTTGAGAGGAATGCGCTCCTTGATATCAGCTTGCAACTGCTCGTTCACTTGATTGATCAATCCATACTGAAAGTAACCGAGGGCTATGGTGTTGGCTGTGATATTTTTAGGGGCGAGTTCGAGTGATAGCGCTTTGGTATATGAAGTGACGGCGCCCTTAGCTGCGCAGTAGTGTGCCGCTCCTGGGGCTCCAGTGAACGCGACCACACTCGAGATATTAATAATTCGGCCTGAGTCCAAGGTACGCATGCCGGGTATGAATTCGCGACACGTCAGGAAGGTGGACGTTAGATTGTCGTCCATTATTTTGCGAAAGTCGGTCAGCGATGTCTTCCAGCTTAATGAATTGGAGGACCCGCCCGCGATGTTCACAAGACCCCATATGGGCCCTAAGGCTGATTCGATTGAAGACCTAAGGCTAGAAACATCGGACTCAGAGGAGAGGTCCGCTTTGAATAGATGTTTCTCAGGGTCAAGGTCAAATCGCTTGAGACAATCGGTAATCTTGTCCGATGACGATCGATATTGAAACGCGAGCGAGCGGCACCCTTGAGCCAGAAGATGCTCAGCTACAACCAGACCTATGCCGCCGTTGCTTCCCGTTATTAACGTAGTGTGTTTCATAAGCTCCTTATGTTCGTCTAATGGCTATGCCCGTGGTGTCTTTACTGCCATTTATAGATGGCGGCTCCCCATGTCCATCCGGAGCCCACAGCCGCAAAAACAACGCTGTCCCCGCTCTGAATTTCGTTGCGCTTGTTCACTTGATCGAGAAGGAGAGGGACGGTTGCGCTGGCGGTATTGGCGTGCTTTTCCATGTTTGTCTTAAATTTTGAGAACGGAATGCCAAGCAGTTCTGAGGTACGCTTGAGAACCCGAACTGAAGGTTGATGAGGGATGACCGCGCTAACGTCGTCCACCGAAAGAGCGGTTTCCGCCAAAATTTCCTGGATAGCCTGAGTGAGGACACTAGTTCCTGTTTCGTATACCGCTCGCGCGTCCATGGTGAAGAATTGGTCGCCAGGGAATACCGTAAAGCAATTCTTGCCTGTTCCGTCCGCGAAAAGTTTGCTGGAGAAATAGGAGGAGGATCCAGGCGCGCTTTGAAGAACTACAGCTCCCGCTCCATCTCCAAAGAAAACGCAGTCCCGTCGATCCCAGTCCGTTATCTTGGAGAAGGTATCGACTCCAACGACAAGGACGTTTCTATAGGCCCGGCTTTCGATGAGCTGAAAGCCGATGGTCATCGCGTAGAGGAAGCCAGAGCACACCGCATTCATGTCAAAAGCGGGGCATCGATTAGAAATTCCAAGTTTCTCTTGAACGATGCAGGCCGTCGACGGGGCTCGACGGTCTGGAGTGGCCGTAGCGACAATTATGAGATCAATATCGTTTGGGGAGAGTCCCGCAGAGCTGATAGCATTTCGTGCGGCCTCTGTGGCGAGGTCTGAGCTAAATTCGTCGGGTCCGCAAATTCGTCGCTCAACGATGCCAAGGTTAGAGTATATCCAGTCGACGTCAGATCCGAGCCTGCGAGCGAGCTCCTCGCTCGTGACAACCTTAGAGGGAGTGAAGGAGCCAGTGCCGGCAATTTTTATCTCTCTGAACAGTGTCATAGCGCGTAAGCCCCTTTTAAGCAGACTAAGGGGGTTATGTACCGTAGGCACCGTAAAGTTTCAATCAATCGGCCCGCGATTTGGTCATAACCGCCTAATATCTCTGGTGGCTTGTTTAACGGAGTTCGCTTTGGTACCGTTCTCAAGTGGGCTTGGGATTTTGGCTTTTGGCTCGCTCAATTCGATTGGAACCATGGACATCGCTGTTGTAATTCCCAGTTTCAAGGTTAGAGACCACATTCTCTCGGTTCTCAGGTCGATTGGTCCTGAGGTGAGTCGGATTTACGTTGTTGACGATCAGTGCCCGCAATTCTCTGGAAAGTTTGTTCAAGAACAATGTCAGGACCCCCGTGTAGAGGTTATCTACAATAAGGTCAATCAAGGGGTCGGTGGGGCAACAATAGCGGGATACCGTCGTGCGCTCCTTGAAGGTGCTGACATCATCGTAAAAATAGACGGTGACGGTCAAATGGATCCGGCTGCTATTCCGAACCTCGTGCGCCCAATTCAAAAGGGCAGCGCTGACTACACCAAGGGGAACCGTTTCTATGCCTTGGAAAATTTGGAAGGTATGCCGCTGATGCGGAAAATTGGCAATGCGGGTTTATCGTTCGTAAGCAAAGTATCCAGTGGCTACTGGCAGGTGATGGATCCTGCGAACGGATACACGGCCATCCATGCCGGCGCACTATCTTTATTGCCTTTGGCGAAAATAGAGAGACGGTACTTTTTTGAGAGCGATATGTTGTTCCGTCTCAATACTATTCGAGCTGTAGTTCGCGAAATTCCCATGAAAGCGATCTACGGTGAGGAGAAAAGTAACTTGAGCATCTTCAAGGTTCTGCGGGATTTTCCCGCGAAGCACCTATGCCGATTCGTGAAGCGTGTTTGCTATAGCTACATCCTCCGTGATTTCAACGTTTGCTCCGTCGAGCTACTAGCCGGCGTTTCCCTGCTAGCGTTCGGTTCTATCTTTGGTGCCTATAATTGGTACTATGCCGCTGTCTCTCAGGTCTCTACGCCAACCGGTACCATCATGCTGGCCGTACTTCCGATAATAGTTGGAGTTCAGCTGTTGCTTGCGGCGATCTCTACCGATGTCATCAACGTTCCGAAGGAACCCCTCCAAGAGATTTTTGATTTCGAAGAAATTAGTGTCCGACCAAGCATTCCCGAACAACGCGTGGCCAACGACTAGCCCGTTACCAACGACTAAGGGGCGGTTGGCCGTTCTCGCTCTCACCCTTTAATATTCGCAAATGTGACCACTCGGTATGGGTTCGGGCGGGTCCGACTTCGTAGGGGCCTGCCCTGTGGAGCAACTCTCTTCCAAACGGCATCGCCACTGTCAGAAACATCAGCGCGAGAGACGCACGCCGTTTCACGCCGAGATTTCATTGGCTCTCTTACCCAAACACCCCCTCATAATCCCGCATACTCTGCCGAATAACCTCATACGCGGTTTTACGGTTATAGAGCTTGCTCACCTCAACTTTAGGCTGGGTCTTCGCACCTGGCACCTGCTTATAGGTCAGGAAATAGTGGTGGATGCGGTCGATCGTTCCCTTTGGAACATCAGCGAGCTCTTGGGTGTCGTTGTAGGTCTCGTCGTTCTCAAGGACGGCGATGATCTTGTCGTCGGCCTCTCCACCGTCGATCATGCGGAACCCACCGATCGGCCGAGCTTTTAGGATGATGTCGCTGTGCAGTATTGGTCGGGAGGTAAGGATACAGATATCCATCGCGTCTCCGTCGCCGCGGATGTTTTTCTTGCCGGTCGCTTTGGCGCAGAGCTTCGCGATGCCGTTACCGCACAGGGTGCGAGGGATGAATCCGTAGAGGGTTGGGCAGTGATTTGAGAACTTCTGTGGGCGATCAAGGCGGAGGATCCCGGTCTCTTTATCGACCTCAAACTTCATGGTGTCGGTCGGAACGATCTCGACGTAGCAGGTAACAAGAGCTGGAGCTTCAGGGCCGGCGGATACGCCGTGCCAAGGATGCGCGCGGAATTGTTGAGGAGCATTTTTCATAGGCGATAAGATTGGGCGACTACGGCGATAAAATCAAGGAGTTGGCGTTTGAATGTAGTGAACGGCAGCTACTTCGCCGACAAAAGTGATCTCGTTTTTATTGTTGGTGAGTTGCTTTCCATTATACCACCTGGTTTTTTGGATAAGGAGGTGGCGGATCTTGGCGAGGCTCTCAAAGTCCGGATCGCCCTTGAACTTAACGGTCACGCAGAAAAATAAGCAGAGCCGTTTGGAGAGCCACGTATCCAGGATTCCGAGAGTGCGATCGGGCGTGGTTATAACATCACAGATCAACCACGATACCGGTTCCTTTGGTAGCCATGTAAAGGCATCGCTCTTTACGAAGGTGACGTTCTTATCGCGCATCAGACGCTCGTCGAGTGGGCTTCGATCGATTCCCGTCGTTGTAATTCCATGCTCTACCATGACGTGGGTCCAGCCACCGGGGCACGCCCCTAAGTCCACGCAGGTTTGTCCCCGTTGGAGCTTTAGGTTGAAGACCTGGACCGCCTCTCGCAGCTTCTTGAAGGCGCGAGAGGGTGGCGCCTTGTCATCGGGAATATCGACGTGCCCCGCTATATATGGGCTTAGATTGGTTCCGAGCGATTGTTGGACCTCCGGAGTGGCGATACTGATGAGGGTAAGGGTCGGAGTAGCGATCAGGACCTGCACGAATGGGGCATCGAGGGATCGCTCTTGAGAGATCCCTCTGAGGAGTGATCGTCGACGTTGTTTGAGGATAGTGGTGATCTCTTGGTGGATCAGTCGGGGACGGCTGTACTCCTCTCCTGTTTCGACCGCTGCCGGGTCGAAGATGTGAAGACACCACTCTCCTGGGTTCTCTCCGAGCCCCTCAATGAGGGCACCGACAATGGAGTGGGAGATGGTCTTGATGGAGTTACCCTCAAGGGGAGCCGCGAAGGGAAGGAGCTGCCGAGAGAAAAGGAGGGGCGTTTGGGCTAAAAAGGGGATATCGACCCCCGTAAGCTCTACCACCCCTGGGGCAAGCTGGGTACACTGACAGCTCGAAGAAAGGTGAGCGAGCTCCTGAGCTATGAAGCTCTCCTGTCCCTTTCGAGTAACGCAGATATGTCGTTCGGGCGTCGATATGGCCATACGTAAATCACATTCGAGTACCACAAAGGGCACAAGAGGGCGAGGTGCTACGGAGTATAAACCTCCCCATTTCGACAAAGAGGACCGCGTTAAGTACTACGGCGTGCAGTGTTGCCTCGCGATCTTTGAGCATCGTCGTTCCGACATTAAGCGTATCTTTGTGACCCCTGAACGAGAGGACGCGTTCAATCATCTCCTTGAGTGGGCCGACCGCAAGCGCGTTCCCTTCAAGATAGCTGAATACGATGAGATCGCTCGGGTTGCCGGGACGGAGCATCACGAGGGGGTGATGATAGAGGCGCGGCCGCTGACGTTGATGTCGCCAGGAGATATCCTTAAAAAAGTTGCTGACCTTCAGCGGGGAATTATCCTTGTGATGGAAGGAGTTGAGAACCCGCACAACGTTGGGGCGATCTTGAGAACCGCGTGCTTCTTCGGAGTAAATGGCGTACTGCTTCATTCGACCTCGATGACCTCGCTCTCAGGCGCCGCGTGTCGTATCGCTGAGGGAGCGGCAGAGAGCCTTCCGATCGCGTTCATGAAAGATGGCGCGTCTATCTTGGGCCTTCTCAAATCGCGCGGATGGTCCCTCGTCGCGACAACGCCGCATGAAGCGCGCTCGATGTACAGCGTGAAGTGGGCGAACAAGGTGGTGTTGATGTTCGGTTCCGAAGGCTCGGGCCTCTCGCAAGGCGCGCTTGAGTCGGCGGATGTTCGTGTAGTCATTCCACGCGTCGGGCCGCTGGAGAGCTTAAATGTGAGCGCGGCTGTTGCCTCTGTATTAACAGAGGCTCGGCGTGAGGCGATTGTGAAGGGTCATGTCCGACGAGTAGCGATCAAATAGAGAAGTCGGGCCGCGGAAGAGATTGAGGAAGCCTCCTCGTAGTCATCCAGCGGTTCGTTGAGAATGAGTCGAGCCAGAATCTCCCCGCCCAGGGGCGCGGTTACGAGGCCGCGGCTGCCGTGTCCCGCGTTAATAAAGAGCGGTGTGCCGTCATGGGATGGAAGCTTACCGATGTACGGCATCCTATCGTGCGTTGAGGCGCGAAAGCATACCCGTGATGAGGTAACTCGCAGATCTGAAATGGTAGGGAACGTTCGGTAGAGGCGCGAGAGTATCTCGGTAGTGTCCTCAGCGGTCGGCGTCTCGTTCATGTCGTTATGACGGTAGTGCGCGCCGACGAAGTGCGCACCGTCGTAGGATGGAGTGATGTAGCCATCGTAGGAGATTACCGTTCGAAGAGAGCGCGATTGTGGTGAGGCACTCGCCTGCGCCGTTTGTCCGCGGATCGCTTCAAGCGGGACCCATGAAGTCTGCGAAAGGAGCGAAATCTCATGTGCTCCGCAGAGAACGGTGTGAGTGCCGACTGCGGAGGCGCCGTCCTTGCAGGTAATACGCCAGCCTGTGCCCTGGTGAGCGAGCGAGATGACCCGTCGTGAACTCCATACCGTTATCGCTTTCGCCGCTGTGTCGATGAGGGCGCGAGTTATCTCTGCGGGCTTACAGAATCCAGCCTCTGGAATAAAGAAACTCGGCGTAGTGATGGAGATACCTGCTCGCTCGGTCGCTTCGATAGCGGTGAGCTGTTCGATCGGTGAATCGCCGACGCACGCTGTACTCTCAGTGATAAGTCGTGCGAGACGCTTTGTCGCTGGGAGTTGGAGGGCTCCGCATTGCTGAAAGAGATCGAGGGACGAGAGCTCGTTTGTGAGAAGTGAGTGGGTAAAACGAAAGCCACGGGCATAGAGCCGTCCGGGGGGTGAGGAGTGGGTCGCGACGTAGGGCATGAGAAGCCCGCGGGCGTTGCCCGATGCCTTCGCGGCGAGATGAGGGAACGCTTCGCAGATGAGCACCGAGAGTCCCCGTCGCGCCAGCGCCCGAGCGGTTCCCGCTCCCGCGAGTCCACCGCCGATGATGATGGCGTCGAAAGAGGGGGAGAGTGTCATGCGAGCTTGGTTCCGTTTGCGACAGCAAACTCTGGACGAGCGAGGACCACATCCCCGTTCTCACCAACGAAGCCCGTGACAAGGATCTCGGACATGAAGGGCCCGACCTGTCGGGGAGGGAAGTTGGTAACCGCGAGCACCTGGGTTCCTATCAGGCTCTCTGGCGTGTATCGCGCTGTTATTTGCGCGCTGCTCTGCTTAACGCCGAGGGGGCCGAGATCGACCCACAGCTTGTATGCCGGTTTTCGGGCCTCCGGAAAGGATTCGGCGCGAACGATCGTTCCGACTCTCAGATCCACACGCTCGAAATCGTCCCATGTGATTATGTTGCCGCTCATGACTACCTCTGGAAAAGGATAGTAACGTGAGTCGCAGCGCTCTGCCAATGGTATGGTCGCCCATGTCACGGTTCGCACGATGGCGGGGATGAGTGCCGTCGTATTTAGCCCCTGGGGAGGTGGCGCTCTTTGCGCTACATATGATGAGTATTCGCGAGATATGTAACGTAAGGAGCTTGTAACTGTGTCCGAAACTCTCATCGCTGTCATTCTGGGAATCGTTGAAGGGATTACCGAATATCTACCTATCTCAAGCACGGGACACCTTATTCTCTTCGGAGACCTCCTCGAATTCCAAGGTGAGAAGGCGAAGACCTTCGATGTGGTCATTCAGTTGGGCGCTATCCTAAGCGTGGTGTGGCTCTATTGGCCTCGGTTTATGGCGTTGCTTGAGGGGCTCTGCACCTCGCTCAAAAATCCGCAAACGATCTTCGCGCCCGGTTTGCGGGGAGCGGCGGGGCTCTTTAAGTTGGGGCTCGTGACGGGGCCAGCGTTGGTATTAGGCGCGGCGTTTGGAAAGCAGATCAAGGAACACCTCTTTAACTCGACCTCGGTCGCGATCGCGCTCGCGGTGGGAGCGGTGCTTATCCTGCTTGTAGAGCGATTCGGTAAGTTGTCAGGACAACAAGACGCGGACACCCTTACGTGGAAGAAAAGCATCGTGATCGGATGTGTGCAGTGTTTGGCGTTATGGCCAGGGATGTCGCGATCAGCCTCGGCGATTATCGGCGGGATGGTTGTGGGGCTTTCAAGAAAAGCCGCGGCGGAGTTTTCGTTCTTGGCGGCTGTGCCTATCTTGGCCGCAGCCGCGTTGCATGATCTCTTTAAAGCGGCGGCGGTGTTTACCGCTGATGATGTTAAACTCGTTCTTATCGGGTTCGTTGTGTCGTTCTTTACCGCGTTGGTCACCGTTAAATGGTTCATCGGCATGGTTGGTCGGTGGAGCCTGCGGCCGTTCGCGTATTACCGGTTGGTGGTGGCGGCGATTGTGTTGGCGTTGTTGTAGGGGGCCGGCACGGTTCTCGGGAGGGCGGTCGTCCTCGACCGCCGCGTTCCGTTAGGTAGAAATTATTCGCCATCCGTGAAATTACGGCGATCGGGGACGGTCGTCCTCCCTTGTGCCGGGTGGTGTGGGGATATTCACCGACGCCCTCGCCACAGCCTGACGAATCGCACGCACTGAATTTCGCGTTAAAAGTTTCGAGAGGTTGTAAGGGACGAGCTCTGAGAAAATGAAGTGGTGAAGGGAAGCAGTTGCGCTTGAACGAAAACATTAATTGTCATGGACAAAAAACGATCGTAAAACGCAAACAAAAAACAAAAAAACAAATAAGCCGGACACCAGAGACCCCAAGCTTGGAAGCTCTGGAGTCCGACTCAAATGCTCAAAACAGACACAGACAAAGTTGCCCGTGTAAACCTTATAAGAACCTTAGGAACCCTAAGTTCAGCGCAACGCTTCACTTCGTATGATGCCCCTTGGACACCTTACGAAGCGCAGAAAATCTTCTGACACCCTAACCAGTATAAATGGTTGGAGTAATTAATTCAAAATTGTTTTTTAAAAATGCCACGTGGGATGTCTGGTCCAAGCTAGTGAAATTATTGGGGGTTGCATTCCTTTCTTGTTGGGGTCCCTTCGAAAACAGGCTTAAGAGGTGGTCTGGAAGCCTCATGTTCGCCCCTTAGGCGTGGTGGGCAGAGCTCCCCGATGATGCCGTAAGGTGCCGGCCAGCCACTATACCAGAACACACGGTGCGTAGCTCGGTGATGTGCGGCGCAAGGTCGTCGGCCCGTCCCTTGGCTGCCGCTTCAAGCCGCTCGGCGACACCGCTCAGCTCACCGTATCCATACAACCCAGCGCTCCCCCGGAGCTTGTGGGCCCGCGCCTCGATAGCTGCCCAGTCCCGCTCGTCGCACACCTTCACGAGGTCATCGACGCGCGGTCCTAGAGAATCAATGAAGTCGAGGAGGAGTTGGTTCATCTCGGCATCATCGCTGAGCTTGGTGCTCACGACGATTGTGGTGTTGGACGAGGATTCCTCCTCTACCTGCAGAAATCGTTTCAACATGTCGAAGAAGGAATCCCTGGTAAAAGGTTTCGCCAGGTGCATCGAACACCCTGCTTCGATCGCTTTGAGGACATCGCTCGTGAACGCTCCTGCTGAGAGGGAAACGATAGGGGTGCGAATACCCACCTGCCGGAGGGTCCGAGCGGCGGTCAGTCCGTCAACGTTGGGCATCTGTACATCAAGCAAAATGAGGTCGAACTCCTCCGCGAGCGCTGTCGTAATAGCTTGTTGGCCGTCCTCAACGAGCACCGGATTGATGCCCGCTTTGCGAAGGAGGTGATC
>JBDLRS010000066.1:0-36144 GCA_039799965.1 Pseudomonadota bacterium
TTGACGAAACGAGGCGGAGACGACGAAAAAACCGGAGGCGTATCCACTGAGATACGTTGAGGATTTTTTCGGCGGCTCCAACGAAGTTGCAGTCAAACTATCGAAATGCGCAACAGCAAATCATTTTTTACCACCCTGCTAGGGACGGCCCCCTGCGCATCGGTGCGCCGGCACTACACTACCATCTAAGATGCAGGAACCGGCCAAAAGGTTACCGCTTCTTTCCTAAACTATCGAGATCCTTGAGTATAACCTCTTTAATTCCCATACCTCGACCTTCAGCTATGGAGCTAGCAACCGCCTCGTTGAGCATATCTCGATACATCTTCTCCTCGTGACTACCCGACAAGAGCTCTCCCTGCGGCACGGTGGTCCACATCGACTTTAACATCTCCTGCACTAACAACGCCTCAAACTGCTGGGCTGCCTGCTTGGGGTCCTGTGAATCAGGCAGCTTTGCTTGAGAAAGCTCTGCCACCTGAACTGATTTTGCACCACTGATCTTTAAGGGATCCATACGTCCTGCTACATGATAACAAGCTCAGCATTGAGCGCGCCCGCAACTTTAAGCGCCGAGAAGATCGAGATCAGATCTCGCGGCGTCGCTCCTAAAGCGTTGAGCCCTTTCACAACATCTCCTAACGTTACCTCTCCACCAACTATCTGAAGAGCGCTTACATCCTCACCAACCGTAACATCCGTGTTCGTAACCGCCACAGTTTCACCAGCGGCTAACGCGTTGGGTTGTGACACATCGGTCTCTGAACGAATAGCGATATTCAAGTTACCGTGAGCGAGAGCGACCTTACTAATGGTTACGTGAGAGCCCATGACGATCGTCCCCGTTCGCTCATTAACAATAACCTTCGCGCCAAGATCCTGATTGATATCCACCTGTTCAAGCATCGACACAACACGAATGGGGTCCGTCTGTGTTGTCTGGTCCAAGAGAACCTCAACCGAGGCGGAATCAATAGCGAGCGCTACCGGCTTGCCGAGTCGCGTGTTGATAGCCTTCACCACGTTGGTCATCGTGGTAAAATCTGGCTCCCGTAAAACCACACGAACTTTCCGAGATTGGAAGAGGTCGAAGGGAATGGCCCGCTCAACGATCGCGCCCTGCGGAATCGTCGCAACGGTTGGATGGTTTTTCTGAGTTGAATCGCCACCATCGCTTATCGAGAATCCACCAAGATTGGTCTGACCCTGCGCAACCGCGTAGGTATTGCCATCCGCTCCCTTGAGAGCTGTCAGCAAGAGGGTTCCCCCTTGAAGACTCTTGGCGTCTCCCATTGAGGACACAGAGACATCGATCGTCGAACCTGGACGGGCGAACGCCGGAAGATTCGCCGTTACCATCACAGCGGCGACGTTTTTCACTCGAGTGATCTCTCCGGGATTCACTCGAATTCCCATCTTCTCCAACATGTTGGAGATACTCTTCTGAGTGAAATCGAGTCGACTATCTCCGGTGCCGTTTAATCCGACGACGAGGCCGTAGCCCAGCAGTTGGTTTTCTCGAACTCCCTCGATATTCGCTATATCTTTGAGGCGAGCCCCCTCGGCCACCCGAGGGGAACACACCATGAGACAGAGCGCTATGAACAACGATACAATTCTCATAACGTTTCCTAGAATGGCCATATAATGCGAAGTATGCGGCCCAGCCACCCACCGTACTGAGCCTCGCCCACCGTGCCCTTACCGTAATAGTCGATACGGATCTGAGCTATCTTCGTGGACTGCACCTCATTATCCGATGAGATATCTCGAGGTCGCACAAGACCTGAGATAACCATGACCTGCTCCTCGTTATTAACGGAGATGATCTTCTCCCCTTCAATTCGCAGTAATCCGGACGGCAGCACCTCCGCGACAACCGCTGACATGCGAGCGGTCAACTGAGCCTGTCGATTCGTTTGTCCCTCACCCTTGAAGTCGTCCTTCGTCTGAGCCTTAATCAGGCTTGAGAGGTCGGGCGGATGGTTCCATTGTTGAGTTTGCTCCTCTAACCCGAGGAAGTTCTCGATCGCGGCGAAGTATTCGCTCTTCGACTTTACTTCAGTATCAGCGTCGTGACGACCGATAGAGAGCTCGTTGATAATGATCGTCAGAAGGTCCATCGGCTGCCACGCTCGGAAGTCACGATATACCTCGTTACCCATACGGCTCTCTCTCCACAGCGAGGCACCGACACCGGGATCACCTAACTCCAGAGGTCCCGTATACGCTCGTGGAAGCTGCTCGGTACTGCGAATAACTTTCACATCCTCCCCGAGTTCGTCAGGACTGCCCATCATCTGCGCTTGGGTCAAGGTTGGGCCCGTATCCTTTTGGATTACCGGCTTGATGCCAGGCATCTCCTCCGGCTTCGTCACCAGCTTCATTTGTGCCTTTCCATCAGCGACAACCTCTTCAACCATGCCGGCTTTCCAGATCATTCCGTGTGCCGACGAGGTGGGCAATGCTCCATGAGCAAACCTCATCGATGGAACATACGGATCAGCCGGAGGTTGCGGCGCACACCCACCCACTCCCAAACAAACGCCAATCACGAGAGCGGTCTTCTTCTGCATACTAGAGCCCTCCTACAATCACGAGGCCTGGCTCGATTACCCGTCCCATCACGATCTTCTTCGATGAGTCGTTTCGGACCCGAATGTCTTGACCCAATCCGCCGTTCTCAAGAGCTGTGCCGACTGCGGTAAGCTCGAGCCTGTTCTGGCGAAAGACCAACGTAACCCGAGAGCCGGAGTTAATGACCGGCGGGATAACAACGGCGGAGGCTTTAAACATCTCCCCCTGCCCCACATCCTTCGTCAGACTCCTTCCAACTACGTCAGAGAGGTTCTCCAGGCAGTCTCTTGTCATCGAAGTTCCATTCATTCGCTGGAACTGAATATCATTCGCGCTCACGATACTCCCCTTAAGGAGTGGTCTAACCGCCACAGGCATCATCCGCCACTCATCAGCGATAGCTTTCATTTGGAATCGTACCTCGTCCGAGCCTGCGATCGACTTAAAGTCAACGCCGATGTGTCCAGGTTTTGTGGTTTGCAGAGCGACAACCTCCAAACCAAGGCTGTCCGTTGGAACCCGCACAGGCTTATCCATTACTATCTGCTTCACCTCGATCTGCTTCTCCCCTTTCGCGATGAAAGCTCCGAGCGCTCGCTCAAGCTCATCCATCTTCACCTCACGGAAAGCTCGCGTGATGGTGATATTGCGAGGCAGTGTATACCGGACGGAATCAAGACGTACCCCCTCGGCCTTAAGCCGCTCAAGCACCCGTGACCCATCAAGCATCATCGTCTCGCCAGCTTTTGGACCTTCGCCGATCGAGATCCTCTTGAGGTGTATGATCGCCTCGTCATCTTGTACGTTGGGCGAGTCAATCTGAGCGATGTCACCGAGTCGAATCGTTCCCTCGGTGACCACCGCCTCAGCGCGGCCCTGGAGACGGATGGTGGGAGGTGAGCCCGCTTGAGGCTCACCCTGAACCGAGCGCTCCGTCAGCCCGATCGCCATAAGAGTGATGACCGCTACCAAGAACCCCTTCATTCTATTACCTCTTTAAATTAATCGCGGATGTAAGCATCTCGTCAGCCGTCGTGATTCCCTTCGAGGAGGCCTCGTACGCTCGCTGAGCGGTGATCATATTCACCACCTGCTCAACTACACTCACGTTACTGCTCTCCAAGAACCCTTGGTTCAATCGACCAAATCCTTGCTGACTGAAAATGCCGGTAACTGGGGCGCCGGACGCTTGCGTCTCCTCGTAGAGACCCTGTCCTGTCGCTCGCAGACCACCATTATTAGGGAACCGCACAGCCAAGAGTTGTCCCAACTGCTGGGGTACCGCGTTGTTCGGTTGTTTCACACTTACCGTACCGTCCTGTCCGATGGTAATTCCCAAGGCATCAGGGGGAACCGTGATACCGGGGGCCAACATGAATCCGTCCGCGGTGGTCATCTGACCGTTTTGATCCAAACGAAACGAGCCGGTACGGGTGTAGGCGAGCGTTCCATCAGGTCTCGTAATTTGAAAAAATCCATCTCCCTCAATTGCAACATCAAGCTGGTTGTTTGTTGAGCTGAGATCTCCCTGCGTGAAGAGCTTTTGCACCGACGCGGTTTTAACTCCGAGACCTATTTGAATGCCGGTGGGATTGATAGTCATCTGAGAGGTGGGCGCGCCAGGCTCCATCACCGCTTGGTACATGAGGTCCTGGAAGTCTGCGCGACCTTTTTTGAACCCAGTCGTATTGACGTTCGCCAAGTTGTTGGAGATCACGTCCAGGTTGGTCTCCTGGGCCTGCATACCAGTTGCCGCTGAATAGAGTGCTCGGATCATAGGATTCCCTTATTCGTTAAACCTTACTGCCGTCTTCCTACTTGAGTGATCGCCGCCTGATTCAACGAGTCGATCGTCTGCGCCGCTTTCGTGTATGCGTCGAACGCTCGATTCGTGGTTATCAGATCAATCATTCCCGTTACCGCGGATACGTTTGACATCTCGAGAGCCCGAGGCTCCATATACCCATCGACTGGAGCTGGTTGCGGGCCACTGACTATCTTGAAGCGGGCACCTTCGGTAGGCTGAAGTCCCTTTGTCTCTGGAAAGCGAACCACCTGAAGGCGACCAACGACGAAACCGCCCGCCCGTACCGTTCCATCAGAGGTGATGTTCACTCCCGCTCCCTGCGCAACGATCGGCCCTCCATCACCCATGACCTGCATACCGTCCTGCGTCACGATTGTGCCCGTTCCGTCCAGCGAAAAATTACCGGCTCGGGTATACGTCCTTCCCTGAGGTGTGTTCACAACGAAGAAGTCGTTCGGGTTGCGCAGGGCTACGTCCAAGGGATTCCCGGTGCTTTTGATCGCCCCCATAGAAAAGTCGGTGTGGGTGGAAACCTCGTTCACGGTAGACACACGATCCTGGTCGCCAGGCGCGTATGGGTCTTTCCCTTGAAGCTGCTTGGCGAAGGTATCGTCAAAGTTCTCCGGTGAGGTAACTAGGACCTGTCGCTTGAACCCAACCGTGTTGACGTTTGCCAAGTTATTGTTCTGAATCTCCAGCTTGCGGAGTTGAACGATTCCTAAAGAGGCAGCGGCGTACGTTCCGATATCCATCTAGAGCCTCCTAGAGTACAGACGTTTGACGGCGAATTGCGGCCAACGCCCCGAGGCGAGCGTCCGCACCGGGGAATGGATCAGCTTCCTGCTTCCGAGTATCCTCGTCCCGCTCGATCTCGATCATTTGAGCAAGAAGACGCACCCCTTCGACGGGGAGTTTCATTTGGTCGGCTACGCTCTCAAGGGGCTGTCCCTCCTTGAGCATCACCTCCGCTGACTTGTAAACCTTCTGCAACTCAGATGGCGTTGGCTGACCTTGCGGCCCTCGTCGAGATGGTTGCTGAGCCGCCGTCCCTTGAGGGGATTGAGCAACGCGCGAGGTCGCGGTAGTTACCTCAATATTCCGCTGGAGCGGTGTTCGCGTGTAGGTTTGCTCGACGAAGGTGTGAGCTTGTGGCGCGTGATGCGGCGGCACAGCGTGAGGGACCGGCGCGGTCGCCTCAGGATGAACCGAATGAAGAGCGGCTGACTGCTCTTCAATACGAGCGCGCTCTG
This sequence comes from Pseudomonadota bacterium, assembly GCA_039799965.1. Classification (GTDB taxonomy): domain Bacteria; phylum Bdellovibrionota_C; class UBA2361; order UBA2361; family OMII01; genus OMII01. The sequence goes on from JBDLRS010000066.1 coordinate 5,635, forward strand.
ACTGAATGCCTCGCTCGAAGCCACTCTTGAGGTCCTGAATGACCTTGATGGTCTCGACTCGTGTTTGTTGCAGCTTACCCTGGAGCGCCTCGGCCTCGGCGATAGCCTTAGTAATCCGTGCCTCTGATTGTTGGATCTCAGAGAGCGCTCGCTGAATATTCTGCTCGCGACGGAGGAGTTGGTCGTTCAGTTGGAGGCCAGCCGTCTCAGCATCACCTATAAGGCCGCGCAAACTCGCCTCAAGCTCGCGGGTCTTCGGCAACATACTCGGAAGACGTGAGGACTTGAACGCCCGCGCCGTCATGGTCAATACGGACGTTATAAGGCCGATATCAACAAGCAGTTGCCACATTTGGATCTGATTCATCATGATTCCTCACTTACCCAGCCATCCACGGCGCAATGTCAAAAGCCTGGCTTTTGACACGGGCCCCGTCAGGTGATTGACTCATCGCTCTTCCTTGCCCCAGCTAACCGCTTGAATTAGCATGGGGTTGCTCAGTTATTGTTAGCCACCTGAGGCTCGTATGAGTTACAAAGGCAAGACCCTTGCCACCTCACGTGCGCGCTGGGCAAACGCGTTTAGATCGCAGGCTTAATCATGTTCAAAGAGCGTCTCCTTACCCCCGGTCCAACGATAATCCCGCAGCAGGTCCTTCAGGCGATGGCGGTCCCTATGCTGCATCACCGCAGCGACGTTTTTAAGAAACACCTCCTCAAGGCTGCAGAGGGGATGAAGTGGGTCCTGAGTTGGGATAGCGATCCGCTCTTCCTCGCCTGCTCCGGAACCGGGGCGATGGAGGCGAGCCTGCTCAATGTGTGCAAGCCCGGAGACACGATCATCTCAGTGAACGGGGGCGCTTTTGGGGGACGCTGGGCAAAGATCGGTGAGCGATTGAGCCTGACTGTCCATGAGATCATTGTGGAATGGGGAACGCCGGTATCAGAGGAACAGATACGCACCGTGGTAGCCCAACACCCCAACGCACGCGCCTTCTGCATCCAACACAGCGAGACCTCAACAACCGTACTCCATCCGGTAAAGCAAGCCCTGACCGTTGTGAAGGGGATCGCTCCACAGATGATTACAATCGTGGACGGAATCTCGGCGTGCGCGACCGCTCCGGTACCTGGCGATCCAAACATCCTCGATATCTTCATCGCGGGCTCTCAAAAGGCGCTCATGCTTCCTCCGGGGCTCTCCGTTGTCGCGCTCTCACAGCACGCGTGGAACGCTGTTGAGGAAACTCCTCGACGTTCCCTCTATTTCGATTTCGCCCTTGAGCGAAAATCGCTTGCGGCTGGAGAGACCTCATGGACCCCGGCATCAACGCTCATCGTTGGATTAAACGCGGCGATAGAGATGTTCCGCTCTGAGGGTCTTGAGGCGATGTATGATCGACACCGCAAGCTCTCCCGCATGAGTCACACGGCGCTACGAGCGCTTGGGTGCACCCTACTCGCGTCGGACGCTCCGTGTCCAAGCGTGACCGGGTTCTTCCCTCCAACGGGAATCGATGCGGACGCCCTTCGGTCTGAGGCGCGAAAGAGCTATGGGATCCGTCTTGCCGGCGGTCAGGGCAAGTTCACGGGTAAGATAGTTCGTATCGGACACATGGGATTTGTTGATCCCTTCGACGTGCTAGCGGGAATTACCGCTATCGGACAGATCATTGAGAAGATGGGTGGCGCGGCTAACACCTCGGCGGCACTCTCAGCTATTCTGCCAGAGGTATAAGATGACACGCAGCGTTCTTAAGCTCTCGCGCCAAGCTGCGGATATCTACAAGAGCATTCAAACACACATCTGCAAAGCTCTGGAAACCGTTGACGGCGGGGCCCTTTTTCGCTCCGACGAATGGACTCGGACCGACGTCAAAGGGGGCACGGGGGGTGGAGGCGTCACTCGGATTCTCTCCGCAGGAAAGGTCTTTGAAAAAGCCGGGGTTAATTTTAGCGCGGTTCACGGCTTTATGGCGAAGGAGTTCGCGACGAAGCTTGGAGTTTCTCAGGCGGAGGATGTCCCCTTCTTCGCGACAGGGATATCTCTCGTTATCCACCCCTACTCGCCGATGGTACCAACAACGCACGCGAACTGGAGATACCTTGAGCTCGGTGATAAAGCGTGGTTTGGCGGAGGCTCTGATCTCACCCCCTACTACCTCTTCGAGGAAGACGCTGAGCACTTCCATACCATCCTTAAAAAGACCTGCGACAAATACAATCCTGGCTACTACCCGAAATTCAAGAAGGGGTGCGATGAATACTTCTATCTCCCCCACCGTAAGGAGACTCGCGGTATAGGAGGAATCTTCTACGATTATCTCGGTCGTGATGAAAAGGTCGATCTTGATGAGGTCCTGGCGTTCAGCAAAGATCTCGGCTTCGGCTTTACGGATCAGTACATCCCCATCGTAGAGCGTCGAAAGGGGATGCCCTTTACCCAAAAGGAGAAGAACTTCCAACTCATGCGACGGGGACGCTATGTCGAATTTAACCTGCTCTACGATCGCGGAACCCACTTTGGGCTACAAACCGGCGGACGGGTGGAGTCGATCCTGATGTCCCTGCCCGCCGTTGTGCATTGGGAATACTGCCCCGTTATTCCCCCGGGATCTCGTGAAGCGAAGCTCCTCGAGGTTCTGACCCATCCGCGGGAGTGGGTGAAGTAGTTATTTAGGTTGAATTTAGGGTTATTTTCCAAACCACACTCATCACATCGACGAATGGAGGCTACTCGCTCGGCACAAGGATAGGCCGGTCGTCGTTATCATCCTAAAAAGAGCAGTTAAGGTGAACCAGAACGGTGCCGGTAGCAGTTAAACCTAAATCCGGCACGGCACGAGTATCCAACGACCTTACTGTCATGCTCCGCTCCGATCTCAATACAACAAAACAGCCAGTTCTTACGTGCAAGGGGAATCGCTCGTGGTGCCCGCCCGAGGCGAATCGCCTACACACATCTCGGCGACCGGGTACGGTCGTCCCGTAGTGCGACCCGTAATCTGGGCCGCGGGTCGTCCCTGTCTGCCGCATATCGCGGGGGACGCCTCTCCCATCACAACCTGTGCGTTAGCCCCCTTCTTGGCTGGCTTGCGGTAGAAGAGGAAGTCCACCTGCCCGAGAGCACCCCGTTGAGTCAGATCTTGGATACACCGCAGAAAAGAGCCGGGGGTGTCATCGAGGCGGATGAGCGTCTCGGTCCCCGCCTCGGTACCCCGTCCACCACCGACATGGAGCATCTGTTGACCTCGACGTAACTTCTCCGACCCTGGGAACAAGGACTTAATGACCTGATTGAGTCCGTGGCTTCGATCGTGCGTGACCTCAAACTCAATGCGTAGGTGTCCCGTGTCTGAGCCTACCTGTCGAACGTACGTGAGGCTCGCGATGTTGTACTCCTTGACCACCTCTAAAAACCTCAGCAGCTGTCCGGGCTGCTCGGGGATCATGACATCAAAGCCCTGCCGACGCCTCTGTCTGGTATCCATTCGGGCGTCAGCAGAGACCTCATCTTGAAATCGATCAGGGTCGATGTTCTTACCAGATAGGAGCGGCACGCTCAAAACCGTTTGCGGATCATTAAGGAGGTTATAGCGACGGATCACATCCTCTCCACCGAGGGCGAGCGCCCCAGCTCCCTCCAAACGGACGCCGTTCTTATGCTCATAACGCCGCATCGCGCCAACAAGCTCATCGTGCGGGAGAAGGATTAATCCATCGAGAAGATGAGATACGGCAAGGAAGTTCCTTCCAACCATCTCAACCTTTGTACCATCAGCTATCGTATCAGTGAGCGCTCGAACCGGCCGTCCCCGTAACATCGCGAGCAGGGAGGCCGGAGAGCTCTCATCAACAACTCCTATAACCTCAAGGGGAGGATAACCCTTTGGCCATCGTGTTTTGAGAACGCTCAGTACGCCGGCCGCGAGCCCACCTCCTCCAATCGGCAGCACCACTCGAACTTTTTCGGGACGGGAGGATAAGATCTGCAGCTCAAGATGCTCCAACAGCTCAAAGCCGATCGTACCTTGGCCCGCAACAACGGCCTCGTCATCAAAGGGATGGACAAACTTCGCCCCACCCACCATAACGAGTGGATCCTTGCGAGCCTCGGCGAGACACTCATCGAAGGAGTCTCCGACTAATCGCACTGTAGCTCCAAAGGAGCGGATCGTATCGATCTTTACCTGAGGCGCATTCTTGGGAACATAGATGAGAGCGTGCATGCCAAGTTGCTGCGCAGCATACGCGATCCCCGCTCCGTGGTTGCCAGCGGAAGCCGTTATCAACGTCGTCTGCCCATCGGCTTTCGCCAAATCCGCACTGACAAGTGCGCCCCGAACCTTGTAGGCGTTTGTGGGATTGCAGGTAGCGTCGGCTACACATACCCCATCGTCGGAACGAGCCGAGAAGCGGAGCTGGATGTGGTGACGCTTCATGAAGTCGAGGTAGGTCTCAGAGAGCTTCGTACATTCAGAGCCGCTGGTGTCAAATGGATCCTCTAACATACATTTTTTGAAAAGCCCTACCGGGCGGTGTAACGAGTTACAAGCTGACAGTAAAAAAAGAGGCCGGGAGCTAGCAGGGTGGTGAAAAATGGTTCCGTCGTGAGCATTTTGAGAGTTTTGACGAAACGAGACGGAGACGACGAAAAAACCGGAGGCGTATCCACAGAGATACGTTGAGGATTTTTTCGGCGGCTCCAACGAAGTTGCAGTCAAACTATCGAGATGCGCAACGGGAAATCATTTTTCACCACCCTGCTAGAAACCTCGAAGGACGTTAGCGGTCTCTCTACACGCCACCTCCCCGAAAAAAGCTCCTCGCCGAGAGTACCATAACCATATGAAAGAGCTATAATTTAGCCGCCTTAGAGAATCTTTTTCGAGGTTTCCCCTACCTTTTAGGCGCAAATCGTAAACTTTCTGTACGGATAATCCGTACATAGGTGTGTGACCAGGGAACATCTCCATGTTGGAAGCTGGCCGGATCACACATGATGGGGGGGGACTCTCCTCGAAACGTTTACGATAAAAGGTGGTGTATGTCGTTCAGCACTGAACAAAGCAACTCTCCAGTAAAGCTCTATCTGGTCGACGATCATCTCGTGCTTCGGCAAGCTTTGGCTGAAGCGCTTGAGCATCGAGGAAAGTACGCGGTGATCGGACATACGGGGAGCAGCAACGAGCTCTATAACCAGTCACGCGACTGCAAAGCGGACGTAATAGTGCTCGACTTTTCGCTCCCTCGAACAAACGGCCTTGAGGTCCTTACCGAATTGCGTCGTCGGGGCATCGACATTCCGGTGCTCATTATGTCCGGCGATGAATCCGGACGAGCCGCACAAGCAGCTATCCAAGCCGGGGCCAAAGGATTCGTTCCAAAACAAGCGGGCCTCTCTGAGGTTGAGCACGCGATCGACGAGATCGCGCGCGGCGGTACCTACCTCAGTCCATCAATTGTTGCGAACAGCTACGGATCACCAGGACATGACGCATGCGCCTCAAGCGCCGTTCTCTCAAACCGCGAGCGGGAGATCATGGTGCTTCTCGCTAACGGCAAACCGAATCGGGAGATCGGAAAACTTCTCTCGATTAGTGTGCGAACGGTCGACACGCACCGCTCAAACATTCTTAAGAAGTTAGGGTTCAAGACAAATGCGGAGCTTGTGAAGCTCGCGATAGCTGAAGGGTGGGTAACCACCTAATCTTGAGGGAATGTAAAGAAACGGCAACGGCCCGTTGCTTGTGGGCAAGCAGAGACGGGCCGTTGTTGTGTTTGCGCCGCGCTGATGCAGACACACATGTTGAATCCCTAACAACCTGCGAACATAGGTAGAATAATTTACCCCGACAGAGGTAGTGCTACGAGAGGAACACCGCAACTCAGAAATGAGAAACAGCGGTTGAGTTACTTCGGCATCTCATCTCTAAGACTTGCCGAGGCCCCAGTCTCTTCAAGCCCTCGATCGATACAATCCCACGCGAGGAGTGCGCATTTAATACGCGCGGAATGTCGCTTCACCCCCTCAAGAGCGAGAGCATCTCCGAGAGCATTGAGAGCGTCGCCCTCAACGTGGCTCTTGATCATTCCTCGAAACAGTCCTGAAAGGCGACGTGCCTCCTCTTTGGTTTTACCTCGAAGGAGCTCCGCCATGATGGAAGCTGTAGCCTGGCTAATCGAACAACCGTGTCCATCGAACGCGATCTCCGCGATCGTATCCCCAGTGAATTTGAGAGTAAGGGAGATCTGATCTCCACACAGTGGATTGTTGAGATCGATCTTGCGATCAGGGTTAAGGAGCACCCCTTTGCAACGCGGCCTCTTGTAATGATCCAGGATCAGCTCCTGATACACTTCATCTAAGTTCACAACGAGATCTCCATGATGCTTGAACGCAGTTCCCCTTAGGCACAACCGTTCGCGCACAAGCCATTCCCTTGTCGCTTCCGTAAAGCATCTGCGGCGTCGAGAAGGAAGGCCAGTCGCAGCAACCCCTCCGGCTCACCTGAGAGTGTAACGCGCCCCGTAAGGTAGGCTCTCTGAAGGGTGGTCTTACCAGCTACGAGGTCCGATAAGGCCTCACTGGTCCCCGCTATCCAACATGACGCGGCGCTTCCATCCGTAATCCGACCGAAGAGAAGGTCAAGTCCTAGCCTGGCGCCAGAAACATCGAAGCCCACCTCAAGGGGGACTAGCTCCGGTATCTGCGGGGACGAGGCCGCAAGCGAAGCAAGCTCAACTATCCATTTGTCCTGGCTATTCATGCCGAGATAATGCCCGTGAATGAGGGGTTTGTCACCTGCCAGCCCTGGAAACCTCCTAAATTTGAGGCGCATTTCTCGGTTTCTTGGTCACACTACCGCCCACCCAGCGACGGCGATGCGGTGAATTCGTGGGATATGATCCCCGTTCGGTACCGGCCGTTCGCTATCCCTGCGTCCCTGAGGAGAGGCTATGAATGAGCTGCTCAAGACTCTGCACCTCAGGATAGATGCCCAGAAGATTCCGACCAGCTTCCTTTGCCTTGCTGGCTATCAAAAGAGCGGAGACCTTATCTCCGGTCAACGCGTACGCTCGGGCGAGGGTATGCATCTCGTGCATTCCCGACCAACCGGTCGCTTGGCAGGCGCGCGTCGCCAATTGAACCGCATATTCAGGCTCAAAATTCTGCCCCGGCCGAAGGTAGGAGAGCGCAAGCAATCGCAACACCTTCGGGTGCTCAGGAGAAACCGTCAGAGCGCGATGAAGGTGGTGACGGGCGTATGCGGTCTTACCCTCCTCAAGCAAAACGTGAGCAAACGCGACTACCGCCTCAAATGGACCACGGTCTTTGGTAGCCAACGCCGCGAGGTCATCTCTCGCTTCCCCGAGATCTCCATCCTGCATCCGCAGCCGAGCTCGCGCGACCGCGAGCCGTGGAGCCGCCTCCGGCTCACAGTGCATATCTCTCACAATATCTTTCGCCTCACTGAGAAGTGATCCAACTCCCGAGCTCTCGACAGCGGCGGTGACAAAGAGTGTCACTAATTCGGGATCTGCTGGAAGGACCCCCAACGCGGTTCGGATCGTCCATGCGGCTTCAACCGAGTGACCACGCCACAATTGCAGACGAGCGAGACGGACATACGGCTCACGCTCGCCCTTGGCGATTACACTTGCTTGACGAAGATATCGCTCAGCCTCATCAAAGCTCTTCATGCGAAAAAGACAGTGAGAGAGGTCGAGGAGCGCATTCACGCGTGCGGGATGTTTCGGATGTGACTTGAGACCGGCTTTGTAGAGATCAGCGGCTTCCCCGTATCGCGCCAGTCGGTAGAGACTCGCCGCTTTTACCCATGGACGAACGGGCAACGAGCCCCATCTTTGAATCCACTCTTTATGGAGGTAAAGGCTCGCCTTGAGTTTTGAGACAATCATCATGTACCAACGCTCCAATCTACTACCGGCTTACGTGTACACAAGCGCGTAAGCGTGCTAGAGACTAATCAGCACAACAACTGTCCCTGCTTCAGGAAATATACATGAGCGATCTCAGCAGCTTACAGAGCGACCTCGCAACTAAACTCGCCCCCTACCAGATACTCACCGATGAGCAATCAAAGCAGTTCTACGGCCGCGATTGGATTAAGGATTTTCCAGCCGCCCCGAGCTTGGTGGTACTGCCGGAGTCTGTGGAGCAGGTGCAATTCGTAGTCTCAACCTGCGCGCAACACGCAATCGCGATCGTGCCCTCCGGGGGACGAACTGGATTGAGTGGGGGCGCTACAGCATCTCACGGAGAGGTGATCCTTTCGCTTGAGCGTATGCGCGCGGTGCTTGAGGTCAATCCGATCGACCGAACGATTCGATGTCAAGCGGGCGCTCAACTTGAGCGTATTCAACTTGAGGCGACACAACACGATCTCTATTTCCCCGTTGATTTCTCGAGCCGCGGTTCAGCACAGATCGGCGGCAACATCGCGACTAACGCCGGCGGTATCCGTGTTATCCGCTACGGAAATATGCGGGAATGGGTCGTTGGTCTTACAGTAGTGACAGGGCGGGGAGAGGTCCTTGAGCTCAACGGTTCACTTTGGAAGAACAACACCGGATACGATCTCCGCTCACTCTTCATCGGATCTGAAGGAACCCTCGGCATCATCGTTGAAGCGACTCTCAAGCTGACGACACCTCCTAAAGATATGACTCGCGTACTCTGCGGACTCGCCTCAAACGAGGCGATCCTTCCCCTTCTCACCTTCTGTCGCGGCAAACTCAGAGAGCTCTCCGCCTTTGAGTTTATCGACAGCACCGCGTTTGGTGAAGTGATTAAGCACCGACAACTCCGGAATCCCCTCTCCGATAGCTACCCAGCCTACGTACTGGTCGAGTGCGAACTCAATACACCGAACTCGATGGAGCGAGTTACCGAGGCTTTCGGCGAAGCGTATGAAAAAGGGCTTATTCTCGACGTCGTCGTGAGCGAATCGAGCGCGCAAGCGCAGGAGCTGATGAACATTCGGGACCTCATCAGCGAAACCCTCTCGATGCACTACACCCTGCACAAGAATGATATATCGGTACCGGTACCCGCAATCCCCACATTCTTGCACGAACTTCATGAATCTATCACTACTGCATACGCTGGTTTTAAAGTGGTCGTGTTCGGCCACGTCGGAGACGGAAATCTTCACGTGAATGTATTGAAGCCGGTCGACATTACGGACGAGGCGTTTTGGAAGAGTTGTCACGATTCCGATCGAATGATCTTCACCACCGTTCAAAAGTTCAAGGGAAGCATCTCTGCCGAGCACGGCGTCGGTATGCTCAAGCGCGACTTCATTCACTTCTCACGAACGGCGGAGGAACTTGAGATGATGCGCGGGATTAAGGCCGTCTTCGATCCGCTGAATATAATGAACCCGGGGAAAGTATTACCTGCGGCGGTAAAGATGTAATCCTCGTTCCGGGCTCTTTTTGAACGGTGGGGCGCCATTTGAAACGCATCGCACACCCCACACATCAGGCTATTCATACTCGGAAATTTCCATCTCACACTGTTCCGGAGAGTTGCCTGGAGACAACCGAGCTCACGCAATGATCTCAGAGATATCACTACACCGGATACGGCGCTAAAATACCGGTAGAGCAAGAGGTGGGTATTTCAGCTTCACCGAGCTGCCCTTACGTTTCTCTAAGAAAAACTCCCTGCCTCTCTGAGAAGCATATCAGCACAGGGCTACGAACCAACGACCCCAAGCGGAGCGCCATAGGTCACTTTTACCTGCGTTGCCAGGCGTGAGATATCAAATGGTCGCTTCTCAAACACCAGCACCACGGTGGAGCCCATCTTAAAGGTTCCGATCTTATCCCCCCGGCGAACGGAGATACCGGGCGAATGATCTATAGTTTGCTGCGTATGAACCCTCCACGGAGCTCGATTCGTTTCAATCGGTGCGTATGAGAGGGCGATGCGACCAACGTTGGTAGCGCCAACCATCACGACCGCCACCATCCCATCAGGGTTGTCGATGAAGGAGATAACCCGCTCGTTAACAACGAAGAGTCCATCAACCGCCGAGATCGCCCAATCGTTCACGGGCCAAAGCTTTCCGGGGACGTGCACGGAGCGCGCAATCGTCCCATCTACGGGGCTAAAGATATGGTGCGCGTCTTGCGGCGAGAGGTAGAAGTTCCATACCTGCCCATTCGCGAACCGTGCAGCGAGGGAATCGTTTCCGAGCAACTCTGCGATCGAATAGTTCCGTCCCTTCACGAGGGTGGCGTCGCCAACCGTTGAAACATCCTGCGCAGAGCGAAGGGTACCATCAACCGGACATACGATCCCCTCACCCACTGGCCGAACCTCAGGCCGGAGGTCACGGGTAAAGAAAGCTCCGATGGAGGAGAAGCTCTCAATCGGCCGCACGGCGAGCGAAGAATCAATCTTGTACGCCCGCGCAAACAATCGCACCAGGATTGTGGAGAGTGGCTTGGGAAGTGGAAGATTCGCCATCGTACCCACAAACCAACTCAGATAGGACTTAGGAAGGTAGGAGATCCACTGCATAGATAAACCTAATGAAGCCGTATCGGCGATGGCGCACTCTTAGGCTGATGTAACCTTCATGATCGATTGTCCCTGAAGGGAGCGAATCAAATTCTCTACAGCCGCGGAACCCTGTCGCACTACGCTCTCATACGTTCGGCTTCCGACGTGCGGGGTGAGGTGCACGTTATGCAATCCTAGGAGGGGATTATCAAGTTGCACCGGCTCCGGATCAAGCACATCCGCGCCGTAGCCAGCGACCTGCCCGCTCTTCATTCCGTCCGCCATCGCTCGTTGGTCGATGAGGGCTCCACGGCTTACATTCACTATGTACACACCACGACGACACATGGCTAACCGACGGCGATTGAGGAAGTATTGGTTATCCTTCGTTAAGCTCATGTGTACCGAGAGAAAATCACAGTGCGGAAAGAGGTCCTCATCTCGTGGTGCTCGTTGAATGATGGGGGGATATTCCGAAAAGATGGGGTCAGCAAACACCTTCGAGACGTGCTCAAGGAACTGCGTGTGCTGAGCCGACCAGGAGGTATTAAACACGCGCACGTTCATGCCGAACGCCATCGCACGTTTCGCAACCTCTTTTCCGACCCGACCGAACCCCAGAATTCCCAAAGTCTTGCCGGCCAACTCGCGACCGGTCTGACGGCGCCACTCCCCCTTGTGGACGAGCGCGTTCTGTTCAGGAATGTATCGCGTGAGACTGAGGAGGAGACCAAAGGTAAGCTCGGTTACCGTCGTGTGGTTAACTCCCGGTGTATTAGTAACCTTGATACCAAGCTTCTCAGCCTCTGCGAGATCTATCTTATCGAGCCCTACACCGTACTTACTGATCACCTTTGCGCGGGGCGCTGCGGCCTTGAGAACCCTGCCGTTAAAATCATCCTCACCACACAGGAAGGCGTCGAATCGGTTGCCGTCTCCGATGTACGATAGGAGCTGGTCCTCATTGAGAGGCCCTCGCGCCTTCACTACCTCCCACCCCGTTTCTTGCAACTTACGGACGTGATCACCAGGGGTATCGATGAAGCTCGAGGTCGAGACCAGAACTGAATAGGTCATGAGCACTACCTTTCGTAGGCGGTCTCACACGGAGACCACTGCAGGTGGGAAAGAGGAACCCAAACGGCCCGCCACCATCTCGGAGACGCTAGCAGAGCCCCCAACCAGGATCAAGACAACCCCCTCGGTCGCCCACCTAACACCACCAAAACACACGGTAAGCCACCTCCATGACCCCTCTTACTCCAAAGTGTCCCTTTACGCTCCCGTCCATTCGAATTACGATCAGGTCACCGCGTCCGGAGAAGAGATAATGAAGTTTGCAACCTACCTCGTTTCGACCCTTGTAACAGCGACGTGCCTCCTATCAGCCTCCGCAGAGCCTACCCCCTCTCGTAACCGGAGCACGCCGGCCGCCAAAAAAGCTGACACCATATCCAGCGCCGTAGGTCTCAATGAGTTGAAGATAGAGATGGCAGAGACCCGTCTCAAGCTCGTCAAGGACCCAAAGATTATCAGCGACCTCGCCAGCGCCCTCGAGGAGTACCTTAACACAACCTGTATGGCGCAGCTTCCTCAGACCCTCTCATACGCCGGACATCCCTCAGATCCGGTCTGCATCGCTCGCATCCAACGACTCCTTGAGATCAACCCGAACAATCCGGTAGCGGTATGCGCTCAGGAGGGAATCGCCTCCAAGTCGTGTATTGATGCCTATCAAAACCAAGCTATCGTGGTCGTCTACCCTGCGACAAAGGCGGACAATCTCGATCCAGAGATCAGGGTCGGACTCTCAGGGTTCATAATGGACCGAATCGCCAAGGTTGAAGAATCCTTGCAGGCCGTGAATGCCAAGTATAAACAAACGTTAACCCCAGACGAGAAGAGAGAGCTCCTCAACGACGCCGCCACCCTCTACGACCAAATCCTTAATCTGTCGTGTAAGGTGTCGGCTGTTGGCTTCATACCAGGGAACGATGCGGGGGAGGTCTCTGAGCCGGAGGAGATCTCCCAAGTTCGCGAGCGACTTCTGCAGATCCCCCCCGGCATTCGAAGCGACTATCAAAAAGAGATGAGTGATAAGGCGGAAAAAGAGCTCGCAGATCCCCAGACAAGCCCCGATCGCGCCGGGCAACTAAAAGAGCTTATTCAGGTCATTAAAGACCCTGAGGGACTTTCTAAACGTCACGCCGCTAATCTAAAACGCACTCGATACATCCTTTCGAAATGCGCCGAGACGTTGAATCTCGCCACCAAGGTCGTACCAGACCTTCCGAGCATCACCTGCTTTCACCAAGGGTGGTACACCCCACAATGCAGATACGCCATCAAGAAGTGGCGAATGCAGAAACAGCAAGAGGGCAACAAAGCGACGGACACCCCTACGGCCTCCGGAGCGAAGCCGTCGATGATCACCAGGTTCTAATCGGTCAAACCGAGGATACATCGGAATCGTGAGATTCAGGACGTGAACGCTCGTGACGTGGACGCACCTCGAAAAACCGCCGATCTATGCTGAAACCGTAGGATTGCACCGACTCAAGCCGGAACCAGCGAAGCGCGATTCCATGTCGGGGACGTTCACGTAGAGAGTGGTTACAGATAACGAAGCAACCTTTTCACAATGGCTCCGATACACCCCTCGGTATTTCTTTCACCTAGGAGATCTCATGCAGCCCCGCCCACATCACCGCAGCGCAGGCTTCACACTGATAGAGCTACTCGTCGTTATGGGGATAGTAAGCGCGCTCATCGCCGTAGCGCTCCCCCGCTACGGCGATTACCGGGCAAAAAGTTTCGACTCGCGCGCCGAGATCGACCTTCGCTCGGTCGCCATGGCCGAAGAGGCGTACTTCCTTGAGAAAGAGGAGTACCTCAGTTGCGCCAACGATACCTGCGCGCAGTTGCCCGGCGTTCAAAAACTATCTCCTGGTGTCGTGCTTACTATTACAGCCGCAAAGACAGGTTTCACGGGCACCTCCTCGCATCCGAAGGGATCGGGGAAGACGTTTAAGTGGGATTCGGCGGCTGGAGGGATGGGGGAATAGCGGTACTCCCCTCAAAGATCGATGACCGTTGTGTTGCGAACAATATCCTAACCAAGATCGATCCTAATGGACCTCATACCCGTTGTGCTCGGTCCGGATTACGGTCTGTCGCACAACGTGTGGCAGACCAACTGCTGCGTCACCATCCTACTAGCTCTATCCGGAAGACTATATGTGCACGCGAATCACCTGTTTTCTCTTGGCTCTAACGTGTCATCTCTCTTTGGCCGGTTTTACAACCCCATCTGCATGGGCTCTCAATAGCTGTGAGGTGGAGCGCCCTTCAGAGGTGGTAAACTTCCAAAAGGGGCGTTCTGACGCGAGTGCATCACTCGCGAGCCCCTCTCATGGAGGCTCGTTCCAATCGCCCGAATCATCGGATCCCTCGATCCTCCTGCGCTCGGCTTCAGATACAGAATATCTGCGACTGGGAGTCGGAGGCTCGGTGACACTGAAATTCACCGTGCCCGTGGCGAATTATCCCGCCGCCGGCGCCTTGACGATTGAGCGGGCGCATACGGCGCTTCCGTGCTCCTCCTATCCAGTGCGAGCTGAGGTATCGGGATCAATCGACGGAGTAAACTTTGCAACGCTAGGAACCACCTGTGACACCGCGTCCTTTGATCTTGGCTCATTTCCGTGGATAGCCTATCTCCGCATAAAGGACGTTACCAACATCTCCGACCCAGCCTTCGGTTCGACCGCTATCAATGGATTTGACCTTCGCGCCGTCACGGGTCCGGAGTGCTTGAAGTACTCACACTGCGCCGTATCACCCACCCCCGATCCAGCGGTGAGCGATTCATCGAACTCGCACGCGCTCTCGCTCTCGCACCTTCAAGAGGGTCTCGTTTTTGATACGCCAGCCTCGTTTGAGGAATATGGAAACGGCAGCGCGAGACTTACAGGGACGGTGCACAAAACGGGCGATCCCTCCACCGCGTTTACAATGGTGATGAGCTTCAGCGGTAGGATGCAATCGCCGCCTCAAACTCCCATCCTTGAACTCACGAGCAATGCCTATGTAGCGCAAGGTGGGGTAATCAATCCCTCCTCGTGGTACCACTACAAACACATTCGAGGGACCTTGATAGAAAAGGGGAGTCAGGGCGGCTCAATCCTTTCTCTCGATACGACGGTGCAAGCCTTGCAAGTAGGCGAAGGAGCAAACGGAAGAAACAGCTCACTCGGAGCGCGTGGGGCTGTAGCATACAGCGCCTCGTCTGCGCCCCGCATCGCGGAGCTCGCACTCGGTTTGACCTCGTGTTCTACAACGCCCCCCTCTTCGACACCGGAGCCCACGCCCACTCCAAACGGAGACGATCCTGCCTGTCAAAAGGAGGATCTTTCCAAAACATTAGCGACCCTCGACAACGTTCTGCGAGCACGTATCAACACTATCAACCGAGCGGCTCGAATCCTTTTACGAAGTGGACGAACGAAAGCAAACGTACGATTCGCGATCGAGGCGAAAGCGAGAACTCACAACCTCTACACGCGAGCCTGGAGCGACGTGTGGAGACAGGAAAGGTTTGTTGTTACATGCGCCCCATCGGCCACCTGCTTTGATGTGCACCTTGAGCCATCGCAAGCAGCCCTGGCGGTGTCGGCTGAAACGCTGGACGGGGTAGTCGCGGGGTCGCTACGATCTATGCAGAGAAGGGTTCCGAACCGACGCGCCAAGAAAGCGCTCAAGGATCTCATCCGCAAACATACGACCCAACGCACAACGTTCATGGAACAGCTTGCTTCGTTACCGCGCCATTCAACGCGGTGCGGCTAAAAACGGTGCTATACCGGCGGGACATGAAGATTGAGCCCCTCGAACTATTACCGGCTAAGCAACCTTCTTTCGCTCGCCGAACGTTCTCTCCATCGCATCCGCGATTGAACACGAGGGGTGGTAGTCAAGATCTTCTCTCGCGGCGGCTATGTTGAAGTAGTGGTGGGTGGACATCTCAGACACTAAGAACCGGGTGAGGAGCGGCTTTAACTGCACCCCTACGAGGGAGAGCGTATTGGCCACACCCTCCATGACGGAAGCCAGCGCGTACGCGACCGTTGTCGGGATGGCTTTCGGTACAGGGGGAAGTCCGTGCGCGACCAACACCTCATCGATCCATCCCCACATCTTTACCGGGTCACCCTGACTGATGAAGTAGGCCTTTCCGCCAACGGTCTGTGGGTGATCCTCAAGGGCCCTCATGGCGAGGATGTGCGCGTTCACGCAATCGTCGATGAAGGTGAGATCAACGAGATTCTCTCCTGAGCCGATACGTGTCAGCCGTCCGATCTTTGCTCGCCCCACAACGGTGGGGATCAGATTCGTATCGTTCGGTCCCCAGATAAGATGAGGACGAAGTGCTACAGTCCGCAACCTCCCGTGATGATCCGACGCGAGAACCTCCCGCTCAGCCTTCGCTTTTGTTTCGGGGTAATACGCATGATAGTGACTCGGATACGGGACAGACTCGTCCACATTGATCAGATCCTTGCCCGTATGAATGACGCTCGGAGAGCTGGTAAAGACCAGGTTCTTTACCCCTGCCCGTTTGCAACCCTCGATAATGTTGCGCGTTCCAAGAACGTTCGTGCGGTAGAATCCTTGATAGTCACCCCACATATCGACCTTGGCGGCCGTGTGGAATACGCCGTCGACTCCGTCGAAGAGCGAAGCCCAGGTCGCGATATTGGAGCCGATATCAACCTGCCTGGTCTGAACGCCCGCTGCCTCAAGATCGGGATAGCGACCACGAGACAAACTCCACACGTCGTATCCCTGCCGGCGCAGCTCATTACAGAGAGCCTTGCCTACGAATCCACCGCCGCCGGTGACGAGATATCTTTTTGCCATATCTATTACGCCGCTCGTTGCGCTTGGAGGAGTTTGTCAGCCCAATCCCCTAATCGATCACGGAATATCTTGGCGTTATGCCGTGGGTCAACCGGAAAAGATCTATGGAAGAAAAAGTGTTTGATATCACGGGTCAGAGGGGAGCTCGCCGCGCACGTTTTCAGCTCGTTCAGGAAGGTCTCTTGATCCTTCTCATTCTCTGGCCAGAATTGCGGGAAGGGCTCAACAACGATAGCTGGCTCTCGGTATCCCTTGATTCCCACGAGCGCGGAGCGCCGAACCTTTGGCATCGTGTTGAAAAGCTCTTCAAGCGGCACACTGTGAAACACCCCGTGGTCCGTGTAGATAGAGTGCGACTTACGACCGCAGTAGTAGAGGTACCCTTCACTATCGAGGTACCCAACATCACCCATGCGGTGCCAGAACGACTCACCATCAAAGATCTTGCCCGCTTTGTTGGCGTCAGGTCGGTGGAGATACTCGGGACTGATCCCCCGTCCCTGCACGATAACCTCACCGATCTCGCCAACTGGGAGCTCTTCACACTCTCCGATGGAACGGATCGGGTCGTTGCTTGGTCGAATGATTCGCACCGAGACTCCACGCACCGGCTTCCCAACCGGAGTCCCCTTCTCGCCCGTTACTGCTGGTACCCAAGAACGGCTCGTGAGATCTGTCGCGGTGATATAGGTCACAGGAAGAGCCTCAGTAGCACCGTACGGGGTCGATGCCTCACCGTTTGGAATGGCGCGCTTCACGAGGGCGAGCGTTGAAGCTGGAACCGATGCACCCGCCATAAAGACCCGCTTAATAGATGGCAGCGTAGTTCCAACCCTGAGGGTATACTCAGCGATCTTGTGCCACAACGTAGGTGATCCGAATGAGGAGTCAATACCAAGGTCGCTCACAAGCTTAACCACCTGTGCTGGGTCGAGCGCGAGCGGTTTGCCCGCCGGCATGGTCGGGAATACGCTCGCCACACCAAGTCCGATATTGAAGAGCGAGAACACGGGCAACAAGGTGAGGTCTCGAGTGCCGCCCTCTTGCCCCAGAACATCACGCATCGTTCGGAGCTGCTCAGCGAGCATCGCGTTTGTGTAGATAACTCCCTTCGGAGTTCCGGTCGCCCCAGAGGTAAACGCGATTAGGGCGCAATCCTCAGCCTTCAGGCGATCATCTTTTCGTAGTATCGGAAGTGGTACCGGGCTAAGGGGTGCATTCGCGAAACGCTTAAAGTACCCAAGCGAGTGCCCACGAGTAATCGCCCATTCAGAGGCGGTCACATGGAACTTGATGCGATGGAAGAGAGATCGCTTGAGAAGCCGCAAGATGTGCGCCCGTGGCGAGCCGATAAAGGCGTCGGGATTCGCGTCCTGGATACACCGGGAGAGACGCTCAAGTCCCATTCCAGGGTCAAGGAACACAGGTGTAGCCCCCCTTCCCATCACCGCAACGCTCAGCGCGAGGAAGTCAGTGCCGGGGGAGACCAGCATAAGCACCCTATCACCGGGAACGAGCCCGAGATCACCTAAGCCACGTTGATATTGATTAACGAGCTTTGCGAGATCCCCGTAGGTAGTGTGCGCGTAGTGAAGCGCGCTTCCGTTGATGGGATCTCGAACCCATCGAGGAGTGATAACCGCAGAGAGGTTTGGCGCCGCTTCGGCTATACGCATAACCTGATCGTAGATAACGTGAACGCTCCCCTGCTCCCGGCCCTCAACATCAGCGGGCGCCTCGGATTTTTCAACCTGGGTGGTTGGGCGTGAGAGGAACTCCACAATCGCTGGGATTGCGATCTTAGGGGCGTCATCAAGCACCAGGTGCGAGGCCTCCGGAATCTCAAGCAATTCAGCCTTTGGGAAGTGCGCCGCGACCTTGCTCAACATCTCTCGATGGAAGCATGGGTCCTGCAATCCCCACACGATCTTTACTGGCTTCTCAGCTATCTTTGGGAGTCCAGCGGCGATCTCTACCATCTGCTGGTAGGTCGGGTGGGACGCATCGAAGGGGATGTCCTCAACGAAATCCCAGATCACATCGCGACGTTGGCGGGTTGTATACGGGGCCCGGTAGCCGTCCTTCACTTCAGGGGTAAGTTTGGTGTGAGCACCCATCCCCATCGCCGTCGTTAAACGAACGAAGGTATCGGTGTGACGGGTGAAGAGCTTGCCGATGACCGGCGTAGCGGCGAGTTTAATGAAACCAGGAAGCGCCTCGGTCTCGGTCAACGTAGTGTTGAGGTACACAACACGATCAACCTTATCGAGGCGACGGAGCATAAACCCTGTGCCGAGCGGACCTCCCCAATCGTGCATTACGATTGAGAAGCGATCGATGCCGAGGGTCTCAACAAATTCCTCAAGTTGGTTAATCCGGTCAATAGCTTTGAACTTTGTTCCGGGAGTTCGGTCAGAGAATCCACACCCGAGGAAATCCGGGGCGATGACCCGAAATGAGGAGCGAAGCTCACGGATAAGATTGCGATAAAAGTAGCACCAGGTGGGATTGCCGTGAATACAGATCACAACGGGTCCCGTTCCTTCATCAACGTAGTGCATCTTGTGGCCAGCGACGGTCACAAAACGCGATTGAAACGGCAGCACCTGAACTGACATAAACTACTCCCCCGAACTAAAGTCTACCTGTTGTGAGAGCAGCGCGGCTCTCCTCACCATTGAATGCCGAGGAAGAGAGAGTTCAGACCTGATCCGAACCCAGTCATCATGATCCTGTCTCCCTGCTTGACGCCCTTCTGCTCGATTCCGATAGCGGTAGCCGTTGGGCACGCCGCAGAAACGAGGTTTCCACGATTCTGGTAGATCGTGAACTCCTTGGTGTAATCAAGTCCGAGGGTGTTGTAAAACGCCTCGTTTACCTGTCGTCCTACCTGATGGCAGAAGATGTGATCCACATCATCCTTCGTCCACTCGAGAGCCTCAGAGGCATCCCTCCATGTGCGTTGACCAAGAACCCCGGCTGCGGCAATCAGCTTCGACGACTCAGTCTCCATCACCGGTCCAAGTGGTGGACCATCAACGAGGTGGTAATCGGTATTTCCAACGCAGAGGTCGCAGTGTTCAGTAGCCGAACGGGTCGCACCACCAAGTATCTTGTGCCCGGTCTTGGAGATGCTCTCGTGGGTAAGAACGTAGGCGACTGCACCCGAACCGATCGTGAAGGTTGGAAGCAAACGGAGGAGCTTATCGCGAGGAATATCCCCCCCTTCGAGTATGTTCTTGAAGGCGTTGTCGAGGATTACCCG
Source organism: Pseudomonadota bacterium (assembly GCA_039799965.1). Taxonomy (GTDB): domain Bacteria; phylum Bdellovibrionota_C; class UBA2361; order UBA2361; family OMII01; genus OMII01. The sequence continues at coordinate 25,356 of JBDLRS010000066.1, forward strand.
TGTGTGCTCAGCTGAAACAACGACACCCGCTTTTACGATGCCGGACTCGATCAACTGACCGAGGAAGTAGAGGCCATCCATGAATCCGAGACACGCGTTGCTGATATCGAGCGCGATACCATCCTCTGGAAGTGCGAGGTTGCGATGAATGAGGCAACCGGTTGCTGGCTCAAAGAAGTCACGGGTAACGGAGCAGCTAAAGAGAGCTCGAATATCTTTGTCAGCGAGTCCCGAGTTATCGATCGCTTGACGGACAACGTTGGTGCCGAGCCCACTTGGTCGCTCACTCGCGTCCCACAAGCGGCGTGACCCGATTCCGGTAAGCCGCTCGAGGGTCCCAAACGGAATACCGAGCTGCTGGTAGACACCTGAGAGCTTGTCCTCGATCTCCGCGGAGCTCACCTCAGTTGGAGGTGTGGATATTGCGTACGACTCTAAACAAACATGCTTGAAACGGAATGCGACCATAGCTGACTTTTCATCCCCGCGGAACGACCGATAACGTGTGGCTGGAATACCACATCCGGGGATTAGGAACAAATACTCGTGCCTCAACAATTCAGGGGGGCGTAAGGATAGCTTGAGGAGAGATACGAAAGGGCTACTGGTACCGAGGTACCCCATCTCGGGTCACACGTTTCACACTCCACATCAGGAGTAATGTACTGTTTTTAAACGTAGTATGGTCCTCTGGCAGGACAGCGCCTCGCTAGGATTGCAGCCGTCGTTCAACCATCGCAAGACTTAGCTTCTCAGCCTGAGCCTCGTTCGCCGACGGGTCGTTACCTACTATCCGCTGTCGTAGCTCCTCCGCCAGTCTAACGGCTGCCTCAACCTCCTTCACAGACGCGGCGGAAGCGCTGATGTTAGATTCTTGGATCTCCCTCGACGCCTCCGAAAGGGTGTACAGGGTAAACGACGATGTCTTATTGTCATCAACAGCATCTTCAAGCCTCGCGAGCCTAGAATCGGGCATCGTATCCCTCCGTGGAGAGCCCCTAGCAACCTGAACCTGATTAAAGATGCTGCCCGTCTGTGACCCTATCGGGCAACGTTTACCGCCCGGATCTGTCCTCGAACTCCCTGGCTTTTGGGAGGCAAGTCTCGTAAACGCAGGCAAGCGGCGAGATGCGGAGGGGTCAAATTCATAATCGCCCATGATACAACCTCACTGTTACCGTTAAGAGAAAGACATACGCGCTCCCTACCCTTCAAGTGTAGCAGGGTGCCCACATCCTTGTATGCAGGGGTCATTATCGGCTACCGAGAGGGGCGCTGAACATTTGGCGGCTATTCGACCGAAGAAAAATGCTGACCCACCCACTGAGAGAGTTCATGCCATTCGGAAGGCTATCAGGACGACCTAACCCCCTGAAGCCATGAGGTTACTAGGAGCAATAGAACGTCATCATGCTAGACAAAACGCACTGACGCCCAATAAAACAAGCTAAACAATTGAATTTACTGGGTGCAAGTTTCTTGAACGAGTTCTATCGCGTTCAAGGGAGCTAATGTAAGTGCCGACCTCAAAGCTCAAGAGTATACTCGTGAGACCGGGACGACCGGGGATTCGATCCTTCGTTTGTTCCACAACTCATCTCAATTTGCACCACATCACGTCATGAGCGGACACACCTCCCAACCTCTATCCTCTGACCTCATCGATACACTCGCGTCTCTGCTCTCGAAGGAGGACCACCAGATCCTCGCGGCGCTTTCAGACCCCCTTCACCCGCAAGAGAAGTTCTCCCTCGCGAGCTACGTGAAGGCGCTCTTCGCGCGAGCCTCCTCCGATTTCACCCGAGCGCAAACTCCGGAGGACGTGCACCGCATCGTGTCCGGCAGCCTCAATGCGATCGGAGCCGTAGCAACCCATCAAGACCGTATCGTCCTACATTTTTCTCTTGCTGATAACGCGGGAGCGCTCTTTATCGCCCTCGACGATCATCCGTTCATCATCAGCTCAATCGCGGAGACGCTCTCTGACGCTGATATTAGGGTCGACGCGTTCCTCCATCCCATCGTGCTCTTTAAAGGAGCGCCTATCGCGGCTTCCTTCATTGAGGTCCATGACGGGTCAATTGACAGAACACCGCCCCTTCTTCCGCGACTTCGGCAGATGTTGCGAAGCCTTACGCGCGTTGGGGGGGACTTCCCCGCTATGAAGGGGCTCGTGTCGGAAACCCGAGGAAAACTCCAGACGACCACCCTACGCAGCAACTCCGGAGACCTCCCATCCTCAGAGGTCGCGCAATTTTTGGAGTGGTTAAACGATGGGTGTTTCTTCTTCTTGGGCGCGGGAACAGGAACCCTTGAGAAGGGTCTACAACCCTCCTCTCTTCTCGGCGTGTGGCATGGGGAGAACTCTTACACAACGGACCTCGGCACGGAGGTTCATGAGGATATCCAAACGCTCAAGCAGGACGATCTTCATATCTCGATACGAAAGCTCCGACTCTCATCACGAATTCACCGACACGCGACCCTCCTTCACGTCTTGGTGCAACCGACAAAGTCCTCCTCGGCAATAGCGTCGTTTATCGGTTACCTCACCTCTAAAGCGTGGGCTCACGAGGCACAGGACATCCCTATCCTCCGCCGTAAGGTTGAGACCATCGTCACGGAAGAGGGCACGATCCCGAACTCTCATGACTACAAGTATATCGTCGAGGTTATCGATAACATGCCCACCGACGAGGCGCTGGCGACCTCCACCAGTAGCTTAGTCGCGGTCACCAGATTGGCGCTCGGAGTATTCAGCCAGGAGGAGACCCGAAGCATCACAACGGTCGATGAGTTTGGACGGCGCGCGTTCACCGCTATCGTCCTTCCACCTGAGCGATACAGTTCGGCCGTTCAATCAACTATTCAAACGCTCCTTGAGGGGACCTTTCAAGCCGATCCATGGTCGAGTGAAATTCACATCGACTCTAGCAAGAAGCGCCAATTTCGGGTGTACATCAGCACTCCGTTGCCAACGGGACGAGGGACCTTCTTCATTCCAGACACCCTTGCGAACCTTATCATCGCGGCCACCTTGCCGTGGGACGAGAAGCTCCGAGCGGCGAGTGAGTTACTTGAGCTCCCCTTCTCACTCGATGGGATCTTTCCAGAGGACTACAAAGCGGCAACCGACATCGCCGAAGCAACCCACGATCTCCGTTCACTCGCGACCCTTTCGGAAAAAACAAAGGTCGCCGTGTCACTCTTTGCCCCCGAAGGAGGAGCACCCGCCCTCCTTTCCATCTTCTCTCTCGACAAAGAGATCTCTATCAGCCTGGCGACCCCTGTCCTAGAAAATGTCGGTCTTGAGGTGCTAAGCGCCTATTCTTACGAATGCGTCGGCCCTCACGGCACAACGCATCTGCTGAAGCTCTCCGTTCGTCCCTACGAAGGACAATCTCTTGGCAGTGAGAACTTTAATACCTCGGTCGCGCCCGGATTAGCCAAGGTGCTGCAAGGTGAGGCCGCGAACGACGCTCTCAACGCACTACTGCGGAAAGCTCCCCTCACCATTCAGCAGATCGAACTACTTCGGGGGTACTGCGCCTTGTTGTGGCAAGTTCACAAGATCTCAACCAAGCGAACGATGTGGGAGGCGCTCGCAGGTGCGCCGCACGTCGCCGCACAGCTATGCCGGATTTTCGATTGGAAGTTCAATCCCGAACACGAGTTATCGCTTGAAGAGCGCGGTCGCAGAGCCTCGTTGGAGGAGTCAGTGCTCATTGAAGCGCTCCGACAGGTTCCCGACATCACCCAAGACCGGGTGCTCCGAGCGATACTCGCGTTGATGCGCAATACGGTAAGGACGAATTTCTTCACCGAAACAGACACCCTCGCTCTTAAGCTACGCTCTCAAGAGATCGAGTTTATGCCACATCCTCGCCCACTCTTTGAGATATTCGTATTCTCACCCCGAATCGAGGGCACCCACCTGCGCAGTGCTCGTGTCGCGCGTGGAGGTATTCGATGGAGCGAGCGACTCGACGATTACCGCTCTGAGGTGCTCGGTCTGATGAAGACCCAGAAGGTAAAGAACGTGATCATCGTTCCGAGTGGTGCTAAAGGTGGCTTTATTGTGAAAAACCTTCCCCGCCAGGGAGAAGCCGTTGCCAAAGGGGTCGAACAGGGATATCGAGAATATATCACCGCGCTGCTCACCCTCGCCGATACCAAGAGAGACGAAGCCGTTGTGCCCCCAGCGGGACTCATTATCCACGATGAACCCGACCCGTACTTCGTCGTGGCGGCCGATAAGGGTACAGCAACTTTCAGCGACCTCGCGAACTCGATCGCTCAGAATGACTTCAACTTCTGGCTCGGTGACGCCTTCGCCTCGGGCGGCTCTGCTGGATACGACCACAAAAAATATGGCATCACTGCGAAGGGTGGCTGGGAGTGTGTGCTGCGCCATTTTCGGGACCTCGGCATTAACTATGAGACAGCGCCCTTCACCGTTGTGGGGCTTGGAGATATGTCGGGTGATGTGTTTGGCAACGCCCTCATACTCAATCAGAATATGGCGCTCATCGCGGCGTTCAATCACAAGCATATCTTTATCGATCCCTCCCCGAACCTTTCAAAAGCTTTTGAGGAAAGGGTACGACTCTTCAACACACCTCGAACCCAATGGTCAGATTTCAACGCGGAGATAATATCGAAGGGTGGTGGGGTCTTTAACCGCTTCGACAAGGAGATCACCCTTAATCCGGAGATTCGAGCCGCCCTCTCAATACCTGACGATGTACCTAACGTTGTCGACGGTGAGAAGCTTGTGTCACTGGTGCTTAAAGCCGACGTCGACCTGATGTGGAACGGCGGTATTGGAACGTATGTGAAGGCTCCGTCTGAGTCTCACGCTGACGTGAACGATGGCACGAACGATAGTGTGCGCGTGAATGCTGACGAACTTCGAGCGAAGGTTGTTGGTGAGGGAGGGAACTTAGGGTTCACCCAAAGGGCTCGTATTGAGTTCGCTCTCCGAGGGGGGCGAATCAACACCGACGCGATCGACAACTCGGGCGGGGTAGATCTCTCCGACCATGAGGTAAACCTCAAGCTCCTCCTCTCTCCCCTCGTCGCTAAGGGACACCTTTCCCTTAAGGAACGCAACACCCTCTTGAAGGAGATCGCTCCTGACGTGGTTGAGTCGGTTCTGCAGCACAATCGAGATCAAGCCCTGATGCTCTCCGTATCTCAGCTCCGGTCGACCACCACGATGGAGCAGTACCGGTATCTCATTCGCGAGATGCATCGACGGGGCTTCCTCGACCGAAATCGAGACGCGCTACCCGATGAAGCGGAGCTCGACGAACGAGGGGCCTCCAAGACCGGAATGACCCGTCCGGAGCTCGCACTATGTAGCGCCGCGGTAAAGATGTGGATCAAAGAGGAGATTCGACCAACTAACTTGTGTAAAGACCAGAGCCTCCAACGATTCCTCCTGTCCTACTTCCCACCCAAGGTACGGGAGGGATTCACGGATGAGGTTCTCTCCCACCCTCTCCGCTCTGATATCATCGCAAGTGAGATCATCAGCACCATGCTTCCGGTTGTGGGGATATCTTTCGTCCATTCGGTCGTTTCGATGAATGGAACAACTGTGCCGACCGCTATGAAGTGTATCCTGGCGGCTGACACGATACTAGGTGGCGAGGCGTTGAGAGCAAAGCTAAAGAGGCTCGATACCCCTGAGCGTTGCCCGCAGTTTACCAATTTGTGGCTGGATATGGGGATAGCGATTCGAGAGGCGGCTAACTGGCTCCTCTCTACCCACGGGACAACACATTCGCTCCAAGAGATCGTCAGCCTCTACGCCGAGCAGTTCAAGACCCTCGCCACGCATAGCACGGCTGTGTTTACCGGCAAGGAGTTATCGCGGTTTGAGCGCCGTGTGACCGAGTACCGTGCACTCGACGCTGAGACACCTGAGGCCACTACCTTCGCGCTGTATCGGCGAATCTTGCCACTCCTTGAGATGTTGTGGTCCGCTCGAGAGTTCTCGTGCGACGTGAAGCTTGTCGCAAGCACATATTCGCAGGTCCTTGAAGAGCTTCGGATAAACGAGCTCTTTAAGTTTGAGAACCTCGTAGAGACTACAAGCAAGTGGGAACAGGAATTAGTTGAGGGATCCTATCAGGAGATCCGCCGAAATATCTCCGTCATTACCGGCCAGATCGTTCGCAAGGGACTCACCCAGACTGATGAGATACGCTCAGCAGTTACAAAGGCGACCGGTTATGAGGGGATTCGTTCGACAATGACGGACGTTGAGGATCTCCTCACGCAAAAGCGACCGTTTCAGGTGGCGGTCTTGCCTGTTATTACGCGACAGCTCCGTATGTTCACGGTTTGAGAAATCGAGTCGGTAGGGCTCGGTGTTATCCCGACGTGAACGTGCTCGTGGACGCAAACTCAGGAAAGGGCGCTATGTATAAGCCAACGCAAGGGTTTACGTTACCTTTGTGCTCGTTGGCACCCACTCCATTCCACGATGAGCCATTTTTTCACCACCCTGTTAGGTCCTTTACTGCCGTGCAAACAGGCCCGCTGGCGCCTCTCCACGCAGGAGGTCGCGAAGCTCAAGAGCTCTCGTATGCTGAGGCTCGAAGATCAGGATCTTCTCTACCTCGGATTTCGCCTGCTCAACCTTACCCTGCGCGAAGAGGATTCCGGCGAACGAGTACAACATCTCGATATTCGCGGGGTGAAGCTCAAGGTACGAATTAATCGCTTTTTCGATCTCAGTATAGCGCTTCATCGGGTATCCGAGCTGGAGAACCCCAAGGAGCGCGCGTCGATTCTCAGGATTCGACGCGACGGCCTGTTGGAATAGCTCGAACGCTTTCTCCTCCCTCTTGTTGACCATGGCGCACAGACCGAGCCCGGCAAGGGCGACGTCGTACGTGGGCTCGATGGCCGCGGCGGTATCGAAGTATTCCTGTGCCGCTGTCCACTCCTGTCGCTCCGCGGCGAGAGCACCTTTGCCACAGAGGGCTCGCACGCTACGAGGATTTCCGGTCAACACGCGCGAATACATTTGGTCAGCGATCTCAATCTCCGCATCCATGACATGGAACTCAGCCTCGATGCAGTTGAAGCGCTCACGTTGTGCTTCAGTAAGGCCTGGCGTGCGCCGCACCGTGGCAAGCGCCTCGCGAGCGTCATCCTGCCTGCCATCACGTTTATAGTTCTCAGCCTCATCCATCTTTCCATCAGCGAAGCTCGCCACATCAGCGGCTCTCTCATCTCGTTGTTGGAAATATTCAGCCGCGATACCTGTGCTCGGCTCATTCGAGTACGAGGCGGCCTCCTTCATCGAAGCCTCGACAGCCGATGAGGCTGTCAAGGTTGGTTGAGACATCTGGATTGGCACCTGCACCGCCGGCTGCGCAGCGAGAGAAGGTCTCATCTTTTGCGCGAGCATCTGTTGAAGTTCACAAGCCCCCTCATGGTCTGGACGCTCAGCGATCACTCGTGAGAGTTCAGCGTTTGCGGCTGACCAGAGTCCTTCCTTATACAGAACTCCGGCGAGACAGAAACGGATCGAGGTATCTTGTGGCTTCACCGAGAGGTAGCGACGCACCGCGCTCTCCGCGCGATTGAACACCCCGAGCCGATATGCGCACTCGAGAAGCTGATGGAGAGCCACAAGGTGGTCTGGCACCTGTGCGAGGACCCGTTCGAAGATCGACATAGCCTCGACAGGTTGACCAGATGCCGATACACACATGCCTAGGCCTGTAAGCAGGTTGGGATCATTCGGGGTCACCGTAAGCGCCCTATCGAAATAACTCACAGCCTCGGAGATCCGACCTTGTGCCAGACACATCGCGCCACGAGCCTTGAGGACTCTCGTTGATGTGGAGTCGACAACCTCGACCTCTCTCAAAAAGTTCTCGGCGCGCGCATAGTCACCCTCTCGGGCGGCTCTCTCACCTTGTTCAATAAGGGTTTCTAAGTGTCTTGAATCGGCGCTCATATCGTAGCATCCTCCAACTGGCGTAACTTGTGGGACATCGCCGACCTCGGCTGGACCTCCCTTTGCTATATTTTCGTAAGCCGAAACGGTCTTATCCACTGCGTTATCCCACGTATAACTCTTAGCCATCTCTACAAGCCCCTCCTTAACGGGCGCATAGAATGCGGCCGATACAGCCGCGTTAATGGAATCCGAATCCCAAGGCTGACAATAGAAGGCCTTCGTACCAACGTAGTCCTCCGTCGTGCCGGTCCTGGTTACAACGATATTTTTTCCATGCGCTGCTGCCTCTAGAGACACCAAGCCTGGGAGCTCATACCAACTTGGAAGCACATGAATACGGCAAGCGGAGTAAGCGGAAGACAACATCTCTTGGGTTACACGACCTAAGATTATCGTACGTCCCTTTCGCTTAAACGCCCGTACCGCATTCTCATATTCAGGCTGATATGAGAAACCACCACCCGCAAGGACCACGGTGAGATCAGAGTCCTCAAGAGCTTTGAGCAACATCAACTGATTTTTCCGAGTCTCGATTCTGCCCACGCAGAGCACGAAGTCCTTGACCCCGTACTCGCGCTCGAACATCTCAGGACCGACGATACGACCAACTTCATGGCCAAGTGGAACCTCTACTACCGAGGTTACTTGCGGAAAATCTCTTAGGAGAGCGTTTGACTCTCCCGATCCGTTCGTGAAGAGCGTCGTCGCGTTATCGACTATCCAATCACCCTCAAATCGCTCGGCGGGAATGACGGAATCGAGGTCCAAGGTGTGGGAACCCCACCACTGTCGATCTTGTCCTCTGGCAACATACCTCAACAACTCGATGGCGACAGCATGCGATTGGTGATGAAACTTTGGAACGTCCTCATAGAGGGTGGTAACAACGAACGGGACACCAGCCGCTTGAGCTCTCTTACCCAGTTTCGTTGTGAGCTCAGCGGTAGCTAAATTGAAGAGATGAACGATGTCGAAGTTCGATGGATCCTCCGTACACAAAACATCAACGGTGACATCGACACCACGGGCCTTGAGTCCCTGGCTTAACCGCTCAACTATGACGGTATCTCCCCCGCGATGAACAAAGGTATCGGGGCGATTCTGCAAGAGCACCCGCATCGCGGTACGAGCGGTGGGGGTGGTAGCCTCCGGGACCACGGCGACCACAACCTCTTGGGAACCTTGAGACACTATCTCGGGCCGTTGCTGCCGAGGGATGGTGGCTCCCTCGTAAACATCCTGTATACGGCGAGCCGTTTTTGACCACTCGTTCTCTTGAGCGTAGGCGCGTGCATTAAGCCTGATCTGCTCGCAGAGGCGAGGATTATGGATAAGTATCTCGGCGGAGATTCCAGGAGGATAGCCCCCGGTCATATGCCAGACCGCGTCACCAAACGCCATCAGCCCGGGGGCAAGTGACGCCATAACTACTGCTCCCGCTCCAATGGCGAGGGAGCACGCCCCTGACGCCTCGAAGTAATCGGAGTGGTAATTCATAATGACAAGGTCAGAGGCCGCGAGGTACTCCCCTACCTCTTGGTCGGTTACGTATCGGGGTACGAACGTAATGCAATCGTCGAGCTGGTGCGCCCGCACGAAATCCTGAAGACCTTTGAGGTATGTCGCACTACTACTCTGGTCCGAGCGAGCCTGCCCGACGATTATGCCACGAGCGGGGATTCCCCGAGCCTGCAAATGAGCAACTGCTTCAATTACAGCCTCCATGCCCTTGTGTGGTTGAATGAAGCCAAAGCTTGAGACAATCGGTCCCTGTCCATCGATACCGAGCTTAGCTCGCAAAGACTGACGAGATTCAGAGGCGAGATCGGTCCTTATCTCCACCCCATGCGAGACAACCATTACATTTTCCGGTAACGCGCCATTAGCGATCGCCTCAAGGCGGTTTTCGTTTGAGTGTACGATCACCCTATCCGCGACTGTTATGAGGGCTTCATGCTCCGGTCTCTTTGTGAAAAGCTGATGTAGGTGAACAACGACCTTTACCCCCAAACTCTTCACTCTGCCAAGCATGGACGAAAAGAGTGGCTGTTCAAAGAACTCGGTGTGACAGTTAATGTGGAGGATATCGAGATCAGCCCTCCCTATCTCGCGTTCTAGTATCGAATAATTCGCTGGCTCAGAGCCAGCGACCATCCGGTGCCAGCAACGGTTCACGAATGGCTCATCACGTCCGACGACCTCGCACTTGTTTTCCGCGAAGATAGCGACAATATGCGATGAGAGGTGCGGAACAAAAAACTTCGCGTACGTCGCGAGACCACACGCCTGATTCCACGGCGTGAGCAACCCCACTCTCAACGAAGCGCGGCCTGCGTCGCGAGCGTGTGGTTGCTGATGTGTTCCGGGTGGTGCCGTCATCGTTTCTAACCTTTCCCTTGCTTTGGAAGGCAGGTGTTACGATGCAGCGACCTGGCGAAAGGCCGCAAAGATCTTTCAGATACAAAGTTGTGGCTATTTCAGGCCATGGCGTCGGGAACCGAGGGGACGGGGCTACGTTGTGTGGATTACCTGGTAGCTGTTCATTACTTTCACAAATAAGGGTCTTCGTGAAATCGAGTGGGTAGGGCTCGGTATTATCCCGACGTGAACGTGCTCGTGCACGTAAACGTACCCGAAATAGGCATCATGCGGGCTGAAGGCATAGCTTGGAAAGCATGGCTGCAATCCTTGTAAGCAAACGCTTTCCAGCGCGATACTCGTCGGGGGAGACATAGTTTAGAGCGTTTAACAGATCAAAGAGTGCGCCACACTCCATTACGGATCCCCGTGCTATTGAGAAATAGC